>NZ_JBWKNI010000006.1:0-328091 GCF_059415485.1 Caulobacter sp. GW821-FHT10C03 | reverse complement strand
CCCCCAGAGGGGGAGCATCTGTCTTGCTAGATCCTCCCCCTCTGGGGGAGGTGGCCCGGAGGGCCGGAGGGGGGCCCGCTTCAGCGGGGCTCCACCGTCGCCACCAGCCAGCCGCCGCCCCACGGCGTGTTGACCACCGCCTCGTCGAGCACCGCGCCCAGGGCCTTCAGCCGCCGCCACAGGCGCAGGGGCTTTAGCGACAGCCACATGGTCAGGCCCACCGCGCCGCCGGGGGCCAGCATCGATCGGTAGTGGGCGATCAGCGGCTCGACCTCGCCCAGGTGCTCGATGCACTCGGAGAACACGACGACGTCGAAGGTCTCGTCGGTGCTGAACGTGCGCCCGTCGCCGAGCAGCAGCTCGACCTGGCCGGCGGCGATCTCCCCCGCCAGACGTTCGACGCCCTTGGCCACGGCGGGGGCGGAGAAGTCGACCCCGACATAGCGGGCCGGGCCGTGGGCGCGCAGGGCCTCGAAGAACACCCCCTCGCCGGCCCCGATCTCGAGCACCCGCGCCTTTGGCCAGCGGTCGGCGATCATGGCGGCCAGCAGGCGGTGATGATGACGCTGGTCGGAGCGGTGCAGGCGGTCGTAGACGCCGTCGCGATATTCCTGGTCCCAGCGCTCGACCGGGGCGGCGCGGAACGCCTCGCCTTTGCGCTTCTCCATCAGGTCGCCCAGCCACGGACGGTCCAGCGAGGCCATTTCGACGAACCGTCGCCAGCGCATGTAGACCATCGCGTTTTCCCCCGGGAGTTTACCAGACCAGGGTTAGACGTCGCCACGCGTGTGGAACCGCAATGATATTCCCTCTCTCTTTGAGAGAGGGAGGGGCCCGCCGCGAAGCGGTGGGAGGGTGAGGGTTTCACCGCTTGCAGGCCGATCCCGGCGTGTTCGGTTGCGTCGAGCGACCAGGCTCGAAGACGTGGCGTCAGAGATATCGGAACATCTGAGTCTGCGGCCGGCCCTGCCGCGCCTCATTCGGAGAATTTGTTACCTCTCACCCTCCCACGCCTATCGGCGCGGGCCCCTCCCTCTCTCAAAGAGAGAGGGAAACTCTCAGCCCGCCACCTTGGCTTCGATCTCGGCCAGCCTCGCACGCGTGGCGGCGAGGTCGAGGCCGAAGCGGGCCGGGTCGGCGGCGGCGAGGCGGGCGGTGACGTCGTAGCTCTCGCGATAGAGGTCGAGCGCGCGCATGCGGTGGCCGCGGTCCTCGCGCAGGTCCGCCAGGCGCTCCAGCGCCACCGACAGCGCCCGTTGAGCGCCGGGGTCGACGGCTTCGCGGCCGCCGGGCGAGCGACGCAGGGTCAGGGCCTCCTCGAAGGCCGACAGGGCCTCGTTCAGGCGGCCTTCGGCCTCGGCGACGTCGCCGATCCCGGCCAGGGCGCCGGCCAGAAGTTCGTCCGCCGACGGATCGCCCGGCGAGGCCTTGCGGACCGAGCGGGCGTAGGAGACGGCTTCTTCATAGGCCTCGGCGGCGTCGTCGTGGCGGCCCTGGCCGGCGGCGAAGTCGCCGAGGTCGCGGTGGGCGACGGCGCGCTCGCGGTCGGTGCGGGCGGCGCGGACCATCCGGGCCAGCACGCGGGCGGCCGGGTTCCAGGATTCGGCGGCGGTGAGCGTCAGCAGTTCGGCGCGCAGGGTCTCGAAATCCGCCTCGGCCGGCGGCAGGGCGACCGGCGCCGGCTGGACGACGGGCGCAGGCGCGACAGGGGGCGGCGCGACGGCCGCGACGGGCTCGGGCTGGACCGGCTCTGGCAGGACAGGCTCGGACTGAACGGCGGGTTCGACTTGCACGACCGGGGTCGCGGCCGGCGCGGGCTCGACGGCCAGCGCCGGCGTCGCGACGGCCTCCCCCAGATCCAGCACGGCCGGACCGGCCGAGGAGCGCCCGTCCCCACGGGCGCTCCTCTTGGTCCGCGACTCGGTGCGGCTCGCACCTCTTCGCGGCATCCCCTTTCGAGGAGTTAGGGCGGCGACGAGAAGGATCCCCCCTATCGTCATCGCCGCCCAACCGGCGAACGGCCGGTGCGGCTCGAACGGGCCGAGATCCCAGTCCGCGGCCCACGTCCCCAGCGCGCCCAGACCCGAAATCACGTATCCCGACGTCGTCAGGATCAGCCCCAAGATGATCCCTACGATGCGAGCCAGCATGTCGCCCCCTCCACGACGTCCGTCCGCCAGGGGCGGAAAGTCATAGGAGCGAGGGGGTCGCGTCGAGCCTGCTCGCCTGTCAGGGGAACACCGATAACCTGTACGACGCCGGTGCAGGCGCCCACGGCGCAGTCTGCCTCTAAATCAGCCACGCGCGCGGACGCGGATAGGCCTCGCCCCTCACCAGATAGGCGATGCCGGCGATGCAGCGGATCACGAACCACAGGCTGATCGCCGACAGGATCGCCACCCCCGCGATCAGCATCGGCACGCCGATCAGCACCAGCACCAGCGGAATGCCGAACAGCACCAGCATCGCGCCGATCAGGAACCAGGCGATCGACAGCCAGAAGGTGCGGATCGCGAAGGTGTAGTGGCTCTCGTTGATCGGCCCGGCCGAGCCGCGCTGCACATAGGCGACGATCAGGCCGATGAAGAAGGTCAGGCCGTTGGTGAAGCCCAGCAGGTAGAGGCCGTAGACCACCCCCGGCAGGATCTTGTCCTCCGAGTGACGTTCCGCCGACGGATCGAGGTCGGCCTGGATGAAGTCGCTCATCGGCTCACAGCATCCAGTTGCGCGGCGTGGGATAGGCCTGGCCCTTCAGCAGCCACGACAGGCCGACGGCGGCGCGCACCGTCACCCAGATGCCGACGGCCACCAGGATCAGGGCGCCGACGCCGATGATCAGGGTCAGGACGCCGATCACCGCGAACAGCAGCGACAGCCAGAAGGTGCGGATGGAGAAGACGTAGTGGCTCTGCAGCCATTCCGGCGCCGAGCCCTTGGAGACATAGGCCAGCACCAGGCCGACGATCGGCGAGAAGCCCGTCACCCAGCCGGCCAGGTAGCAGGCGTAGACGACGATCGCCATGGTCTTGTCGTCCTGCAAGGCGGGCGGGACGGCGGGGTCTTGCACGGGATCGGTCACGGGCGTCCTTCATTGAAAAGCGATGTTTTCCGGATGCTCGCCAAAAACGCGCGGCGATGCAAATGAAGGTTCGGAGAGGTGGCGGAAGACAGCTTCTCGCTTCCCAGCCTCCCAACGCCGTAAAATCCCCGCGAAAGCGGGGACCCAGGCTTTTTCTGAAACGTGAAGCGCTCGACGATAAAACACCTGGGTCCCCGCTTTCGCGGGGATTTTACGGGAGGAGGAAGGTCGGCGCGTCGAAAGCTGAAAACGTCCCCCTCCGGCGCTTCGCGCCACCTCCCCCAGAGGGGGAGGATCTTAAGGCAGCCACCGCGTCGGCAGGTCGTGCGGGTCCAGCGTCTCGCCGCGCGGCAGCCACGGGACGGCGGCGAACAGCAGCAGGAGCAGGAAGGCCATGCGGGCGGCGACGTCGATGGCCATGCCGCGCATCGAGGACGACACGGCCAGCAGCAGCAGGGTGAGCGTGCCGATCGCCAGCAGGCCGGCCACCAGGGTCACGGCGTCGGCCAGCTTGAAGCCGGCGGTCTCGAAGCGGGCGCGGGGCGCAAGGTCGGCGCCGACGGCGGCCAGCGCGCGGGCCAGCAGCGAGAAGCTCTCCAGCCGGTCGTCGAAGCGGCCGGGACCGCGCCAGCTCTGCGAGGCGATCGCCAGCTTGCGGCGGCCGAAGCTGAGGATCAGGGCGCGCTGGCGGCCGCCGCCGCGCGGCATGGCCAGGCGGTAGCGGGTGAGGTCCTGCAGGTCGAAGCGGCGTTCGCGGCCGCCGCGCCGTTCCACCAGCGTCCCGCCCTCCAGGCTCCAGGCCGTCTCGGGCTGGAACGGGGCGAGGCGCGCCTTGTGGAGCAGGTCGCTCACCCCCGGACGGCGGTGATCTCGACGCCGGCGGCGGCGGCGTGCGGGGCCAGGGCCAGGGGCTTTTCCACCCGCACCCGGGCGCGGGTGACGCGATGGTCGTCGAAGCAGGCCTGGGCCAGGCGCTCGGCGAAGGTCTCGACCAGGTCGATATGGCCGGCGGCGGCGATGTCCTGGGCGGCGTTGCGGATGGTCTCGTAGTTCACCGTGTCGCCCAGCTGCTCGCAGTGCACGGCGGCGACATCGAGCTCGACGTCGATGACCAGCGGCTGCACGCGGCCGTGCTCGTGGTCGTAGACGCCGATCTCGGCCTCGACCTTGAGGCCGCGCACGAAGACCTTGGTCACGATGACCTTGACGATCGGGGCGGGAGCGCCGGAGGCGACAGGGGCCGCGAACGGCGTTTCGGAGCGGGGGGAGGCGGACACGGCGGAGGCTTTCAGGAACCGAGGACGTCGGGCGTGCGCCAGGCCAGGTGCTGGCCGCCGTCGACCGCGATCATCTGGCCCGTGACCGACGGCGCGTCAATGAGATAGCGCATGGCGGCGGCCAGTTCGGCCGGATCGACGGCCGCGCCGAGGGGGGTGGCGGCGGCCTCGGCCTCGAACTCGCCGGGGGCCTGATGCACCGAGGCCAGCACCGGTCCAGGCCCTATCGCATTGACGCGGACGGCCGGCGCCAGGGCCTGGGCCAGGGTCTGGGTCGCCCACCAGAGACCGGCCTTGGAGACGGTGTAGCTGAAGAACTGCGGGTTGGGCTTCAGCACCCGCTGGTCGACCAGGTTGACCACCAGGCCCTTGGTTTCCGCCGGCAGGGCGGCGGCGAAGGCCTGGGCCAGCAGCACCGGCGCGCGCAGGTTGGCGTCCATGTGGCGGTCCCAGCTGTCGGCGGTGACGGCGCCGATGCGGTCGTCCTCGAAGGTCGAGGCGGAATTGACCAGCAGGGTCAGCGGTCCGACCGCCGCGGCGGCCGCCCCGACCAGGGCCGCGCCGATGTCGGGATCGGCAAGCTCGCCCTGCACGGCGACGGCCCGGCGGCCCAGGGCGGCGATCTCGGCCACGACCTCGTCGGCCTCGCCCCGCGCCGAGCGGTAGTGCACCGCCACGTCATACCCCGCCCGCGCCGCCTCCAGCGCCAACACCCGCCCGATCCGCCGGCCCGCGCCGGTGACCAGGGCGACGCCGCGAGGGGATGGGGTGGAGGTGGTGGCGGGCATGCTGGGTCCGGGTCTGGCGAGCGGCCCATGCTCATAGCCGGGAACGCCAACGTGTACGACTATCGTACATGAACTCGCCCCTTTGGATCAAAAGGGGACGAAGCCGAGCACGACAGCCAGGGGAAACGGAATGCGGTTTCTGGACGAGATGCAGGCGTTGGAAGCCATTCGCACGATCATAGCCGATGCCCCAAAGGCTCGCTTGGCGGTTGCTTTCTGGGGCAAGGGCGCGATCGAACAGCTGGGGCTAAACCGCCAGGGCCTCAATCTGGAAATTCTCTGCAATCTCGAGTCCGGCGCATGTAATCCCAATGAGATTGCCGCCCTACAGGCGCTAGGCGCGAAGGTGCGCACGCACCCACAACTTCATGGCAAGGTCTACTGGACGCCGAAAGCCGTCGTGATCGGCTCGTCGAACGCATCCAGCAATGGCTTGGCTGTCGAAGCTTCCCCTCTCAGCGGTTGGAGGGAAGCCAACCTACTGATCTCAGACCCGCAGATCCTCACCGAAAGCAAGGAATGGATCGACATGCACTGGCAAGCGGGAAGCCCAATCGGCGAATCCGACATTCTGAGAGCGAAAGAACTTTGGAAAACACGTCGAGCTCAAACGCCTCCCGGAAGCGCGATGAAGAGCCTTCTAAACGCTTACTTCGCAGCACCCGAACACGCCGGCTGGAAAAAGCTCAAGCTGGTCGTATTCGCCGATGATGTCACCTCGACAGCCCGGCAAGAAATAGCTCGCACCATAGCAACGACTCCGAAAATGCACGGTTTCGACGCTTACGAAGGTTGGACCGATTTGCTGCAAGCAGGCGATTGGATCGTCGAATTTGATGCTATCCACAAACCGGCGACCTTCAACGGCTATTGGCGAAGCACCGCCATTACCGGAATGCAGAACGCTCTACGGTATGTTCGAAAACAACCCGCGATACGACTTCCAGGCTTCTTCGGCTTAAAGCTCGACGATGACGAAAAAGAACGTCTAGTTCGCCATTTGCCGACGATCCTGGCGAACGCCAAGGATGGCGTCATCCCATTTCCACTGGCCATGAAACGCCTGAGGACAGCCGAAACCCAGCCCGAGCCCCGTGAAAAGCAGTCGCCCCCCGCACGCATGGCGGCTTTTGAACGCGCCATGCGCAACATCTACGAAACCGCGCACCGTCACGGATATACCGCCAATTACTTTCTTGGGCTCATCAACGAGCATGGAGGGTTGGCCACGGCGAAGCGCCTACTACGCCCCGGCCCGGGCAGCGAGGGACTGGCCCGTCTATACGATAAAGGCTTATCTCACCTGAGTGTCGAAGCTCTGATTCAAAAGCCGGAATGGCGCGACCTCTTCACGGATGAGGAACTGATCGTAGCTCGCCAAAGGTACCGAGAGCCGACCGCCCTCTAGCATCAGCGTTCCGCCGCCGCTTCGATCGGGGCCTTGGTCAGGACGCTGACGGCCCCTTCTCCACAGCCAGCGGCCCGCACCCTGTCTACCAGGGCGACCAGGAACCTGCCCGGCTCCTAGTGCGGGGCAGGTGGGCAGAGTTCTCGAACCAGACCAGTTCCTTCCTAGGGGCCTTCAGGCGGGCGAGCCAGGGCTCGACAACCGAGGACGGGGGTGGTGATGTCGTGGCGGCCCAGGAACATGAAGACGGGGAACGTCGTGGCCGCGATCTTCGTGTGGTCCACCGCCGCCATGTCGGGCAGCAGGATCGTCGCCGGCAGCTGGCCGCCCTGGTCGATGGCCAGGCGGTCGGCGTAGTCGTAGAGCGGCGCGCCGCAACGCCCTTCGGCGCCTCCCCTCGCCAAAATAGCGCTCGAAAAGCCGGCGCCTGTTGATCGATTTGACAGCAGCGCTGCCGGGCCTATGATGCTTCTCGCCATGTATCGGATCGAATTGTTCAATCGCGACCAGCATCGGGCGGGCCACCTCATCGCAGGAGCCTAGTCCCGAGCCCCCATCGACGCCTAGACGTCGGGCTCGGGACGAAAATCAACGCGACATCTTCGTTGCGCAAGACTTCGAGCATCAACGTTCGAGGCTTCGCGATCTTGCGCCTTTCATCCGATTACTGCGCCGCGACCTGATCCTGGGCCGCGCCATGCGATGACGCATGGCCGCCCGACGGGCCGCGGCCGCGCGTCCGCAAAGGAGCGCCCACATGCCTGCGTCCATCCCCGCCCGCGAGCCTGAAGACCGCCCGCCGATCGCCGTCTGCGGCGAGGACTACGACCGCCTGGCCCTGCTGGTGGCCGGCGGCCCGCACGCCGCCCCGGGCCACGCCCTGCTGGCCGCCGAGCTGGAACGCGCCGCCCTGGTCGAGGGCGCGCCGGCCGCCGACCGCGTGCGGCTGGGCTCGCGGGCGACCTATCGCGACCTCGACCGGGGCCGGGTGCGCACGGTGGTGCTGGCCCTGCCCCACGCCGCCCATGACGAGGGCCGCGTGTCGGTCACCGCCCCGATCGGGGCGGCGCTGCTGGGCCTTTCGCCCGGCCAGCGGCTTTCGTGGACCCAGGCCGACGGCCGCGCGCGGACCATCGAGATCCTGGCGGTGCGCAATGACGCGTGACGCGCTTCCTCCCGATGTCAGGCCTCCCGACGTCATGGCCGCCGACGTCGATGACCCCGGACCGTGCCCCAGCCCCGGCCAGGGCCTGTCCACCGCCGCGGCGGCGGCCCTGATCGCCGCGGCCGACGTGGTCGAGGACGCCTGGACCCGCAAGCCCGCCCGCGAGGCGGTCGTGCGCCTGTCGCTGCACGCCGAGGAGCTGGCCAGCTCGCCCCTGGCCCGCGACCAGCTGCTCAGCCGCGCCCTGGAGCTGGCGGCGCAGGACCTGGAGGCCGGCCGCCGCCCGCTGGCGCACTGGCCGCTGTTCTTCGCCCGCGACCTGGCCCCGCCGACCGAGGCCCGCGAGGACGTGCGCGACTGGGTGCTGGCGCATGCTGATCCGTTGCTCTCCGACGGCGAGGCCGTGGCCCAGGCGGTCGAGGCCCGCACGGTGCGCGAACTGGGCGACGCCTTCGAGACGGCGCGCGGCCTCACCCGCCGCCTGCGCGTCGAGGCCTGGCTGCAGCTGGCGCTGTGGGACGATCCCCGCATCCCGGCCAACGCCGAGACCCGCTGGCTGATGCGCGCCGGCGGCCGGCGGCTGATGTCCCGGCTGGGGGAGGGTTGAGGAGAAACGCCCTCTCTCTTTGAGAGAGGGAGGGGCCCACGCCGCAAGGCGTGGGAGGGTGAGAGGTAACAAAGCCAGCCGATTTCGCCCCGGCGGCAGCTCTACGGTCCGCGTCGTTCGGCAGGGATAACGGAAGGGGTGGAGCGGAAAGAGTCGAGAATTCCCGGCCGAGGGTGAAACCTCTCACCCTCCCACCGCTTCGCGGCGGGCCCCTCCCTCTCTCTAAGAGAGAGGGGATCGGGTGGCGGACCTTAGTCGATGCGGCCGAATTCGAAGGCGTTCAGGCCGACGATGACGCCCAGGAAGATGGCGATGATCAGGATCGCGAGCATGGGCGTGTCTCCGCTTGTTGTTCTCTGGTTTCCTCTGTCAGCGGCTTTAGCGGTCGGCGTTCTGTGGAGCAAGGGCCGACATGCGGCGGACGAAGGCGTCCCGCCTCCTTGCCGCTTTGCCCCCTGCCGTTCTTGCGGAAAGCGATCTAGGCTCGCGACCATGCTCTGGCGCCGCAAGGTCGAACCGTTCACCCGCCCCTTCGTCTTCGCCTGGTTCCGCTGGAACCGGGGCCTGACCCTGGGCGTGCGCGGTCTGGTGACCGACGCCGAGGGCCGGGTGCTGATGATCCAGCACACCTACGTGCCCGGCTGGTACCTGCCCGGTGGCGGGGTGGAGAAGCGCGAGACGACCGAGACCGCCCTGGCCCGCGAGCTTCAGGAAGAAGCCGGCGTGCGGGTGCTGGGCCGGCCGACCCTGCTGTCGGTGCACAGCAACGAGCCGCGCCATCCGGGCGACCACGTGCTGGTCTATCGCGTCCACGCCTGGGAGCCCTGCGAGGCCTCGGCCCAGGGCGAGATCCACGAGGTCGCCTGGCACCATCCCGACGCCCTGCCCGACGACGTCACCGCCGCCACCCGCCAGCGCATCGCCGAGGCGCTGCATGGGGCGGAAGTGGATCCGATGTGGTGAGGCGATGAGCGAGCCGTCCCCCAGGACCTTTTCCAGGCAGGTCGAGCCCGCGCCGTCCGACGATCCGCCGCCGAAGCTGGAGCCGTCGATCCACGCCCTGCTGGCGCCGGTGCTGGCCGAGGACGGCTTCTCCGGTTCGGGGCGCGTCTTCCGCCGTCTCTACAGGGACCTGACGCTGGTCGTCGCGGTGAGCGGCACGCGCTATGGCGGCGAGGTCGCGCTGAGCCTGGGCCTCCAGCCCGTCGCCGTCCCCTCCGAGCAGGCGACGCCCATCGCGCGCGGAAAGCTGACGGCCGCCCACTGCGAATTCAGCCGCGACCTGGGGCCGGCCGAGAACGACGGCCGATGGCGCTACCAGCCCACGCGGGAAGCGATGGACGCGGCCATGGGCGCCGCCGCCGAGACCTATCGCGCCTTCGGCCGGCCGTTCCTGCAGATCATGGCCGGCCCGTTCTCGCCCCTGCGGACGGCGACGCCGCAGGACTTCAGGGACGGGGCGCGGCACTTCCAGGTCTTCCGCCAGACCCCCGTCCGGATGGCCCGCGCCCTGGCCCACATGCGCCTGGCGGCCGGCGATCGGACCGCCGCCCACGGCTTCGCCCGGTTCGCCCTGGACGACATCGGCGACGGCATGGCCGGCAGCGCCCTGGTTCCCGAACTGCGGGCGATCCTGGAAGCCTGCCAGGAAGCCTGCCAGGAAACCTGAGCGAGCGTTTCGCGGGCTCGCCGAAAACGAAGACGTGGAGGACGGCCGACGGCCGCCCTCCTTCTTCCCCCGTCAGAAGTTGAACGGAGTGTTGGTGCTGATGGCGACGTCGCCGGTGACGTTCTTGCCGCCCCCGTTCAGCAGGCAGTTGCCCGTCACCGCGAGCGAGCGCCAGTCGCCCGTCAGGTAGGCGGCGTCGGCCACGACATTGCCGACGAAGGCCATGTCGGCGTCCGTGCCCGCCACCAGCGACACCGGGACGCCGAAGAAGCCGCCGGTGATCTTGCTCCAGGTCGGGTTGTGGAGCGTGAAGCCGGTGAAGCCACCGACATTGATCCCGCTCATCGACAGGGCCTTGTAGCGGGTAGCCGCGCCCTGGGTGAAGAAGTCGCCCGTGCTCGCGCCCGTCCAGCGGCCGCCGATGATCGACAGGGCGACGATCTCGGACGTGCCGCTGTCGATGATCGCCGACTTCACGTTCTCGGAGTTCCAGTTGACGAAGGTGTAGATCCCCGTCGCGCTGTCCAGGTTGAAGAAGCCGAGAACCGTGGCGGTGTCGCCGGCCCCGGTCGCGGTCGGGAAGGCGTTGACGTCGACGAAGCTGACGTCGTTGGCCGAGCCGCCGATCTGGACGAGCACGTTGGGGATCACGCCCTCCTCGCCGCCGTTGAGGCCGAAGTCGCTCTGGGCGACCTTGATCCCGGCCGCCTCCTCGATCCGCATGTAGGCGAGCGGGCAGACCGAGGTGGAGATGTTGGTCGCCTCATAGCCGATCGAGATCGCCGAGGGGCTCGTGCCGGTGATCACCCGGCCGAAGGCGTGGCGGCTGGACAGCACGCGCTGCTCGCGACCGTAGTTGAAGCTCTGCCACAGGATGCCGATGCTGTCGGTGCGGATCGGCGCCGAGGTGGTCTTGGCGCGGATGACGGCCAGGTCGCGCAGGGTCACGAAGCTGGGGCTGATGCTCGGCCCGCCGATGCGCAGGCCGACCACGACGTCCGGGTCGGGCGAGATGACCGAGCCGTAGATCCCGCTCTGCGAGGTCGAGACGAACGGATAGCCGCACTGGGAGTCGCCACACAGCGTGACGCCGTGCTTTTCGATCACCAGGGCGGCCGTGGTGCGGTAGGTGCCCGAGGGCAGGTAGACCTGATTGACGCCCGACGCGTCGATGGCGGCCTGGATGGCGGCCGTGTCGTCGGTCACGCCGTCGCCGACGGCGTTGTAGGGCGCGTTCTTGACGTTGATGATCATTGGAAATGCCTTGAAATAAAGGATCTTGAAAAATCCGCCGCCGCCCGATCGGGCCGTCGCGTCGGCGTCTTCAGATTGCATCGCGGCTGCGACAGGAGCGGTCGCGTCGCATCAGGCGGCCGCCCCGGGCCCGCGCCCCGCGACTTCCCGCGCGATCCGTGCTAAGCGCCCGGCCAACGAAATTCACGAGAGTTCCATGGCCCTGAAAGTCGCCATCGTCGGCCTGCCCAACGTCGGCAAGTCCACCCTGTTCAACGCCCTGACCCAGACGGCGTCGGCCCAGGCCGCCAACTATCCGTTCTGCACCATCGAGCCCAACACCGGCGAAGTCGCCGTGCCGGAACCTCGCCTGGACGCCCTGGCCAAGATCGCCGGCTCCAAGGAGATCATCCCGGCCCGGATCACCTTCGTCGACATCGCCGGCCTGGTGCGCGGCGCGTCGAAGGGCGAGGGCCTGGGCAACCAGTTCCTGGCCAACATCCGCGACTGCGACGCCGTGGCCTTCGTGGCCCGCTGCTTCGAGGACGGCGACATCGTCCACGTGGAAGGCCGCATCGACCCGCTCAGCGATCTCGAGATCATCGAGATGGAGCTGATGCTGGCCGACCTGGAGAGCCTGGAAAAGCGCGTTCCCGCCCTGGAGAAGCGCGCCAAGGTCGGCGCCGACAAGGAAAGCGCCAACACCCTGCGCCTGGCCAATGTCGCTCTCGCCCTGCTGCGCGAAGGCCGTCCGGCCCGCGCCGCCAAGATCGACGCCGACGACGAGAAGGCCTGGCACATGCTGCAGCTGCTGACCTCGCTGCCGGCCCTCTATGTCTGCAACGTCGATGAAGGCAGCGCCGACAAGGGCAACAAGTACAGCGACCTGGTGACCGAACGCGCCGCCAAGGACAACGCCAAGAGCGTGGTCATCTCGGCCCAGATCGAGAGCGAGATCGCCCTGCTCGACGCCGAGGAGCGCGCCGAGTTCCTGGAGACCCTGGGCCTCGAAGAGCCGGGCCTCAACCGCCTGATCCGCGAAGCCTACAAGCTGCTGGACCTGCAGACCTATTTCACGGTCGGCCCCAAAGAAGCCCGCGCCTGGACCATCCATGTCGGCGACACCGGCCCGCAGGCGGCCGGCGTCATCCACACCGACTTCGAGAAGGGCTACATCCGCGCCGAGACCATCGCCTTCGACGACTTCGTCAAGCTGGGCGGCGAAAACGGCGCCAAGGAAGCCGGCAAGATGCGGGCCGAGGGCAAGGACTACGTCGTCAAGGACGGCGACGTGATGCACTTCCGCTTCAACGTCTGATCGCAGACTTGAAATAAAGCTCCACCTGGCCGAGCTTGCCCGCGTTGCGTGGGGGAGCTCGGTTCAGGTGCGTTCAATTCGATCCGCGGCGGTCGCCCTGGCGGCGACCCTTCTTGCGGCTCCGTTCGCGGTCGCCCGGCAGGCGACCCTGGCCGAGCCCGAGCCGGTGGACTACAGCTCGTTCCGCTATGCGGTGCTGCCCGGCTCTGCGCCGGCCGGCGAACGCACCGCGCTTCAGAACCAGCCCCTTCTCGTGCAGCGCGCCGTCTCGCCCTGGGCCGCCCAACTGGTCGACACGGTGGACGTCCCCTCCTTCCCGGCGGGCGGACCGCCGGCCGGCAGCCGCATGTTCGGCGTGCGCTACGGCCTCTCGATCGCCTACTGCGCCGTCAAGGACCGGCCCGACTGGTGGCGCGAGCCCTACTTCCTGTGCCTCTACGACCGCGACGACGACGGCCGCTTCGACGAGATCATGCCGTCGACCAAGCTGGGCCTCGACGTTCCGTTCTTCGTCGTCGACTACGGCGCCATGCGCAAGCTGACCAAGCCCGCCGCCTATAACCGCCTGCCCTACGCCGAAGGCCCCGCGATGAACTTCGCGGTGATCTGGAGCCCGGCGGCCGCCGACGGACGCAAGCCCGACCCGAAGCTCAAGACCCCGCCCGTGGTCGACATCGGCCTGGCCTTCGAAACCCGCAAGGGCCTGCAACCGATGTCGACCTCCCGGGCGCTGACGGCCGCGCCGGACAAGTCGGCGCAGGTGCGCCCTCGCGGCGCGCGCATCCGGCTGCTGGGCTACGCCGCCGACGGCGCGCTGCGCTACGAGGTGCTGGAGCCGATGAACCCGCACCTCGACGAGGCGCGGTTCGAGCCCGACGCCACCGGTGCGCAACGTCCGAGGAAGCCGTGATGCGACGCCTGATCTTCGCCGGCGCCGCTCTGGCCGCCCTGATCGCCGCCGGGGCCGTGTCGGCCCAGCCCGCCATCCCGCCCCCGCCCGCTCCCATCGCCGACCCGACCACGCCGCTGCGCTCGTGGGAGACCCTGCCCGACGATCACCGGACGTTCTTCGAAACCAGGATCGGCCGGATCGTCGCCCAGTCGCGCCTGGTGGTCGAGACCGCGGTGAAGCCCGACGCGGCGACGCGGCGTCTGTCGCCGGGGACCGTCCTGGCCCTGCAACGGGTGCGTCCCGGCCCCGGCGTCGTCCTGGCGGCGGCGCCCGACGGCAAGACCGCCCTGGGCGCGCCCGGCCAGGCGCTTTGGCCCGCCGTCACCGCCTGGGGCAAGACCTACTGCCGCTCGCCCCGCCCGCAGTGGGCCGTCTGCTTCCTCGACCAGGACGACGACGGCCGTTTCGAGGGCGTCGCCGACCGCGGCAAGCCGATGCTCAACGACAGCGGCTTCCAGATCGGCGGCCTGGGGCCGATCCGCCCGCTGCGCGAGCCGGTCGCCTACGCCGCCACCCAGACCTCGCCCCAGGCCACGGCGCCGCCGGCCGCCGCGCCCGAATGGATGGCGCTGCGCTATGTCGGCCCGATCTCGGGCCGGCTGAAGTCCGGCAGCTTCCTGTGCGATGGCCGGGCCGAGTTCCACATCCTGATCGGCGCCGCGCCGGAGTCGCTGAAGGAGGCCTTCTCGCTGGTCGTGCACCTCGATCCGGCCGGCGTCGGGCGGCTGGTGACGCCTGCCGGCTATGTCGTGGACATCTCGAACGTCACGATCGACGGCAGGGCCGACATCCGCCTGCTGTCGGCCCTGCCGGTCGGCGAGACCCTGCTGCGGCCGACGATCACCCGGGAGCTGGCGGTCCAGCTGTCGCGCGCCATGCAGTTCCCGCCGGACCGCCCATGACCCGCAGCGTCCTGGAACTGTCCGTCGCCGCGACCTTGCTGCTGACCGCCTCCGCGCTGAGCGCTTGCGGCGCGGCCACGGCCCAGGCGCCCGCCCCGGTCGGCAAAGGCTCCGTCGACCGGATCGTCATCGAGAAGGCCGCCCACCGCATGAGCCTCTATGCCGGCCAGCGGCTGGTGCGCGCCTACACGGTCTCGCTGGGGGCCGGCGGCCTGGCGCCCAAGACCCGCGAAGGCGACCGGCGCACGCCCGAGGGCGACTACCGCATCACCGGCCGCAACCCCAGCAGCCGCTATCACCTGGCCCTGCGCATCGGCTATCCGACCCCGGCCCAGGTCGCCGCGGCCCGGGCGGCGGGGGTCTCGCCCGGCGGCGACATCATGATTCACGGCCTGCCCAACGGCCGCGGCGCCCTGGCGGCGCTCTATGCGGGCCGCGACTGGACCGACGGCTGCATAGCGCTCACCGATCCCGAGATAGAAGAGGTCTGGACCCTGGTGCGCGACGGCGCGACGGTGAGGATCACGCCATGAGCCAAGCGATCGACACCTCCTCCGTCGTGGTCCGCCCCGATCTGCGGCGCATGGTGGCCATGCACGCCGCGCTCGCGCTGATCCTGGTCGCCTTCGCCGGCGTGGCGGCCTGGTCGCAGGCGCTCGACGCCCATGCGATCTGGTCCTGGCGGGACTGGCTCTCGCAGGTCTGGGCGTGGCCGATCTCGCCGACGGCCTGGCTTTCGCTGCTGCCCGTGGCGATCGCCGCCGTTGTGATCGGACGGCTGCCCTTCGCCCTGCGCGACAAGACCCCCCGTCTGATCGTCGCCTTCGACGGGATCAGCTGGCGCGAGGGCCACGACGGGCCGCTCTACTTCCTGCCCTGGACGCGGATCGCCTCGGCCTCGGTCCAGTCGTACGGCGAGGACGGCGAGGCCCTGCGCCTGATCCTGGGGGCGCCGGCCGTGGAGGAACGGAACGCTCCCGAGTGGCCCGTATCGGCGCCCGTCGACATCGATCTCGACAATCTCGACATCGCGACCCGCGACCTGAAGGCGGAGATCCACCGGCGCGCGCCGCACCTCTTCCCTCAAGCCTCCGAGCGGACCCGATGAGCAAGACGCTCGAGGCGCCGCCCCGCAGGCGCCGCTGATCGACTTCGACGACTGAGCGCCTTGACCGGAAGGGCGGCGCGGGTCTGGATGCGCGCCAAACCGAGCCGGGAGCCGCGCATGTCCGACACCATCACCCTGACCTCCGCCGTCGACGGCTTCGCGTTCTCCGCCCTGCACGCCGCGCCGCAAGGGCCGCGCAAGGGCGGGGTCGTGGTGATCCAGGAAATCTTCGGCCTCGACCAGTACGTCCAGGCCGACGTCGAACGCTGGGCCGCCCGCGGCTATGAGGCGATCGCGCCGTCGCTGTTCGACCGCGTCACGCCGGGCTACGTCGCCGAGCACGACCCGGAGGGCTTCCAGAACGGCATCGCCGCCGTCGGCCAGGTGGGCTTCCCGGCCATGCTGTCGGACATCCAGGCCAGCATCGACGCCCTGAAGGACAAGGGCCCGGTGTTCGCCGTCGGCTACTGCATGGGCGGCTCGCTGGTGTGGGTGGCGGCCTCGAAGCTGACGGACCTGGCCGCCGGCTCCAGCTATTACGGCAGCCAGGTGGGGGCCAACGCGGCCCTGCCGCTGAACTGCCCGGTGATCGTCCACCTGGGCGCCAAGGACGGCCACATCGACGCCGAGGCCGTCAAGGCGGCCGTGTGGACATCGCATCCCGACCTGCCGGTCTACGTCTATGAGAACAGCGGCCACGGCTTCAACAACGACGGCCGCCCCGACAGCGACCTTTCCGACGCCGAACTGGCCCGCGAGCGGACGCTCGCCCTGTTCGAGGCGAATGGAGCCGGCGCGTGACCACCGCCGGAACCCGCATCGCCCTGGCCGACCGCGAGGGCGGCCCGTTCAGCGCCTGGCGCGTGCCGCCGGGCGAGGCGCGGCGCGGGGGCGTGGTGGTGCTGCACGCCATCTGGGGGATCACCCCGCACATCCGCGAGTTCAGCGAAAGCCTGGCCGAGCACGGCTACGAGGTGATCGCCCCCGACCTGCTGGACTCCGCCGACGCGGCCTGGCCGGAACTCAACACCGAGCCGGCCATCCTCGACGACCGCATGGCCCTCGGCGAACAGGCCGCCTGGGGCGCGGCCTGCCTGCCGCGCGTGCAGACGGCGATCGACGCCCTGGAGGGCGGGCCGGTGTTCGTGGTCGGTTTCTGCTTCGGCGGCACCACCGCCTGGCTGGCCGCGACGCGGGCGAGCGGGGTCACGGCGGTCTCGGCCTTCTACGGCGGCGACATCGTCAGGTATCGCGACGAGACGCCGAAGGTCCCGACCATCCTGCACTTCGGCAAGACCGACGAGATGATCCCCCTGGCCGACGTCGAGGCCATCGCCGGGGCCCATCCCGACCTGCCGATCTTCCAGTACGAGGCCGGCCACGCCTTCGTGGCCCCCAGCGGCCACCACGCCGACAGCGCCCGGCTGTCGATGCTGCGCACCCTGCAGCTCTTCCAGCGCTCGGGCGGGAGCAAGGGGGAAGCCTGACGGCGGGCCAGGCCTCCCCCTCTCCCGGACGCGCGCCCCCACGCGCGTCGACGAGCTCGTTGCGAACCGCGCCGGTCAGGCCGGCGTCAGCTCCGCGATCACCGGCGACTCCTCGCCCTGCCTCGCCGCTCGCGTGTCTCCGTCCTTGGGGGTGAGGTCGCGGACCTGGATCCTGGTCTCCACCGGATTGACGCCGGTGAAGACGCCCGCCACGTCGAATGCGCGCGACTCCACGCCCACCCCCTGCCCGTGGAACAACAGGCGAGCCGTGAACGGCGCCTGCACCTTCGCGTGGCGAACCAGCGCCTGGTAGCTGTAGACCCGGCCGGGCGGCACATGCACCGCGACCTCGACCCGCTCCTCCGACACCGTCCGATGCGGATCCGGATCGTCCAGCGGGGTCGGCGCCATCTCGCGCTCGACGCAGTCCCCCTGGTCGGTGACCACCACGCCGAGCGAGACCTCGTCTTCATGGATCGTCGCGCCGGCCAGGCGCGCGCGATCGGCCGGGTCCAGCCTGCAGCCGCGCTCGGAGACGCAGGTGCGGGCAAGGACGATGCGCTTCTCCAGCGGTTCCCCGCCGGCGCGATTGTCGACGATCAGGGCCGGGTCCGCCGGGGTCGGCGGCAGGTGCTCGGCCACGGCCCGGTCGAGATCGTAGCGGACGTACTGCAGCGCGATCACGCCGGCCTCGGTCGGCAGCAGCCAGCACTCCTGGGGCGCGCCGTTCTCCCAGCGACGCACGCCGATCCGGCCCGTCTTGTCGCCGCCGAAGACATTGAGCTTGTATTCCCAGTCCATCTGGCTGTTGAGGCAGGTCCAGAAGCCCAGGGTCTCGGCCCGCCAGCGCTGGGCGAGGTCCGGCTGGCCGGGCGGCGCGGCGAAGACCAGCGCCTCGGGACCGTCGATGGCCACGTCCGAGCCGCTCGACCCGACGCGCCGGACCTTGCAGGTCAGGGCCAGGCCGCTGGCGACGTGGCGTAGCAGGGCGCCGCCGCGCCGATCGCGCTCGGCGACCCAGCGCTGGCCGGGCGAACCCAGCAGCGGCGCCAGAACCAGCTTGCCCGCCTTGTCCAGCGACAGCGCCAGGCCGGCGTGGTCGAGACTGGAGACGATGAAGAACGGCTCGTTCGGAAACAGGATTTCCTGGGCCATGGCGCGCCTCCCCGATCAACCCCGAAGGGCGGGTTTAGCAATACCCGTAAAATCTGTAAGCAGGCGCGACCCAAAATGGGTATTACTCCGATACCCCCGTTCGCACCCCGCCCCCTATCGCGCCTGATGTTCGCTTCCCCCCCGGCGACGACCACCGCCCTTCGCCTCGACGACCACCGCTTCTGGGCGGTCGCCCGCGCCAGCCTCGACCATGTGCGCGACACGGTCGAGATCACCCGCGGCGACCACGAGCTGCTCGACGCCCTGATCCTGACCGCCGCGCTGGACGCCAACATGGCCCCGGTCAAGCGCGCGCCCGACCTGCGCCAGGCCTATGGCGGCCCCAGCGTCTCGGCCCCGGACGACCTGCGCCGGCCGGTCAGCGTCAACGCCGTGGCCCAGTCGCTGAACCTGCCGTTCGAGACCGTCCGCCGGCGCGCCCGCCGGCTGGCCAAGGCCGGCCTGTGCGTGATCGGCCCCCAGGGCATGGTCGCGCCCCACAGCCTGACCACCTCGCCGTCCTATGTCGCCGACCAGCGGGCCCGCTACGACCGCGCCCGGCGGTTCTACGAGACGCTGAAGGCCCTGGGCGCCCTGCCCGCCTTCGAGCCCGCCTCCGCCGCGCCGGGGGGCGAACCGCCGGTGCGCGCCGCCAACTGGGCCCTCTCCGAATACACCCTGCGCGCCTGCGCCGACCTGATCGCCCTGACCGGCGACGTCGTCAGCAGCCGCGTGCTGATGGAGCTGGCGCTGATCGCCACGCGCCCCGCCGCCAATGGGAAGGAGACGGGCCCCATCACGGCCGACCTCGACCCGGCCGGCGGCCTGGCCCGCCTGGGCCGCCCCACCCGCGTCGCCGCCCTCGCCGCCACCCTCAACCTGCCGAGAGAAACCGTCCGCCGCCGGGTGGCTGAACTGGAGACGCTGGGCTTCTGCCGCCGCGAAGCCGACGGCGTGGTCGCGGCCCTGCCGGCGGCGATGGCGGCGCGGGTGGTCGAGATGGCGCGGACGAACGCGGGGAACGTGCAGCGGCTGTTCGGGAGCCTGGCGCGGGCGGGGGTGCTGGCGGATTGGGAGGGGTGAGCGAGAACCCGGCTAGGCCGCGCGTTCCCGAAATTGCTCGGCCATCCACTCGATGACCACGCGAAGGCGCGGCGAGAGCTGTCTTGTGTGCGAATAGAGCACGTGCACGGGCAGGGGCGCGGGCGGATGGTCGGCCAGCACCTCGACCAGCACGCCGGCGGCGAGGTCGGCCGCGACCCGGTACTTGGGCACCTGGATCAGGCCCAGCCCCAGACAGGCCGAAGCGACGTTGGTCTCCGGCCCGGTCACGGTGATGGCGGCCGGCAGCACCATGCGGCGCGACTGGCCGCCGACGGTGAAGTCGAAAGGCGCGATCTCCGGCGCGTCGGGGGCGTAATAGCCGACCATCCGGTGGCCGCCGCTCTCCAGCTCGTCCGGCGTTCGCGGCAGGCCGAAGCGGCGCAGATAGTCGGGGCTGGCGAAGGTGCCGCGCGGCAGGGTCGCCAGCCGCCGGCGGATCAGTGAACTGTCGACGGTCAGCTCGCCAGCCCGCAGCATGCAGTCGAAGCCCTCGCGCACCATGTCCATCGCCTGGTGCGCCTCGCCGATGTGCAGGCGGATGTCGGGATAGGCCTCCAGGAAACCGGGCAGGCCCGGCAGCAGGAAGTGCCGCGCCTGGGTGCCGTGGACGTCGATCCGCACCAGTCCTGAGGGCTTGGCGCCGGTGAAGCCGGCCTCGGCGTCTTCCAGGTCGGAGATGAGGTCGACGCAGCGGCGGTAATAGGCCTCGCCGTCCAGCGTGGGGCTGACATGGCGGGTCGTACGCTGAAGCAGCCGCACGCCCAGCCGGGCCTCCAGCCCCTTGACCGCGTCGGTGACCGACGAGCGGGGCAGGCCCAGGTCCTCGGCCGCCCGGGTGAAGCTGCGCCGCTCCACGATCCGGGTGAAGGCCCGCATCGCCTCGAACCGATCCATTGTTCGCACCTTCGAATAGTGAT
This sequence comes from Caulobacter sp. GW821-FHT10C03, assembly GCF_059415485.1. Classification (NCBI taxonomy): domain Bacteria; kingdom Pseudomonadati; phylum Pseudomonadota; class Alphaproteobacteria; order Caulobacterales; family Caulobacteraceae; genus Caulobacter; species Caulobacter sp. GW821-FHT10C03. Next base: position 307,922 of record NZ_JBWKNI010000006.1, on the reverse strand, counting down.
GCCGGTTTGTGCCTGATTATCGCGCCAAAGCAAACAGGCACTGTCTCCTCATCAGCCGCCGACGACCGGTGGCCCTCAAGGAGACAGACCCATGACCCACCTCGCCAACAAGGTCGCCATCGTCACCGGCGCTTCGGGCGGCATCGGCGCCGCGGTCGCCGAGCGGCTGGCCAGCGACGGCTTCGTCGTCGTCAACTACGCCGGCCGGGCCGACCCGGCCGAGGCCCTGGTGGCCCGGATCGAGGCGGCCGGCGGGCGCGCCGTCGCCGCCCAGGCCGACATCGCCGACGCCGCCGCCGTGGCCCGGCTGTTCGACACCACCCAGGCGGCCTTCGGCGGCGTGGACGTGCTGGTCAACAACGCCGGGATCATGCAGCTGGCCACGATCGCCGACAGCGACGACGCCCTGTTCGACCGCCAGGTGGCGGTGAACCTGAAGGGCAGCTTCAACACCCTGCGCGAAGCCTCGCGCCGCCTGCGCGACGGCGGCCGGATCATCAACATTTCGTCCAGCGTCACCACGATGCTGCAGCCGACATACGGCGTCTATGCGGCGACCAAGGCGGCGGTCGAGGCCATGACCGGCGTCCTGACCAAGGAACTGCGCGGCCGCAACATCACCGTCAACGCCATCGCCCCCGGCCCGACCGCCACCAAGCTGTTCCTCGACGGCAAGCCGCAGGAGGTGGTCGACCGCCTGTCGAAGATGGCCCCGCTGGAACGGCTGGGCCAGCCCGAGGACATCGCCGCCGCCGTCGCCTTCCTGGCCGGCCCGGACGGCGCCTGGATCAACGGCCAGACCCTGCGCGCCAACGGCGGGATCGCCTGACCCCCGCACGCGCCACCACGCCCCGACCCACAACCTCGTCCCCAAGCCACATCGCCAGAAGCGACGGCGGGACAGCCCCTCGGAAAGATCTCGTCATGTCCAAGCAAGTCATTCTCGTCACCGGTGCCTCCTCGGGCTTCGGCCTCATGACCGCCAAGGCCCTGGCCCAGGCCGGCCACACCGTCTACGCCTCGATGCGCGAAACCCAGGAGCGCAACGCCCCCCGCGTGTCCGAGACCGCCGCCTGGGCCAAGGCCCAGGGCGTCGATCTGCGCACCGCCGAGCTGGACGTCCAGTCCGATGCGTCCGCCGAAGCCGGGATCGCCTTCATTCTCGAGGACGCCGGCCGTCTCGACACCATCGTCCACAACGCCGGCCACATGATGTTCGGCCCGGCCGAGGCCTTCACCCCCGACCAATACATCCAGCAGTACGACGTCAACGTCCTGGGCGCCCAACGGGTCAACCGCGCCGCCCTGCCGCACCTGCGCGGCCGGGGACAGGGCCTGCTGGTCTGGGTCGGCTCGTCCTCGACGCGCGGCGGGACCCCGCCGTTCCTGGCGCCCTATTTCGCGGCCAAGGCGGCGATGGACGCCCTGGCCGTCTCCTACTCCACCGAACTGGCCCTCTGGGGCGTCGAGACCACGATCATGGTGCCGGGCGCCTTCACCAAGGGCACCAACCACTTCGCCCACTCCGGCTCGCCCTCCGACACGGCCCGCGTCGCCGAGTACGAGGCCGGCCCCTATGCCGGGATCGCCGACAAGGCGCTGAAGGGCCTGGCCGGGCTGGAACCCGCAGACGCCGATCCGGCCGAGGTGGCGCGCCAGATCGTGCGGGTGGTCGACACGCCCTTCGGCCGGCGGCCGTTCCGGGTGCACGTCGATCCGTCCCAGGACGGCGCCGAGGTGGTCAACGCCGTCGCCGATCGCATGCGTCGCGAGATGTACCGCAACATCGGTCTCGAAAACCTGCTGAGCCCCGCCGAACGCGCCTGACGCCCGACAGTCGACGCCGCCGACGCGCCCCTCGCGTCGGCGGCCTTTCTTCCGGAGTTTCCCATGACCGATCTTCAGTCCGTCTCTGGCCGCCGCCCGCTGGCCTTCCTCGCCTTCGGGAGCGTGGCGGCGCTCACCGCGGCGGCCGCCGCCACCACCAGCCTGACGCTTGGGCTTGCGCCCTGGGTGATGTTCATCGGATGGGTGGCCTGGTTCACCCGTCCGCTCTCGGCCCGGCAGGGCCTGGCGACTTGGCTGTGCCTGGCCTGCGGCCTGGCGCTCGGCGCCGTCGCCGTGCTGGCCTTGCGGATTCTGGGTCCGAGCCTGGGCGCGGTGTCTCTCGGAGTCGTGGTCTTCGTCGTCGCCCTGGCCGTGGTGTCGATGCGGGCCGTCCGCCTGCTCGACAACATCCCCGCCTGGTTCCTGGGCCTGATCGCCTTCTTCGCCGCGCACCTGGAACCGGCCCTGGCCTCGGTCGCCGAACTGGCGGCCGGCATGGCCATCGGCCTCGGCGGCGGCTGGCTGTCGCAGCGGCTGCAAGGCCGCTGGTCGATCGGCCACTGACGCGCCTTCCCGCCCTCGCCCCGACCCACAGCAAAACGCCGCCCGGTCTCGCGACCGGACGGCGTCCTGCTAGCCCTTCACGCACACCACCTGGCGCAGGGTGTGGACGATTTCCACCAGGTCGCTCTGAGCGGCCATGACGGCGTCGATGTCCTTGTAGGCCATCGGGGTTTCGTCGATCACGCCTTCGTCCTTGCGGCACTCGACGCCGGCGGTGGCGGCCATGTGGTCGGCCACGGTGAACCGGCGCTTGGCTTCGTTGCGGCTCATCGCCCGCCCCGCCCCGTGGGAGCAGGTGCAGAACGAGTCCGGGTTGCCCTTGCCGCGCACGATGAACGACTTGGCGCCCATCGAGCCGGGGATGATGCCGAGCTCTCCGGCCTTGGCCGACACCGCGCCCTTGCGGGTGAGGTAGACCTCCTTGCCGAAGTGCTTCTCCTTGCTGACGTAGTTGTGGTGGCAGTTCACCGCTTCCTCCGTCACCACCAGATCCGGGAAGTGCTGGCGCAGCACCCCCAGCACCTCGTGCATCATCACCTCGCGGTTGGCCCGGGCGTACTTCTGGGCCCAGGCCACGGCCCGCACGTAGTCGACGAAGCCGTCGGAGCCCTCGGCGAAGTAGGCCAGGTCCTCGTCGGGCAGGTTGACGAACCAGCGGCGCATCTCGTGCTTGGCCCGCTCAATGAAGAACGTGCCGAAGCGGTTGCCCACGCCGCGCGAGCCCGAGTGCAGCATCACCCAGACGTCGCCGGCCTCGTCGAGGCACAGCTCGACGAAATGGTTGCCCGTGCCCAGCGTGCCGAGGTGCCCGAACCCGCGCGGGTGGCCGGCCTTGGGGTTGCGGGCGACGATGTCGTCGTAGCCCTCCTTCAGCCCGGCCCACTTCTCGGCGGCGACCGCCGGGGGCTCGACCTGCCAGGCGCCCTTGTCGTTGCGCCCGCCGTTGTCGGTGCGGCCGTGCGGCACCGCGGCCTCGATGGCCGAGCGCACGCCGAACAGGTTGTCGGGCAGGTGCTCGGCGCGGATCGAGGTGCGCACCGCCATCATGCCGCAGCCGATGTCGACGCCCACGGCGGCCGGGATGATCGCCTTGTAGGTCGGGATCACCGAGCCGACGGTGGCGCCCATCCCCCAGTGCACGTCGGGCATCACCGCCACGTGCTTGTGGATGAACGGCAGGCTGGCGACGTTGCGCAGCTGCTTGAGCGCCGACTCCTCGATCGGCACGCCTTGGGTCCACGCCTTGATCGGCGCGCCTTCGCTTTCGATGTGCGTGAAGCCGCTCATGGGCTTCTCCTTTCCAATCCGCCCCTCCCGGCGTCATGGTCGGAGGAATTTCCGCGCAAAACGAAAAACCCCTCCGGCCAAGGCCAGGAGGGGTTTTTCCGTACTTCCCGAAGTCCGCTTGGACCTAGGCCGTCTTCCCCTCCGACACGCGCGCGCCATTACCCTCGACCTGGCGGTCCAGTTGGTAGCTGACGGTCGTGACTGGGGCTTTGCGCGCCATGGTCTTGCGGGTCCTCATCGGGAGGCGGGCGATTACAGGGTTACGCGAACCCGCGCCAGGGGCCGCGCTAGCGGCGCGCGCGGAAGTTGCGGGCGGTGTGGTAAATTTGGCGCCCCCTCTCCCCTTGCGGGAGAGGGTGGCCTGCGAAGCAGGTCGGGTGAGGGGTTTCTCAGAACTCGCCGCCGCGACGGCGGACAGGCTGGGCGAGGCGTCTCTCGACTGAGAGACCCCTCATCCGTCATCCTGCGGATGACACCTTCTCCCGCAAGGGGAGAAGGACGTTTAGGCCAGTTCCGGTCCGTCCGAGAGCGCTTCGCCGATGGCGCGGGCGCAGCCGGGGATGCCGAGGGCGCCGATGAACGACAGGGCCACGGCGCAGACCAGCAGGATCGGTTGGAAGATGCGCATGCGTTTTTCTCCACCTCAGAGCCCGCCTTGTCCCCCGGGAGGGGTCGGCCGCGGGGTTGATAGACCGCCGTCCAGGTCGCTTAAACCGCTAGCGTGACGTTTGTTCCGGCCAGCCCGCCGGAAAACTCAGCATGCGGCATAATTGCCTCAAACTTATGTCACTGGTCGAGGTTGTAGGCCAGCCTCGTGGTCTCGATCCGCGCGAGTTTGTCGTTCAACGGCGCCCAGTCGTCGGCGTCGGCGATCGGGGCCCACAGGGCCTCGACCTCGTCGATCAGCAGTTCCTCGGGCTCGGTTCGTCCGAACACGGGGTTTTCCAGGCGCTCCGGACGATCCGGCTCAAAGCCGGAGAGGCGGGCGCGGAAGTCGGCGAAGACCGGGTCCTGGTAGAGCCCGCCGCGCGGCCCCTCCAGGGCGCGGCTTTCCGAGGCCTCGCCGCCGAACCAGTCGAAGAAGAACGGCTCCCAGCGCAGGGCCTCGCCGCCGGAAAGCTTGGTTCCTTCGGCCAGGGCCTTGAAGGCGGCGTTGACCAGCTCGACGTCGGCCTCCTCGCCCCGGCTCTTCACGGCCAGGCGGGCGATCACGGCCTCGCGCAGGGCGTCGCGATAGGCGGCCGAGAAGCCGTTGAGGGCGGCGATCAGGCCCGACTGGTCGGGGCAGACCAGCGCCAGGCAGGCGGCCAGCTGCTGCAGGTTCCAGAACCCGGCCTCCGGCTGGCGGCCGAAGCTGTAGAGGCCCGAATGGTCGAAATAGGCGGCCGTGAAGTTGGGATCGTTGCCCGGCAGGAAGCGCCAGGGGCCGTAGTCGAAGCTCTCGCCGGTGACGACCATGTTGTCGGTGTTGAGCACCCCGTGCACGAAGCCGGCGGCCATCCAGCGGGCGACCAGGCGGGCGGTGCGGGCCACCACCTCCTGGAACATCGCCGTCGGCCGGTCGGGGGCGTCGATCAGATGCGGGAAATAGGTCTCGACCACGTGGTCGACCATGGCCGTGATCAGGTCGGCGCGCTCGAAATAGGCCAGGCGCTGGAAGGTCCCGAAGCGTACATGGCTATGGGAAAGTCTCGTCAGCACCGCCGAGCGGGTGGGGCTGGGCTCGTCGCCGCGGGTCAGGGCCTCGCCGGTCTCGACCAGCGAGAAGGCCCGCGAGGTGGGAACGCCCAGGGCCTCCAGCAGGCCGGCGGCCAGGATCTCGCGCATCCCGCCCTTCAGGGTCAGCCGGCCGTCGCCGTGGCGCGACCAGGGGGTCTGGCCCGAGCCCTTGGTGGCCAGGTCGAGCAGGCGGTCCGAACCGGCCTCTCGAAGTTGCGCGAACAGGAAGCCGCGACCGTCGCCGAGCTCGGGGTTGTAAGAGCGGAACTGGTGGCCGTGATAGCGCATGGCCAGGGGCCGGGACTGATTGTCCGGCAAGGCCTGGAAGCGCGCGAAATGGGCGATCCACTCGGCGTCGGTCAGGCCCGCGAGCCCCACCGTGGCGGCCGCACGATCGTTGCGGAAGCGCAGGATCGTCTGCGGAAAGTCGGCCGGGGCGACGGGGTCTGCGAACTCGCCCGCCTGCGCGACGAGGTCGGCGAATCGGGGATCGGGGCGATAGCGTTCGGAGACCGGCATGTGCGCCAGATGCGCCCGGCGCCGCCCGCGCGCAAGAAGCCCGCCCCCGCCGCGCGGTTTTAAGAAAGCGCGGATGTTCACATAACGCTGTCGCAGTTTCGCAACAGCAACTCTCGATCCGTGTTCCAGCAAGGATTTCGCTTGCCGAGCATCCGGACCGCCCATAACCATTGGCTGTCCATTCGAACAATCGTTCGGGTGTAGGCCAATCAAAAAGCCGGCGGGGGCGGTGCAAGCGCTCTCGTCATAACGAACCGAGGTAGGAAATGCGCTTTACCCAGGTGCTTCGCGGCACGGCGTCCGCCGTCGTGCTCGCGGGCGTCGCCGCGATCGGCGTCGCCCATGCTCAGGACACGGCCGCGGCGGCCGCCCAGGAGCCCGAAACCCTCACCGTCGACAGCATCATCGTCACCGCCCAGAAGCGCGAGCAGAACCTGCAGGACACCCCGGTGGTGGTCACCGCGGTCGGCGCCAAGCTGCTGCAGGACACCGGCGTCAAGGACATCAAGGACCTGACGATCCTGACCCCGGGCCTGACCGTGACCTCGACCACGTCGGAAGCCTCGACCACCGCCCGCATCCGCGGCGTCGGCACGGTCGGCGACAACCCCGGCCTGGAAAGCTCGGTCGGCGTGGTGATCGACGGCGTCTACCGCCCGCGCAACGGCGTGTCGTTCGGCGACCTGGGCGAGATGGAGCGCATCGAGGTGCTGAAGGGCCCGCAAGGCACCCTGTTCGGCAAGAACACCTCGGCCGGCGTCATCAACATCATCACCAAGGAGCCGGAGTTCGGCTTCGGGGCCAATGTCGAGGCCACGGTCGGCAACTACGACGCCAAGGGCCTGGCCGCCTCGGTCACCGGGCCGCTGTTCGGCAGCGACAAGTGGGCCGGCCGCCTGTACGCCGCCGCCCGCAAGCGCGACGGCTTCAACACGGTGGTGACGGGCGAAGGCCCCAGCGCCGAGAAGGAAGACGCCGACCAGAACTTCTACACCGTGCGCGGCCAGTTGCTGTTCGTGCCGGACGACAACGCCACCTTCAAGATCATCGCCGACTACACCAAGCGCGACGAAAACTGCTGCGGCGCCGTGCAGATCCGCACCGGCCCGACCTACGCCGTGGTCAACGCCCTCAGCACCGGCACCGGCATCGCCAATCCGGCCGACCCGTTCAAGCGCGTGGCCTATTCCAACCGCGGCTCGCCGCAGGAAGTGGAAGACAAGGGCATCTCGCTGCAGGCCGACATCGACCTGCCGATCGGCACCTTGACCTCGATCAGCGCCATCCGTAACTGGCGCACCGACACCGGCCAGGACAGCGACTTCACCGCCGCCGACATCACCTACCGCGCCAAGGACGGCACCAACTACGCCGAGTTCACCACCTACACCCAGGAACTGCGCCTGGCGGGGAACACCGAGCGCCTGAACTGGCTGGTCGGCGCCTTCCTGGCCGACGAGCGCCTCGACAACGAGGCCAACTTCAAGTTCGGGGCCGACTACGAAGCCTACATGTCGACGATCATCCTGTCGGGCATCGCCAGTTCGCTGGCCACCGCCGGGATCACCGTCAACCAGGCCAACAGCGCGCTGTTCGCCTCGCAGGTGACGGCCCTGAGCTACGGTTCGTCGTTCCCGACCGGCACCGGCCTGCACGACACCTACAACCAGCGCTCCAAGACCGTGGCGCTGTTCACCAACAACACCCTGAAGGTCACCGAGGCCTTCGATATCACCCTGGGCCTGCGCTACACCTCCGAGAGCAAGGACCTGGACACCTACCAGACCGGCTCCGCGCCGGGCTGCGCGGCCCTGCTGACCACCGCCGGCCAGACCCGCGTCGCCCAGCAGCTGGTCGCCCGCGGCGTGCCGGCGGCCCTGTTCGCCACCTCGACCGGCACCACCCTGGTCTCGACCGTCGTCGGCAACATGTGCCTGCCCTGGGCCAACCCGCTGTTCAACGGCCGCGGCACCCAGCAAAGCCGCACCGACCGCGAATGGACCGGCACGGTCAAGGCCTCGTACCGCTTCAACCCGTCGGTGTTCGCCTATGCGTCGGCGGCCCGCGGCTACAAGGGCGGCGGTTACAACCTCGACCGCACCCAGTCGTCGAACGGCACCCAGAGCGGCGGCAACGGCGTGACGCCGATCTACGACACCTCGTTCCCGGCCGAATTCGTCGACAGCTATGAAATCGGCGTCAAGAACACCCTGTTCAACCGCTCGGTGCTGCTGAACTTCACGGGCTTCTACCAGAAGTTCACCGACTTCCAGCTGAACACCTTCCTGGGCACCTCGTTCGCGGTGCGCTCGGTGCCGGAAGTGACCTCCAAGGGCGTCGACGCCGACTTCCTGTGGTTCACCCCGCTGCGCGGCCTGACCATCCAGAGCGGCCTGACCTACGCCAAGACCGAGTACGGCGATCAGTCGATCCCGAACGACCCGAACAACGCCCTGTCGCTGCTGCCCGGCAGCCAGGTGTCGTTCGCGCCGGAATGGTCGGGTTCGGCCTCGATCAGCTACTCGCACCCGGTCGGCGCGACCCTGAAGGCCAAGTACAACATCGGCGCCAAGTACGTGTCGGACTACAACACCGGCTCGGACCTGTTCCCGCTGAAGCACCAGGACGCCTACACGGTGGTCAACGCCCGCATCGGCATCGGCGACGCGGACGACAAGTGGACCGCCGAACTGTGGGCCCAGAACCTGTTCGACGAAGAGTACTATCAGGTGGTGTTCAACGGGCCGCTGCAAGGCTCGTCGGGCCTCTCGGCGACCTCGCCGACCTACTCGGCCTCCAAGGACACCATCACCTACGACGCCTTCCTCGGCGCGCCGCGCACCTACGGCGTGACCCTGCGGGCGAAGTTCTGATCCGAGCCGCCAGAGCCCGGTCACGGGATCCGGCGCCTGGGGAAACACGGGAAGGGCGGTCCGCGAGGGCCGCCCTTTTTCGTTGGCGAGACCGCGCCCAGACATCAACCCGGGGTGTAAGATGGCCGGCGGCGCGGCTAGGCTGGGCCATCGAACGATGGCGGCTTTGGGGAAAGATCGATGGCGGGCGTTTGGGATCTTGATGCGTTGGGCGCGTGGACCCGACCAGGCCTGACCGCCGTCCTGCTCGGCGCGGCCCTGCTTTGGTGCGGAGCCGCAAGCGCCGCCAGCTTCGACTGCAAGAAGGCCGCCAGCCAGGTCGAGCGCCTGATCTGCGAAGACCCCGATCTCGACGCCTTCGACTCCCAGCTCGAGGGCGCCTATCGCGGCGCGCTCGACCGTTCGGCCGATCCGACCTCGGTGAAGACCCGGCAGACGACCTGGCTGAAGCAGCGCGCCGCCTGCGTCGACGTCGCCTGCCTGTCGGCCGCCTATCAGCGGCAGATCAAGCTGCTGGCGGCGACCTCGGACAAGCCGGCGATCTGCGAGCGCGCCGGATCCACGCCCGAGATCAACGCCTGCCAGGCCGAATATTCCCGCCGGGCCGACCGCGAGCTGGCCCGCTACCTCGCCACGGCCCGCAAGCGCCTGACGGAAGAGGCGCGGGATGAGTTCACCGGCGCCTCGGCCAAGGCCGCCCTGACCGAGTTCGACGCCTCGCAGACGGCGTGGGAGGCCTTCCGCAAGGCCGAGTGCTCGGCCGTCTATACGCGGTTCAGCGACGGCACCATTCGCGGGGCCATGTACGAGGACTGCTGGCGGTTGGTCACCCAGTCGCGCACCCGCACCGTCTGGGCCAGCTGGCTCCAGTTCATGGACAGCACGCCGCCCCTGCTGGTCGAGCCGACGACGCGCTGACGCGAGACGCGGCCGGCGCATTTTCGCTCCGCACGCCCGCCTTTTCCCGTTTCCCGTTCGCGCGAACACCCCCACCCTCGCCCCTCTAACCTCACCTGACGGGGGCGAACCGCCGGGAAGACGCGAGGGCGAGCCGCGAATGAAAGCGATCAGACTCCTGGGGTTCTGGATCTGCCTGCTGCTGGGCCTGGCCCTGGCCGCCCTGGCCCAGCGCGCGCCGCCGCCCCTGCCCGCCAACGCCCCGCCCGACGCCTTCTCGGCCACGCGGGCCATGGCCGACGTGCGGACCATCGCCCTGCGCCCCCACCCCACCGGCTCGACCGACATCGTGCGGGTGCGCGAGCACCTGATGAGCCGGATCTCGTCGCTGGGGCTGGAGCTGGCCGTGCGCGCCGACGAGGGCTACGCCCCGGCGCGCGGCCAGGGCCGTTTCCTCTCGGCCGGGGCGGTGCAGAACGTCATCGGCGTACTGCCGGGCGCTGACCGCACCAAGCCCGCCGTGCTGGTGATGAGCCACTACGACTCGGTGGCCAACTCGCCCGGCGCGGCCGACGACGCGGCCGGCGTGGCCGCCGCCCTCGAAGTGGCCCGCGCCCTGAAGGCCGGCCCCAGGCCGGCCCGCGACGTGATCTTCCTGTTCACCGACGGCGAGGAGCAGGCCCTGCTGGGCGCCGACGCCTTCTTCGCCCGCGACCCGCTGCGCGAGCGCGTAGGCCTGGTGATCAACATGGAGGCGCGCGGCGATTCCGGCCGCGCGGCGATGTTCCAGACCGGCCCCGGCAACGGCGCCCTGATGCACCTCTTCGCCCGCGAGGCCATCCGCCCGGCCGCCAATTCCCTGGCCGCGGCGGTCTATGAGAAGATGCCCAACGACACCGACTTCACCCACGCGGTGAAGGCCGGCCTGCCGGGGCTGAACTTCGCCTTCATCGACGACCAGTTGGCCTATCACACGCCCCTGGCCCGCGCCGACCACCTCGACCAGGGCAGCCTGCAACACCTGGGCGACCAGGTGCTGCCGACGGTGCGCGCCCTGGCGACCGCCGCCGACCTGCCGGCCAAGGCCCCCAACGCGGTCTATTCGGACCTCTTCGGCCTGGTGATGGTCAGCTATCCGGTGGAAGTCGCCTGGGGCCTGCTGGCCCTGGCCGGCGCGCTGGTGCTCTACGCCCTGGTGCGCGGCCTGATGATCAAAGGGACCAGCGTCGTCGAACTGCTCAAGGGCCTGTGCGGCTTCCTGCTGGTGGGCGTCTCGGGCGGCCTGGTGCTGCACCTGGCCGGCAAGCTGCTGGGCATCGTGGATTTGCAGGGACACTACGCCCTCCTGGGCCGGTTCAATCCGCTGCTGCTGGGCGGCGCGGCGCTGCTCGTCGGCACGGCCCTGGCCGTGGTGATCGGCCAGGCCAAGGGCGCGGCGCGGATCTGGCCGAGCCTCCTGGCCCTGGCCGCCGGCGGCCTCACCTGCCTGGTCGGCGGACCGGCGCTCGACCCGATCGGCCTGGGCCTCGGCGTCGCCGCCGCCGTGCTGGTCTGGGCCTCGCTGGGCAAGCCGGTGGGCGTGCTGGGGGCCTGGATCGGGGCGCTGGTCGGCCTGCTGGCCATCGCCATCGCGACCATGGTGCTGCTGCCCGGCGGCTCGGTGATGACCACCTGGCCGCTGCTGGTGGCGGCCCTGGCGGCGGTGCTGGTGCTGGCCAAGGGCGGCACCCGCAACAAGCGCGTGGCCCTGGCCCTGACCTTCTTCGTGGCGCTGGCCGCCGTGGCCGTGGTCGCCCAGGTCGGCGCCTGGGGCGGCTGGACCTTCGCCGGCCTCGGCGTCGAGCTGCCGGCGATCCTGGCGGCGTTCGGCCTGCTGGCCCTGCCGGCCCTGATCCCCCTGGCCCACGACTTCTCGGCCCTGAAGCTGGCGGCCATCCCCGCCACCCTGGTCGCCGGGCTGGGCGCGGCGCTGGTGGCCTACGCCGTGCTGGCCGGGGCCAGCGCCACGCGGCCGGAGCTGACCGAGGCCGCGCATCTTTCGGACCTGTCGACCGGCCGCGCCTACCGGATCTCGACCCTGCCACGGCTGGACGCCTGGTCGCGCGGGGCCCTGACCGCCCAGGGCGGCACGCCGGTGCAGCAGGAACTGGTCCCGTTCTTCAAGTCCAAGGCCTGGCTGGCCGACGCCCGGCCCGTGCCGCTGGACCCGCCGCAACTGGTGCTCGAACAGGCCGGCGAGCGGCTGCTGGTGCGGGTGATCCCCGGTCCCGGCGCCGAATACGTCACGGTGCGGATCAGGCCCGACGGCATGCTGGCCGGCGCCCGCCTCAACGGCCGCCCCGTGCCCCTGACCACCAAGGCCGGCGAATGGACCAGCCTGACCTACCACGCCCCCGACCCCAGCGGCGTGACCCTCAGCTTCAGCCGCCTGAACGGCTCCGGCCGCGTCGAGGCCGCCGCCCTGGAAGTCCGCGAAGGCTGGCCCCGCGCCACGCCCTCGCCGGGAGCCAAGCCGGACGGGCTGATGGCCTGGGGGCTGTCGGACAAGACCCTGGTGCTGACCCGGGCGAGCGTGAAGTGGTGATCCGTTTCGGAAAACCTCTCCCATAGGGAGAGGGAGGGGCCCGCCGCGCAGCGGTGGGAGGGTGAGGGGTTACACCCTCACCGCATTGCCCACGATTTGCCGGCACGCCGGCCGGCCTCGTAACCCCTCATCCTCCCATCCCGACATGCGTCGGGACGGGCCCCTCCTTCTCCCTATGGGAGAAGGGTTGGTCGGATGGGAGAAGGATCCCCTTACTCCGCCGCCTGCTTCGGCGCGTAGCCCAGGATCGCCTTGGTCTCCAGGAATTCCCCGAACGCGTGGTCGCCCCATTCGCGGCCGTTGCCGCTCATCTTGTAGCCGCCGAAGGGGGCCATCAGGTCGGGACTGGCGCCGTTGAGATTGACCTGGCCGGCGCGGAGCTTGGCGGCAACCTTGCGGACGCCTTCCGGATCGCCGCCCGAGACGTAGGCGGCCAGGCCGTATTCGGTGTCGTTGCCGATCTCGACAGCCTGGTCGACGCTGTCGTAGCCGAGGATCGACAGCACCGGGCCGAAGATCTCTTCCTTGGCGATGGTCATGTCGGGGGTGACGTTGGCGAAGACGGTCGGCTTGACGTAGTAGCCGGTCTCCAGCCCCTCGGGCTTGCCGGGGCCGCCGGACACCAGGGTCGCGCCCTCGTCGACGCCCTTCTGGATCAGGCCCTGGATCTTGGTCCACTGCACCTCGGAGACGACGGGACCCAGCTTGGAATTGCCGCTGGGGTCGCCGACCGTGTGGGCCTCGGCGGCGGCCTTGGCGATGGCGATCACCTCGTCCATGCGCTTGGCGGGGACCAGCATGCGGGTGGGGGCGTTGCACGACTGGCCCGAGTTCATCATCACCGAGGCCACGCCTCCCCCAACGGCGCGCTGGAAGTCGGCGTCGTCGAGGATGATGTTGGGGCTTTTGCCGCCCAGTTCCTGGTGCACGCGCTTGACGGTCGGGGCGGCGTTCCTGGCCACCTCGATGCCGGCGCGGGTCGAGCCGGTGAACGACACCATGTCGACTTCAGGATGGCTCGACAGCGCCGCGCCGACCGTGGGGCCGTCGCCATTGACCAGGTTGAACACCCCGGCCGGCACGCCGGCGGCCTCGAGGATCTCGGTCCACACCCAGGCCGAGAACGGGGCGATTTCCGAGGGCTTCAGCACCATGGTGCAGCCGACGGCCAGGGCCGGGGCGACCTTGCAGGCGATCTGGTTCACCGGCCAGTTCCACGGGGTGATGAAGGCGCAGACGCCGATCGGCTCCTTCACGAGACGCGTGGTGCCGCGATCCTCTTCGAACTTGTAGTCCTTCAGCACCTGCAGCGCCGTCTGGACGTGGGCGATGCCCATCGCCGCCTGGGCGCGCTGGGCCAGCCAGGCGGGGGCGCCCATCTCCTCGGTGATGGCCTTGGCCATGTCCTCGAAGCGCTTCTGGTACTCGGAAATGATCCGCTCGAGCAGGTCGATGCGCTCTTCGCGGCTGGTCTGGGAGAAGGTGGCGAAGGCCTTGCGGGCGGCGCGAACGGCCAGGTCCACGTCTTCCACCGAACCCAGGGTCACCCGGCCGGCGACGGCCTCGGTGGCGGGGTTGATGACATCCACCGTCTTGTCGGACTTCGCCTCGACCCATTGGCCGTCGATGTAGAACTTCAGGTAGTCGCGCATGGGGATCCTCCTGCCGGGCCGCTCTAACCTGGGACGGGGGCGGCGCTCTTTCAAACGCTCATTCTAATTATCGGCGATCAGGTGGAAAGGGGCGCCGTCGGTGGAGTTTGTTAATTCGCCTCTCGGAAGTTGAGCCTCACCAATCGATGCGAGGGAGCCGACATGGCCAAGCTGACGCCGCTCAACACATTGCTGAACAAAGGCGCCGACAGCGACGCCGTCCAGGCTCTGGAACAGTTGGCCGCCGCTCGGCATCTGCTCGACGACGCGGCGTTCCGCCAGTCGCCCGATCCGCAAGACCAGGTGAACGTGCCGGTCACGGCGTTGGACAGGATCGTACACCAGAGCTACGGCTACGGGGCCGGCGACGTTCCCGGCGCCCTGGAAGCGGACTTCGCCTCCCTCTCAAAGTCAGAGGCCCGGCTGATCATCAGGCTCGCCGCCGCCGCGGCCGACCGGCCCACGGCCGAGCAACCGGCCCAGAGGTACCTCGTCGATCTCGACCGGACCGCCTCGACCTACCAAAGCGCGTTTGCCCGCATCGACATCCGGACCTGGGTCTCTCCGCTGGACGGGACGCACCCGCTGTCGGAACATATCGAGGGGCTGCTCGTCGTCTCGGCCGCTCGATCGTTCGTCGATATCACGCAGATGCCGCTCTACAATTTCATGACGATCTATCAGCGCCAGCTCACGCAATCGAACCGCTCGGCGAAGGACGTCATAGACGCCCTGGAAACCGTCCGGCACGTCTGGCATCGGGGGCTGGAGCGGCTCCAGGCCTAGCTCCGCCTCAGCACTCCACCCGGTTCACCGACAGGCCCACGGCCAGGCCGCCGAGCGAGGTCTCCTTGTAGATCTCGTTCATGTCCTCGCCCGTGCGCTTCATCGTGGCGATGACCTTGTCGAGCGACACCGAGTGCTGGCCGTCGCCGAGCAAAGCCAGGCGGGCGGCGTCGATGGCCTTGATGGCGCCCATGGCGTTGCGCTCGATGCAGGGGATCTGGACCAGGCCGCCGATGGGATCGCAGGTGAGGCCGAGGTTGTGCTCCATGCCGATCTCGGCGGCGTTCTCGATCTGGGCGTTGGTCCCGCCCAGGGCGGCGCAGAGGCCGCCGGCGGCCATGGAGCAGGCCACGCCCACCTCGCCCTGGCAGCCGACCTCGGCCCCCGAGATCGAGGCGTTGCGCTTGTAGAGCGCGCCGATCGCGGCGGCGGTCAGCAGGAACACCCGCGCCTGCTCGGGCGTGCCCTTGTGGAAGCGCATGAAGAACCGCAGCACGGCCGGCACCAGGCCCGCCGCGCCATTGGTCGGGGCGGTGACGACGCGGCCGCCGGCGGCGTTCTCCTCGTTGACCGCCATGGCCCACAGGTTGACGAAGTCCATGGCCGCCAGCGGATCGCTCATCTGGCGCTCCATCCGGCCAAGGATGGTCTGGTGGATCTGGCGGGCGCGGCGCTTGACCGACAGGCCGCCGGGCAGGATCCCGTCCTCGCGCATGCCCCGGTCGATACAGGCCTCCATGGCCCCGAAGATGCGGTCGAGGCCGGCGTTCATCTCGCCCTCGCTCATCCGGGCCAGCTCGTTGGCGGCCATCACCTGGGCGATGGTCAGGCCGGCCTGGTCGGCGCGTTCCAAGAGGTCGGCCGAGCTTTCGAACGGGAACGGGATGGCCGGACCTTCCTCGGGCGGGGCGTTGCGGCCCATCTCGCTCTCGTCGCGCACGAAGCCGCCGCCGATCGAGAAATAGGTGCGCTCGGCCAGCACGCCGCCTTCGGCGTCGAAGGCGGTGAAGGTCAGCGCATTCGGATGCTGGGGCAGGCGCTCGTGGCCGGCGAAGACGATGTCGCGGGCCTCGTCGAAGCCGATGCCGACCTCGCCGCCGAGCAGCATCCACTGGGTGGCCTTGGTCTCGGTGAGAGCCGCCTCGCCGGCGTCGGGATCGAGGTTGGCGGGCGCGAAACCCATCAGGCCCAGGATCACGGCGCGGTCGGTGGCGTGGCCTTTGCCGGTCAGGGCCAGCGAGGCGTAGAGCCGGGTCTCGACCCTGGCGACGAGCGGGAGCTTGCCGGCGGCGCGCAGCCGCTCGACGAACATCACCCCCGCCGTCATCGGCCCCATGGTGTGGCTGCTGGAAGGGCCGACGCCCAGCTTGAAGAGATCGAAGACGGAGGCGGTCATTTTTATTCTTCACCGTTCTTCCCCGCGAAGGCGGGGACCCAGGCTGAGCTGGCCACGGGGTGCGCGGTCGACTCGGCTTGGGCCCCCGCCTTCGCGGGGGTGATCGGGTTACTTTCTCTTACTTCCGTTCAGCCTTGGTCTTGTCGCGCAGGTCCTTGAACTCCGAACCCGCCTGCCACTCGGGCCACACGCGCGAGTTCGCCAGATCCGCGCCCACCTTGTAGAACAGGCCGATGTCCATCGCCTGGCCCGACAGGTCCCAGTCCGCCGACCATTCGTCGGCCGGCTGGTGGTAGCGGTTGGTGGTGTAGTCTTCCTCGGCCTTCTCGCCGGCTTCCTTGCCGCCGTTGACCAGATCATTGCCCGAGCCGACCGAGATCGCCGGCACGCCGCGCTTGGCGAAGGGGAAGTGGTCCGAGCGGTAGAAGTGGCCGGCCTGCGGCGTGGGATCAGGCGTGAAGTAACGGCCCTCTTCCTTGGCCTTGGCCACCAGCATGTCCTGCAGATCGACCTTGCCGTCGCCCGAGGTGGTGACGTCCTTGGCCGGGCCGGCGGCCGACAGGGCGTCGATGTTCAGGTCGGCGACCGTCTTGGCCAGCGGGAACAGCGGGTTGGCGGCGTAGTATTCCGAGCCCAGCAGGCCCTTTTCTTCCGCCGTCACCGCCAGGAACAGCACCGAGCGCTGCGGCGCGGGGCCGGCCTTGAAGGCGCGGCCCAGTTCCAGCAGGGCGGCGATGCCGTCGGCGTTGTCCACGGCGCCGTTATAGATCTTGTCGCCCTTGGCGTCCGGCAGGCCCACGCCCAGGTGGTCCCAGTGGCCGCTGTAGATGATGCTCTCGTCGGGGAACTTCGCCCCCTTCACCCGGCCGGCGATGTTCTTGGAGACGATGACCTGGTGATCGACGGCGTAGTCGGCCGAGAAGGTCGCCTTCAGGTCCACCGGCTTGAAGTCGCGGGTCTGGGCCTGCTGCTTCAGGGCCTCGAAATCCAGGCCAGCCTGCTTGAAGAGCTCAACGGCCAGGTCGCGCTGGATCCAGCCTTCCAGGGGCGGGTGGCTCTTGCCCGGATCCTTGCGGACGATGTCGAACATCGTGTTGGTGTTGGAGTTCTTGACCGTGTTCCAGCCGTAGGAGGCCGGGGCGGTCTCATGCACGATCAGCAGGCCGGCGGCGCCGCGGCGGGCGGCCTCTTCGTACTTGTAGGTCCAGCGGCCGTAATAGGTCATGGCCTTGCCGCCGAAGTCGCCCTTCCCCGTTTCGAAGTCCGGGTCATTGATCAGCACGACGACGATCTTGCCCTTGACGTCCAGGCCCTTGAAATCGTCCCAGTTGCGCTCGGGCGCGGTGACGCCGTAGCCGGCGAAGACCAGCGGCGCGTCCTTGATCGACACCTTGTCGACATTGGTCATGGCCGCGCGGATGGCGATCTGCTCGCCCTGGGCCAGGTTGATGTGGTTGGACGCCGTCATGATGTGGGCGGCGACCGGGCCCTTGATCTCGAACTTGCCCAGCGGCACGTCCTGGGTCCAGGCGCGCTTGCCGTCCTTCTGCAGGTCGCCGGCCGGCTCCAGGCCGATCGCCTGCATCTGCTGGGTGATGTAGGCGACGGTCTTCTTCTCGCCCTCGGTGGCGGGACCCCGGCCCTCGAACTCGTCCGAGGACAGCACCTTGATGTGCTGCGACAGGCGGGCCGGGTCGATCTTGGGCGCGTCGGCGGCATGCGCGAGCATGGGCGCGGCGATCAGGGCCGTGGCGAGGAGAAGGCGTTTCATCGTCGCTGTTCTTTTCGAGCGGTTCATTCGAAGGCGCGGACCCTAGCGGGTGGTTTTGACCGCCGCTAGGGGGTGGGGAGAAAGTGGGCGTGCTCGAGCTTCCTTCTCCCCTTGCGGGAGAAGGTGGCGCCGATAGGCGTCGGATGAGGGGTCGAAAGCCGGCGCCGCCGCGCACGGCGAATGCTAGCGACCGCACGCCGCCAGTATGGCCGCGAGCACCGTCTCCCGATCTTCCTGCACCGTCCGGTTCGGAAACCGCATCACCCGAAAGCCCTGCTCCCGTAGCCAGGAATCGCGAACCAGATCCCGGTCGCGCTCGTCGTGGTGCGGACCGTCCGCCTCGATCACCAGCCGATGCCGAAAACAGACGAAATCGGCGATGTAGCGGCCCAGGAGGACCTGCCGCCGGAACTTCAGACCGTCGAGCTGGCGGTCGCGCAGGAGGGTCCATAGCAGGCGCTCGGTGGAGACGGGCGCGCGGCGCATGTGGCGGGCTTGGGCGATGGCGGCCATGCGTCGAGATTGGAACAAATAAGGAACAATCTCAAGTTGCCATTTGTCCGTCTGCTCTCGTTCGCGGTTGGTCTTTCTGAGAGACCCCTCATCCGACGCCTACGGCGCCACCTTCTCCCGCAAGGGGAGAAGGATCAGAGGACTTTTGAAAACACCGCCGGATCCACATTCCCGCCAGACAGCACGATGGCCGCCGTCTGGCCGGAGAGGTCGATCTTGCCGCTCAGCGCGGCGGCCAAAGCCACGCAACCGCCCGGCTCGACCACCAGCTTCAGGTTCATGAACGCCCAGCGCATGGCGGCGGCCACTTCATCGTCGGTGACGGCGGCGATCCCGGTGAGCGTCCGGCTGTTGATCGGCCAGGTCAGGGCGCCGGGGATCGGGGTCAGCAGGGCGTCGCAGAACGAGCGGGCGTCGGGGTCGATCACCTCGCGATGGCCGCTGCCCAGCGAGCGGCGGGTCTCGTCGAAGCCGGCCGGTTCGGCGCCCCAGACCTGGGTGGCGGGCGACAGGGCCTTCACGGCGGTCGAGGTTCCGGCGATCAGCCCGCCGCCGCCGACGGGGCAGAGCACCTTGTCGAGGGTCGCGCCGGCCGCCTCGGCCTGGGCGATGATCTCCAGCCCCACCGTGCCCTGGCCGGCGATGATGTGCGGGTCGTCGTAGGACGGCACGACGATCATGCCGCGCTCGGCCGCGATCTGCGCGGCGATGGCCTCGCGGTCTTCCTTGAAGCGGTCGAAGAAGCGGATCTCGGCGCCGAAGCCGCGCGTGGCCTCGACCTTCACGCCCGGCGCGTCGAGCGGCATGACGATCAGGGCGGGCAGGCCAAGCTTGCGGGCGGCGAGCGCCACGCCCTGGGCGTGGTTGCCCGACGAGAAGGCGACGACGCCCCTGCCCTTCTCTTCGTCCGACAGCTGCGAGAGGCGGTTGTAGGCGCCGCGAAACTTGAAGGCCCCGGCCAGCTGCAGGGTCTCGGGCTTGACGAAGATCCGCCCCGACAGGCGCTCGGACAGGGCGGCGCTTTCGAGCAAGGGCGTGACGACGGCCTGGCCCTGGAGGCGGGCGGCGGCGGCCTGGATGTCGGCGAGCGAGACGGTCATGAAAACATCCGTTGCGGCTGCGGCCCCACGGGCCGCGACAATCGACCGCACCGCTACTAGCTCGCACAGGAAGTTCGCGCCATAAGAGAGCGGGAAGACTGCTGAGGGGCTCTCACACCATGAAGACCGCACTGCTGGCCGCCGCGGCCTGCGCCGTCCTGTCGCTCGCCGCCGGCACGGCCGCCAGCGCCGGCGAACTGATCGTCGGCGCCTACAAGCACGACGTCACCTTCATCGGCGAGGCCGTGGGCCTGGGCGCCGCCGGCCGCGAGGACGGCGTCGACCTGCACGTCGGCTACCGCACCGATCGCCTGGAGAACCTGCGCTGGCTGGGCAAGCCGCAGGTCCACGCTTTCCTGTCCCTGAACAGCGAAAACACCTCGAACTTCGTGGCCGCCGGCTTCAGCTGGCCGATCGACTTCGGCGACAAGGGCGGCTTCTATTTCCGCCCGGGCATGGGCCTGGCCTATACCGACGGCGAGACCAACCTGCCGCCGGTGAACCAGCCCGGCATCAGCCAGGCCGAGATCGATCGCCGCCTCAAGCTCTACTACACCCGCATCGATTTCGGCTCGAAGGTGCTGTTCCAGCCGGAGCTGAACCTGGGCTACCGCTTCAACGACCGTTGGGCGACCGAACTGTCCTACGTGCACCTGTCGAACGGCCAGATCTTCCACCAGGGCAAGAACCAGGGGCTTGACGATCTGGGCGTGCGACTGCTTTACGCCTTCTGACTTCGCGGGGGCCGCCTGACGGCCCCCCGTTCGTCACCTACAATCGAGACAACGTCCGCCGCCGAGTCCTGTCGAAGGGCCGCGGGCGCTACCGGGCAGGTGACAAGGCATATCTCTATCATGGCCAACGTGACCGTCGTGGGCGCCCAATGGGGCGACGAGGGCAAGGGCAAGATCGTCGACTGGCTCTCCAACCGGGCCGACGTCGTCGTGCGCTTCCAGGGCGGCCACAACGCCGGCCATACGCTGGTGGTGGACGGCAAGGTCTACAAGCTGGCCCTGCTGCCCTCTGGCGTCGTGCAGGGCAAGACCTCGGTCATCGGCAACGGCGTCGTCGTCGACCCCTGGCACCTGCTGGGCGAGATCGCCAAGATCGCCGACCAGGGCGTGGCCATCACGCCGGACGTGCTGATCCTGGCCGACAACGCCGCCCTGATCCTGCCGCTGCACCGCGACCTGGACCAGGCGCGTGAAGCCGCCTCCAGCCAGAAGATCGGCACCACCGGCCGCGGCATCGGCCCGGCCTACGAGGACAAGGTGGGCCGTCGCGCCATCCGCGTCGCCGACCTGGCCGATCCGGAAGCCCTGAAGCCGAAGATCGAGCGCCTGCTCAGCCACCACGGCGCCCTGCGTCGCGGCCTTGGCCTGCCGGACGCCGACGCCGGCGCGCTGTTCGACCAGCTGATGGAGATCGCGCCGCAGATCCTGGCCTACGCCCAGCCCGCCTGGCGCGTGCTCGACCAGGCCCACAAGGCCGGCAAGCGCATCCTGTTCGAAGGCGCCCAGGGCGCCCTGCTGGACGTCGACCACGGCACCTATCCGTTCGTCACCTCGTCCAACACCGTCGCCGGCCAGGCCGCGGCCGGTTCGGGCATGGGTCCCAAGGGTCCGGGCTACGTGCTGGGCATCGTCAAGGCCTACACCACCCGCGTCGGCGAAGGCCCGTTCGCCTGCGAGCTGCAGGATGAAGTGGGCAAGCACCTGGCCACGATCGGCCGCGAGGTCGGCGTCAACACCGGCCGTCCGCGCCGCTGCGGCTGGTTCGACGCGGTGCTGGTGCGCCAGTCGGTGGCCATCAACGGCATCGACGGCATCGCCCTGACCAAGCTGGACGTGCTGGACGGACTGAAGACCCTGAAGATCTGCGTCGGCTACAAGATCGGCGACAAGATCCTCGACTACCTGCCCGCCGGCATGCGCGACCAGGCCGCCGCCGAGCCCGTGTACGAGGAGATCGAAGGCTGGAGCGAAAGCACCGCCGGCGCCCGCTCGTTCAAGGACCTCAACGCCAACGCCATCAAGTACGTGCGCCGCGTCGAGGAACTGATCGGCGCCCCGGTGGCCCTGCTCTCCACCAGCCCCGAGCGCGACGACACCATCCTGATGCGCGACCCGTTCGCGGGGTAGCCCAGCGTCCCTCTCCCCTTGCGGGAGAGGGTGGCCTCCCGAAGGGAGGTCGGGTGAGGGGTCTCTCAGAAATCAGACGCCGCGACAGCTGCTCAGCCGTCGCGGCGTTTTGCGTTTGAGAGACCCCTCATCCGTCGGCTTCGCCGACACCTTCTCCCGCAAGGGGAGAAGGAACTCACGGAGGCCGACAATCCCCATAATGAGGACTACCTACGGTCGCGGTTAGCGATTGCTTAGGTCGGCAAGGCTACAACCCTCGTGTCACCAAGGGGGTCGCCTGATCTTGTCCGCGCGTCGAAAGCTCTCTCCGGTCCGCAAGCCGGACCGATTGACGCGCAGCCTGCGCGCCCTGGAGCGCACGGCCTCGACCAGCCGGGTGCTGAACCTGCTGGCCATCGCCGCCGACAGCCACAAGCGGCCGGAATATTCGCAGCATCCGCTGTTTCGCAACCGGGTCCTGAACAACGCCCTGATCGTCAAGCACCGCCTGCGGGCCGACGACCTGTTCCTGTTCGACGAAGCCCGCCCCACGGCGACCAAGATCATCATCCCGTTCGAGCGCAGCGACCTGTCGCTGGGCGGCCAGTCGTTCTTCGTGGGCCAGCGTGGTTGGATCGACCTGCTGCGCGAGGCCTGCAACGATCCCACCGACATGACGCGGGACCTGGCCACGCTGCGCATGATCGACATGCTGCCGTCGCTGGACCCGTTCCTGCTGCGCGAGCACCTGCGCCGCCACGGCATGATCGTGGCCCCCTGCTACTTCGCCCTGTCGCCCGGCGACCTGGAGCAGATGCAGGGCTTCGTCACCGTCGAGATCTCGCGGCTGATCGACCTGGCCTATCGCGACAGCGGCCGGGTCAACGGCGCGGCCGCCGCCCGCCTGGTCGAGGCCCTGCTGTCGACCGACGTCGACGAGCGGCTGGAGCCCCTGCGCGAGACCCTGGTCCTGGAGGGCGAGAGCTTCCGCGAGGGCGTCTTCAGCTGGAAGGGCTTCCTCTATTACAAGTGGATGCTGACGCGCCTGTGGCCGCAGCTGACCGCCACGGCCGGCGAGATCGGCCAGATGATCATCACCGGCGCCCGCGAGGCCGAGACGGCCCGCTATGTCGACGACGCCCGCAAGCGGCTGCAGCACGGGGTGGTGGTCGAGCGCGCCTCGATCCTGCGCACGATCAAGGTCTATGACGACGCCTTCGAGGACCTGATCGACAACGGCAAGCCGCAGGCCTTCCGCGAGTTCCTGCTGCGCGCGCCCGAGATGTTCCTGTCCCTGGGCGAGAAGGTCGGGGTGATCTCGCACATCGCCAGCTTCTGGCGCTACCGCTTCCCCGAGGGCCAGCCGGCCATCGTCGACGTGGAAGAGGCCGTCGACATCCTGCAGGACTTCGACTCCGGGTTGTCGGCCTCGCTGTCGATCTGAGATCGCCCACCTGAGGTAGGCGATCTGACGCAGAGGGCCCGCCTGGTCATCAAGCGGATTTTTACCCTCGCGCCTTAAGAGTCGGGGTCCGATCTTCCCGACCAGCGAGGAGGCCCCGCCCCGTGTTCGACGACAACCCCCGCACCCTGCAGCGCATCGCCGCCAAGATGCAGCGCGTGTTGGTCGTCGATCCGAGCAACGCGGCCGTCCGCCTGCTGGGCGACCAGCTGCGCCACGTGGGCAATGTGCAGGTCTTCGCCGCCCCGACCATCGAGCAGGGCTGGGGGATGGTGCGCACCGTCGACCCGCAGATGATCTTCGTCGAGCACGCCAGCTCGGGCGCCGACGGCCTGGCCCTGGCCCGCAAGATCCGCCGCAGCGACCTGGCCTGCCGCCAGAACCCGATCATCATGTGCACGGCCGAAGCCACCGCCGAAGCCATCTTCGGGGCCCGCGACGCCGGCATCCACGAGTTCATGCGCAAGCCGTTCACGATCAAGGATCTGGAACGCCGCCTCGAGGCCGTGACCCTGAAGCCGCGCGACTGGGTGGAGGCCGTGCAGTACGTCGGTCCCGACCGCCGCCGCTTCAACTCGGCCGAATACAAGGGTCCGCGCAAGCGCAAGGCCGACGCCGCCGGCACGCCCGCCGCGCGCCTGTCGCAGGCCCTGCGCATCGTCAAGTCGGCCGCCCAGTCGCTGGACAGCGATCCGGCCCAGGCCCGCCGGGCCCTGGCCGCTCAGGCGGCCGAGCTGAACGCCGTCGGCGTGGCGGTGAAGGATCCGCGCCTGGTCGAGGCCGCCGCGGCCCTGGCCGGCTGCACCACGGCCGACTTCTCGGTCGGCGGCGGCCGCGCCGAACTGGTCAGGCGCATCGACGCCCTGATGGGCTTCATGACCGACGAGGGCAACGGCCGGGCGGCTTAGGGCCGCTTCAGGTCCGCCGACGCGAAACCAGCGCGAAACCGGCCACGCAGGCCAGGAACAGCACCACCGCCAGCTGGCCCAGGGGGACGTTCCCCTGCAGCCCCTTGTTCAGCAAAGCGATGCTGGCGAGCACGCCCAGGATCAGGGCGACGAAGGCGAGGCGGCGGAGGAGAACCTGCGACATGGGGCCAGGCTAGCACGCCTTTTCGTACAGGAAAGTCGAACGCATCGACGAGCCTCTCCTCCCCCGTGAAACGGGGGAGGTGGCGCGGCGCCATCGGCGACGTGACGGAGGGGGCGACCGCCGCCGCCCCGCCCAGTCTCGCCCCCTCCACCGGCTTCGCCGGTCCCCCTCCCCCGCGAGCGGGGGAGGAGCGTCTAAACGGAAAACGCCGCGACAGCTGGTCGGCTGTCGCGGCGTCTTGCTTTTGAGAGACCCCTATCCTTCTCCCGCAAGGGGAGAAGGCTCGGGATCTGGATCAGAACGCCATGCGGGCGATCAGCTGGAAGGCCGGGCCGGCTTCTTCCGATTCCAGTTCGTACTCGGCGTAGTTGCGCGCCTTCTGGTCGGCCAGGCTGTCGAACTTGTCGAAGCTTTCCTTCTTCTTGCCGTTCAGCAGGTTCGAGCCGGTCAGGCGGATGGTGGTGCGCTCGCCGATGCGCTTCTCGACGAAGATCTCCAGCTCGCCGCCGTAGGTGGTGTGGACTTCCTCGCCGATCAGGCGGTCGAAGGCCTCGCCCTGCTTGCGGTAGGTGGCGCCGAAGGCCGCGCCCAGCTTCGGCAGGTCCTGGATGAAGCCGACATTGGCCACGTACTTGGCCTGGCCGTTGAAGCGACGCTTGCCCAGCACGTCCGAGATCTCGCTGTCGAGCCAGGAGTAGTTGAAGAACACGCCGGTGTTCTCCAGGCCCACCACGGTCAGCGGGGTGGAGAGGTCGAACTCCAGACCCCAGACCTTGCCGTCGCCGACGTTGCGCGACTGCAGCACGCTGGCGGTGCCGCCGGCCGAGCCCACGACGCCGGTGTCGGCCAGTTCGATCAGGTCGGTGACGTCGCGGTAGAAGAAGTTGACGCCCGCCACGCCCTGACGGCCGAGGCGGCGCTCATAGCCGACGTCCAGGCCCCAGGCGGTTTCCGGCTTCAGGTTCGGATTGCCGATGAAGTCGTTGTCGCCGTACTCCTCCTCGAGAACCGCCGGCGAGATCTGGTCGAAGCCGGGGCGGCGCACGGTGCGGGCCACCGAGGCGGTGACGCGGTCGTCGTCGGTCAGGCTCCAGCGCAGGTGGGCCGAGGGCAGCAGGATGGCGTAGTCGAGGCTGGTGTCGCGCAGGGCGGCCGCGGCCGTCTCGTCGGTGATCGAGACGTCGGTGGTCTCGTAGCGCAGGCCCGCTTCCCACTTCACGTCGCCGGCCTTGCCCGACAGCTGGACGTAGGGATCGACGCGCTTTTCCTCGATCTGGTTCACGCCGCCGGGGACGGCTTCGTAGGGGTTGCTGACCGCGGTCGCGCCGATGTTGTAGCGGTTGCGCAGGGTCTGGATGTCGCTGTCGCGGCTCTTGTCCTGCAGGTCGACGCCGAACTCCAGCTTGGCCGCGCCCAGGTCACGCTCGTGCTTCAGCTTCAGCGTGGTCTCGGTGTCCTCGATGTCGGTCGTGGTCCGGTCGAAGGTGTAGCGCGGCTTGGAGCGATTGTAGTCGGTGTCGTCCTCGCGGTCGAAATCGGTCTCGGTGAAGCGGGCGTAGGTGACCCGGGCCGAGCCGACGCCGCCGAACATCTCGTGCTTGTACTTGGCCGACAGGGTCAGGGTTTCCTGGTCGGTGTCGACGATCTGGTGGTTGATGGTCAGCAGGTTGCCGCCGGTGGTCTTGCCGAACACGATCGGCGCGGTCGAGCCGCCGGTGCGGGTGTTGTACTCGAGCGAGTATTCGTCCTGCTTGCGGTCGGTCTTGACGTAGAAGGCCGACAGGTCGAGGTCGCCGCCGGCCAGGGGCGTCTGGTAGCTGGCGTTGAACGAGTAGTCGGTGCCGTTGCGCACGTCGCTCTGGTCTTCGCGGTTGACGAAGGCGCCGTTCGGGCTGGCGTAGCGCAGGCTGGTCTTTTCCTTGGGGTTGCGGCGGCCCTGCAGGTTGGCGCCCAGCAGCAGGCGGCCGGGGCCGACCTGGCCGCCCCAGACGCCGCCCAGGGTCTCGCGGATGCGGCCATCGTTGAAGCCCAGGGCCCCGACGCGGAAGAAGCCGCCGTCCAGCGAATAGGCGTCGCGCAGCACGATGTTGACGGCGCCGGCCAGGGCGTCGCCGCTACGGTTGGCGCTGGCGCTGCGGACGATCTCGACGCGCTCGATCAGTTCGGCGGGGATGCGGTCGACGAAGAACGAGCGGTCGACGCCCGAGCCGGGCACCTTCTCGCCGTTGATCAGCACCTGGGTGTAGCCCGGATCCAGGCCGCGCATGCGCACGCCGTCCGATTCCAGAACGTCCGACAGGAAGGCCACCGAGGGCACGCGCTTGAGGGCGTCGCCGGCGGTCAGGGGCTCGAAGCGCTGGAAGTAGTCGAGGCCGTATTCGAGGACCGGGGCGGTCTCCTCGCTGCGGTTGCGGTAGGCGATCTGGGCCTGGACGACGACTTCCGAGGCCGTGACCGGCTCTTCGGCGGTGGCGATCGGAGCGTCGGCGAGATCGGCGGCCGCGGCCTGGGCCGCCATGGCCAGGGGCGCGAGGGCGCACAGCGCCAACAGAGCGGTCTTCTTCATCGAAACATCCCCCACTTCGCGGCCGGGCATGACACCGGGTGACGCGCGTGTTTTTGTCGGGGCAGGGCATAGTTTCGCCACAACCTGGGGGCCAGAGAAGTTTCGGCGACAGTTTTATTGCGAATTTATGTAGCGGCGCGGATGATCCGTGCTCGGAACATCCAATCCCTCTCCCCTTGCGGGAGAGGGTGGCCCCACGAAGTGGGGTCGGGTGAGGGGTCGCGCAGACGCAAAACGCCGCGACGGCCTTTCGGCTGTCGCGGCGTCTGATTTCTGAGAGACCCCTCATCCGACGCCTACGGCGCCACCTTCTCCCGCAAGGGGAGAAGGATCAGCCGAGGCAGGTCCGCGAGATCTCCGCCCGCAGCTCCGGCAACCCCAGGCCCTTCTCCGACGAGGTGGCCAGCACCCGGGGGAAGGCGGCCGGACGCTTGGCGACGGCCTTGGTGGTTTCCTCGACGACCTTCTCGACTTCCGCCGGCTTGATCTTGTCGGCCTTGGTCAGGACGATCTGGTAGGAGACCGCCGAGATGTCGAGGGCGTCAAGCGCCTCGGCGTCGACCTTCTTCAGCCCGTGACGGGCGTCGATCAGCAGGTAGACGCGCTTGAGGTTGGGCCGGCCGCGCAGGAACTGGCGGCCCAGGTCCTGGAACTTGCTGGCCGTCGAGCGCGAGACGCGCGCGAAGCCGTAGCCCGGGAGGTCGACCAGACGCAGCTTCTCGGCCAGCAGGAAGAAGTTGATCTCCCGCGTACGGCCCGGCTCGTTGGAGGCGCGGGCCAGGTACTTCTGGCCGACCAGACCGTTGATCAGGCTCGACTTGCCGACGTTGGAGCGGCCGGCGAAGGCCACTTCCGGCAGGTCGGAGGGCGGCAGGCCGTCCATGCGGACGGCCCCCATCATGAACGAGACCGGCTGGGCGAAGAGCACCCGGGCCGCCTCGATCTCGTCTTCGGTGAAGATGGGATCGATCGGATCGGTCATCAGGTGGCCGTCGCGGTCTGCTTGCCGGTCAGGCGAGCCACGATCTGGTCGATCGGGTTGTCGACCTTGTAGCGGCGCATGATGATGTACTGCTGGATGATGGTCAGGACGTTCGACCAGCACCAGTAGATCACCAGGCCCACCGCGAACTGCGACAGGGTGAACATGAAGATCAGCGGGAAGAACTGGAAGATCTTCTGCTGCATCGGATCGCCGGCCGGCGGGTTCATCGCCGTGGTCAGCCACATGGTGAAGCCGTACAGCAGCGGCCAGACGCCGATGTGCAGGGGGCCGCCCAGGAAGTTGCCGATCAGCGGGGCCGTCGCCGGATCCCACGGGATCAGGCCGAACAGGTTCATGAACGTCGTCGGGTCACGCGCGGACAGGTCCTGGATCCAGCCGAAGAACGGCGCGTGGCGCATTTCGATCGTGACCGTCAGCACCTTGTACAGCGAGTAGAACACCGGGATCTGGATCAGCATGGGCACGCAGCCCATGAACGGGTTGATCTTCTCCTTGGCGTACAGCGCCATGGTTTCCTGCTGCAGCTTGGCCGGGTCTTCCTTGTTCTTGGCCTTCAGCTTTTCGACCTCGGGGGCGATCTTCTTCATCTTGGCCATGGACTCGTAGCTCTTGTCCGCCAGCGGATAGAGCAGGAGCTTCAGGGTCACGGTCAGCAGCATGATGGCGATGCCGAAGTTGCCGACCAGCTTGTAGAAGATCTCCAGCACGTTGAAGATCGGACGGGTGATCAGGGCGAACATGCCCCAGTCCACGGCGTCGTCGAAGCGCGGGATGTCGGCCTTGCGCTTGTCCCAGAAGGCCCAGCCGCTGGGAGCGTTGCCGTTGTACTCGTACTGGCGCAGCAGCGGCACGGTCTTGGCGCCGGCGAACAGGCGGGTGGTCTCGGTCAGGGTCTGGCCGGGGGCCAGGGCGCGCGCCGCGGCGGTGTAGTTGGCCTCGTAGACATCGACGCCGGAGACGGGCGTGACCTTGTAGCGGGCCGTGATGGCCTCGTCCTGGCTCGGGATCAGGGCCGCCAGCCAGTACTTGTCGGTGATGCCGGTCCAGCCGCCCTTGGAGGAGAACTCCTGCAGCGGCTTCTTCTTTTTCCAGTCCTGGTACTTGGCCTGCTTCAGCTCGTAGCCGTCCTGGCCCAGGATGCCGATGCCGCCCTCGTGGACGATGTGGTTCTTGCCCAGATCGGTGGGGATGCCCCAGCGCTGCACCGAGGCGTAGGGCGCCAGGGTCAGGGTCTGGCCACCCTGGTTCTTGACGCTGTCGGACACCGTGAACATGGCGTCGGCGTCGACCGAGAGCGTGCGGGTGAAGATCAGGCCCTGGCCGTTGTCATGCGTCAGCACGACCGGCGAGCCGGGGCGCAAGGTCGCGCCGGCCGGAGCGGTCCAGACGGTGTTGGCGTCCGGCAGGCCCGCCGGATTGGCGCCGGCCCAGCCGAATTCGGCGAAGAAGGCGTTCTCGGCGCCGGTCGGGCGCAGCAGCTCGACGGGCGGGGCGTTCTTCTTGGTGGTCTGGCCGTAGCGCTTGAGCCACAGGTCGTCGATCCGCGCGCCCTTCAGGGCGATCGAGCCGGCCAGGGCCGGGGTGTCGACGGCGATCCGCGGGCTGGCGGCCTTGGCGACGTCGCGCGACAGCTTGATCGGCTGGGGCGAGCCGTCCGGACCGACGGTCATGCCGGGAGGCGCGACGGCGGCGGCCTGGGCCTCGGCGGCCTTCTTGGCGCGGGCGGCTTCTTCCATCTTCTTCTGGTTCGGGCCCAGCACGAAGAATTGGTAGCCGAGAAGGATCGCGAACGCGCTGACGATGAAGACCAGCGTGTTCTTGTTGTCGTTCTGCATGGATGACTTAACCGGGATCGGAGGGCTTCGACGCAGGCGCGTGCGAAGAGGGTGAGGCGGGCGCGGCAGGGGCAGATGGAGAGGGATGTCTCCCCCCGCGGTCTATTTCGGCCGCGAGGCTTATCAGCGCGGCTTTTACATCGTCAAGCAAACGCCCCCAGGGCCGCGAGCGCGTACCGCCGCGGGCGATGAACACATAGTCGCAACCGGGCCGTCCATGAAGGGGCAGAAGGAGCCTCGCGGCCTCGCGCAGGCGTCTTTTCGCGCGATTGCGCTCCACCGAGCCGCCGACCTTCTTGGAAGCGGTGAAGCCGACGCGGATCAGGGCGTCGTCGTCGCCTCGCGGGCGCAGCTGCATGAAGACGGCGCCGCGCGACAGCGAGGGGGCCTTGGCGGCCTTCAGGAAGTCGGCGCGCACCTTGATGCGCTCGATCTTCGGGCCCTTGGGGTCGGGCGCGAGAGGTTCGGCCAGGGGGGCGGCGGAAACCTGGGAATCGGTCATGAAAAAAGCCGCCCTTTCCGGCGCAGGCTGGAGGCCTGGTTCAGGGAAGGGGCGGCTTTTGTCATGTCGTACGATCCTGCCGAAGCAGGAAAGAAGAGCGGGAGACCCGCTCTTAGGCCGTCAGGCGCTTGCGGCCCTTGGCGCGACGACGCGCGACGATCTTTTGGCCGTTCTTGGTGGCCATACGCGTGCGGTAGCCGTGACGGCGGGCTCGCACGAGCTTCGACGGCTGGAATGTCCGCTTCACGACGTGGCTCCGAATTACAATAGCGTTGACGCGGACAACCTTGCGGCCGCCGCGAGTGAGGGGCGGTGGATAAGCGAGGCGGCCGGGGATGTCAACCGCGCAAAGCGCCGGAAGCTGAGTCAGGGCAAGGGGTTGGCCCCCTACCCTCTCGCCCTACCCTCTGGCCGCGCCCAGCAGCACCAGCGCGAAGATCGACCAGTCCAGGGTAATGTGGGCGATCAGCGAGGACCAGAGGCTGCGGGTCAGCAGATAGGGGACGGTCAGCGCCAGCCGCGAGACGCCGATGACCAGCAGCACCTGGGCCAGGTTCCAGTCGTAGGTCGACAGGTGCAGCAGGCCGAAGATCGCGGCCGACAGAATCCAGGCGGCCAGAACCGAAGACCGCAGGGCCAGTCCGAACCGGCGATGAAACAGCGTCAGCAGCGCCAGGAACGGCAGGATGGTGATCAGCTCCTCGCCCAGCAGCTGCGGCGCGGTGCCGGCGATGAAGACGACGCGCTCCCAGCCGTCCAGCCGCGTGAGCAGACCCGCGACCGGATTGACGGCGACGCCGCCGGCCTTGGTGAAGACCAGGGCGACCGCGCTCGACAGCAGCAGGGCGAGGGGAACGGTCAGCAGGCCGGCCAGCACGTCGGTCAAGGTGAGGCGCGGGAACAGCGCCGTCCAGCCGCGTCCGGCGGCCGCCCTCAGCGCCAGCAGCGGCATGGCGGCGAACAGCACCGGCCCGGCCAGCGCCATCGGACCGCCCGGCGCGCGCGCCAGCAGCATCAGCGCCACGAAACCGGCGACGCAGCTTCCCAGCACCATGACCCACCAACCGGCCGACAGGCCTTCGGGCGCGGCGCGGATATAGGGAAAGTCTCGCGGGGTCGGCCCTGCCATGATCGAAGCTCCACTGCGCGGGCGACTATGGCGACGCTTCGCCATGGCTGTATAGCGCTCGCCTCTCGCCTTGCGATGGATGGGCAGAAATCGCGGCCCGCTGCTGCTATCACCGACCGGTCGGCGCAACGGGAGCCTGCTTCGTGGACCTGCTGAAGATCCTGAGAAGCTTCGAGGAACTGCTCTTCGAAGCCATGACCTGGCTCTACTTCTACCCGCGCACCATGCTGCGGATCGTCAGCCGGCCGATGACCGCCATGGCCTATTCCGACCGCGAGGAAGGCCAGCCCGAGGACCTGCGCTACGATGACGCGCTGAGCCCGCCGGTGCTGCTGATCATCACCCTGGTGATCGCCAACGCCATCGGCTGGGCGGTCCACGTTCCCCAGCCGGCCAACGCCCCGCCCCTGGCCAAGGCGCTCTACGACTCCCAGCAGAACCTGCTGATGTTCCGCTGCCTGCTGTTTGGCCTCACGCCGCTGGTCGTGACCCTGACCCGGCTGCGCAAGCAGGGCGTGGCGATTTCGCGCCAGACCCTGCGGCGGCCGTTCTACGCCCAGTGCTACCTGGCCTCGCCGGTGGCGCTGGCCGTGTCGCTGGGCCTGATGGCCGTGCAGCGCGGGACCCCGGCCCTGGTCGGGGCCGGCGCGGCGGTGATCCTGGCCTCGACCGTCTGGCTGATCGTGGCCCAGACCCGCTGGCTGTCGCGGCATCTGTCGATCCCGCCGGCCCGCGCGGCCGTGACCGCCGTGGCGGCCCTGGCGCGCGCCCTCTTCTACATGCTGCTGATCCTGATCCCGCTGGCCCTGGCCTGAAGACGTCAGTACGGCTCGATCGAGCGGACCTGGCCGTCGGACGAGGCGAAGCAGCGCGAGCGATAGGGGCCGGTGGCCATGGTCAGCTCCCAGTCGCCGCGCCCCAGGTCGCGGACGCTGATCGGCACGCTTGAGCCGGCGGGACGGTTCTGGAACGCGTCGGCCCGGCGCGAGCAGGCGTCCTGGGCCGCGCGCGGGGCGTTACGGACGTAGCGGGTGTTGGCGTAGCGGCGGTTGTCGCGCTCGGACTGCCCGGCCAGGAAGCCCTCGTGATAGCCCTCGGTCTCGTGCCGGTCGTCATAGTCGGAGCCGTAGAGGGCCGCCTGGTAACCGCGCTCGTATTCGTCGTCGTGGGCGCGGTCGGCGTCGCCGTGCTTCTGCTTGTGAGCCGCCAGGGCGGCGGCCAGGCCGACGATGGCCACGCCCGCCACGACGGCGGCGGCCTTGGAGTCAGAGCTCTTCTTGCGGCACAGGTTGCGGGCCTCGACGATGGTCAGGTAGCGGCCGTCGCGGGTGGTGACCTGGACGCAGTCGTCGCCGCGCCGCCAATAGCTCCACTTGGCGCTGCCGCCCTCGTCCACATGGTCGAATTCGTAGCCCCGCCGCTGCAGCTCGCTTTCGCCGCCCGCCGCCCGGGCGCCGATCAGGTCGCGCAGGTCGCCGGGGATCTGGGCCCAGGCGGGCGGAACCGCGCTTGCTGAGACGAGCGCGGCGAGCGCGGCGGCGGCGGCGATCCGGCGGCGAACGGACATGGCGTTTCCTTGGGGCTGTGGCGACCACTTCGGGTTGAACCATGGCGCATGGCGCTCGCAAAGGTCATTCACGCCGAGAGGCCGACAAAAGGTCGCGGCGCCGAGCCGAAGATTTCCGGCGCCGCGTTAAACGGCGGTCAAACATGCTCGAGCTAAGGTCGCGCTTCTTCCTTTCGCGGCCCGCACAGGCCTCCAGGAGCGCCTCGTGCCGCAGCGTCCGGATCCTCGTTCAACCTCACGGACACCGGTGTCGTCGCCGGCGTTCAACGAGAACGGCGGCTGGCGGCGCTATCGGCATCTGAAGGTCGAGGCGGCGCTGTTCCTGCTGATCGCGGTGACCTTCGCCGCGGTGCTGGGCAAGGGCGCCCTCACCCGCCAGAGCCTGGCCCTGACGCCGCAGTCGGACCAGGTGATCGCCTACGCCTTCTCCGACGCCGAGACCGGCGGCCGCTCCAGCGTCACCCCCGATCCGCATCGGCAGATGGCCTGGCGCTGCGACATCCGGGCGGCCGTCAACTATCCCTATTGCGGCTATGGCCTGCAGCTGACCACCGGCGGCGCAAGCAAGGGGCTCGACTTCACCCGCTACCAGAGCATCACCCTGCGCCTGACCTACAGCGGCGGCGGCGACCGGCTGAAGCTGCAGGTCAAGACCGCCCCGCCGGCGGCCCTACGTGGCAAGGTCGGCGACCAGGACGTGCCGCTGGTCCTGGAATTCCCGGTCGATCCGGGCGCCAACGAGATCCGCCTGCCGCTGGACCGCCTGACCGCCGAGGGCTGGTGGGTCAGCAGCCACGGCGTGTCGCCCCGCGACGCCGCCCCGAACCTGGCCGACGTGCGGGCGATCGCCATCACCACCGACGACGCCGCGCCCGGCCCGCTGACCGTGTCGCTCGACGAGATCGACCTCGAGGGCGTCTCGCTGTCGGACGGCCAGTGGTACCTGATCATCCTGGGCGTCTGGCTGGTGGTGACCGGCGGCTTTCTGGTGGGGCGCCTGCTGGGCATGCGCCGCGAGTTCGAAACCCGCCAGCGCCGCCAGTTGGAGGAAGCCCGGGTGATGGGCGAGGCCCGCGCCGCCGCCGAGGCAGCCAACGCGGCCAAGTCGCAGTTCCTGGGCCACATGAGCCACGAGCTGCGCACGCCGCTGAACGCGGTGATCGGCTACAGCTACTGGCTCAGCCGCGGCGCGCTGGACGACAGGCAGCGCACGGCCGTCGACGCCATCCGCTCCAGCGGCGAGCACCTGCTGGCGATGATCAGCGACATCCTCGACATCGCCAAGATCGAGGCCGGGCGGCTCGACCTCCAGCCCGCCGCCTTCGACCTGCGCGCCTGCCTCGACGAGATCGACCAGATGTTCCGGCTGCGGGCCGAGGAGAAGGGCCTGGCCTTCGCCGTCGACCTGGCGGCCGACGCCCCCCGCACCATCGTCGCCGACCCCAAGCGCCTGCGCCAGGTGCTGATCAACCTGCTGGGCAACGCGGTGAAGTTCACCGACCAGGGCCGCGTGTCGCTGAGCGTCGAAAGCCTCGAGCCGAAAGCCGGCGGCGAGGCCCGCCTGCGCTTCACCGTCGAAGACACCGGCGTCGGCGTCGCCCCCGACCAGCTGGACGCGGTCTTCCGCCCCTTCGAACAGGTCGGCGACCCCGCCCGCCACGTCGGCGGCACCGGCCTTGGCCTCAGCATCACCCGCCAGATCGTCGAGACCATGGGCGGCGAGATCACCCTGGACAGCACACCGGGCCTGGGCAGCCGGTTCGTGGTGGAGACGCCGGTGGGGGTGGAGGCGGCGGTCGCCGTGGCGGCGCCGTTGAAGCGGCTGGTTTCGCCGCGGGGTTAGAATGCGACGGAGCGCTGAGGCGCTACGGACGGACCGTGCTCGTCGATCACCAAGGCCAACCCGGCTGCACCCGGTTCAGAAGGAAGACTGGGTATCGTGATCGCGAAGGCTACCCTCGACTTGTCGAAACCGAGCGGCGTGATGTCGATCTGTTCGCGCGGCTCAGTCCCCGGGGCACCAATCAGCCCCGCGAGAATCTGTCGATAATTCTGGCTGACCCTCTTCAACTCAAGAGCTTTCCGGATCAGCGCGGCCACGTAAAGAAACCGCGACGAACTGGACATGCCGCGAGCGATCCGCCGCGCCTGGTGACCGATGGTCAGCCACAAACTGGTTGCGTGGGAATCCAGCCAGCGAAGATCTTCAAGGCTGACAAGCAAGCGGTCCTGGCTTGCGAGCGTCGACAGGATGGCGCCGGGGTCGGCATGTTCGCTTATGACCAAGCCCGTCCCGCGGCGAATCGAAAACTCAGCCAACAGTCGTGACACCCCAGACAGCTGGAGATGCGGCGCGATAAGGACGTCCAGATCCAGACTCATGCCGCGCACCGGCCCGTTTCGCATATAGACGTCGTCAGCCTGCCAGTCCGCCCCCTCCCAATATTCACTCGAGGGATTCCAACCATTCCTCGCAAGAAGACTCTGAGCCAAGCGTCGGTAGTCGAAGCGCACCTTGTCGCGATCGCAGGAGACCCCCCTGGTGAGAATAGCGACATCGTGTGCGGGCCAGTCCTCCCGCGGCATGACAAATATGTCGTGGCCTCCCGGGAAAACCACGGCAGCTTCGCTTTGAAGCGAAGCATCGCCTCTCGCCAATTGGATCCGTAGTGATCGTTCCGGATCGAGATCTAAACTCCAAGCACGCGCGAAAATCTGGAACCATGCAGCGCCGCTGTCCGAGGCTTCTGATCGCTGACTGACGAAGGTCGCCAGGCCGGTCCGCTGCACAAAGCCCACGACACCTGGCCAATATATGCTCGCCACACCGATCAGATAGCGGATCGACGTCGCAAGAACTGGATTTCTGTTTTGCTCGCCAAAACCAGGATCAAGCGGGACCAATATCGTCGGAGCAGGGACTTCTTGCTGCACAGCCCGCGCAAATTCGTGAAAGCGATCAGCGCGCCCATCGACTCCAATGATGCGGATCAGATCGGCCGGCGGGCCATCACGCCATATCCAACGCCCCCACGGAGACGTCCTCTTCTCACCGAGCTCGACGGTGAGACGGGGCCCATCGAAATCTTGGCAAGCCTGCCAGAACGCCTTCGCGTCATCCGGCCCGAAAGCCATGGTGTCGAATGGCAGCGGCTTGGCGCTTCGGTAGCTCGCAAAGACTTCGGCATCATGGAAGAAGAGCAATGTCGTTTCCGAACGCTGCTTTTCAACCGCCGGAGAAGATAGCTCTTCCGCCGCTACCGGCTCGTCCAGCAGCGTGCGCGCGTCCGTCCGCACCTTGCTGCGGTCGAGCCCTGGGAACGCCATCCCCCGCAGGTCCTGGCCGCGCATGTCGGCGCCGTCCATGCGCGTGCCGATGTACATGGTCGCAGGATCGAGCCCCGCGATCCGTGCCAGTTCGCGTAGGTCGTCGGTCTCGGCGCGGAGCACGCGGGCCACCGCCGATAGCCAAGTCTCGCCTTCAGACGGCATCGGCGAAGGTCATGACCAGGGTTAGTTCGGCATAGGGGTCGCTCATGTCGCCAGCGACTAACCCCTCCGCCGAGAGCAGGGTGCGGATGGCGGCCTCGGCGGCCAGCTCGCGGTTCCGACTGAGCCTGCCCAGGAACCCGTCCTTCAGCGCGATGTTGCTGATTTCCAGGTCTTCACGCAGGCAGCGCACCTCGACCCTGACCACGCCGGGGAGACTGCGCGACCCTGCGGGACGACCGTCCTTGACCTCACCCCGCGTTTGCTTCGTGGCGTCCCAGGGGCGCCCGGTCAGCACGGTCTCGCCGAGCTCTGGAACGATGATCCAGCGCCGCTGCCCTTCGCCGGTGTTCATCTGCGTCACGCCCAGGCCCTTGTAGGCGCGGCTGGCGCTCACCGTGCAGTCCTTGCTGGCGGCGAGGGCCATATTCGCCTTTGCGCTCGCCTTGGCCTGAACGCCCGTAGCCGAAGCCCCGCCCTGCCCGTCCAGAGCCAGACCCACCTTCTTGCTGACCTTGGCCTTGGTCTCGACCTTGCCGACCACCTGGCCGACGGTCTCACGGGGAACGGACTCGCCGCCGATATGGGCCGGCTCGTGCATCGGCACGACGACGATCACCTCGGCGCGCCTAAGGCCCAGCCTGAACCGCACCCCCGACGGATCGCCGCCGCCGATGCGGCCGACGCCGAAGACGACGTCGACATGCAGGTCGGCCTTGCCCCCGCCCTGCTCCAGGGCCGCGTGCCAGGCCTCGACGCTCACCACGTCGGCCAGGGCTCTACGTCGATTGCTGTCGGCCACGTCCCCCTCCGAAGCCGGAAGCGTGCCGCAGGATCCACTTAAGGTCGAGCCGGAAATCGCGCCATCAGCGACGGCGAGTGAGCCCTCAGCTCCCCGCCTTGACCGCTTCCCACGTCCGGGTGCCGCCGCCCTGGCCCAGCGCGGCGCGGAGCCAGGCGAGGTTGTTGTCGACGACCTGGGGCGGGAGGTCCTGGCGGGCCAGTTTCTCGGCTTCGTCGACGCGGCCTTGCAGGCCGACGACGAGGGCCAGGTTCTGGCGGATCTGGATGGTCGAGGACGGCAGGGTCGCGGCCTTGCGCAGCAGGGCCTCGGCGCCCGGCAGGTCGCCGTGGCCGGCCAGGTACATGGCCAGGTTCGCCGCCGGGGCGGCTTCGTTGGGGGCCAGGGCGACGGCCTGGCGGTGGGCGGCGAGCGCCTCGTCGTCGCGCTTGGACTGCTCGTAGGCCACGCCCAGCAGGGTGAGCGGACGCCAGTCGCGCGGGGCGGCGGCGGCGGCGGCCTTGGCCGGCTCGATGGCGAAGAAGCCCTCGCCGCGCGCCACCTGCACGCGAGCGGATTCCAGCAGGGCTTCCTGGTCGTTCGGCGTGGCGACCAGCACGCGGCCGACCGCGTCGGCGGCCTCGTCGTAGCGGCCCAGGGTGCGCAGGGCCTGGGAGAGGCCCACCCCGGCCTCGGCGTCGCGCGGATCGGCCTCGACCTCGGCGCTCCAGAAGGCGGCGCGGGCCAGGGGCTCCATCCGGCGGACCTCGGCGCGCTCGGCGGGGCTGGCCTTGCGGCGCGCGGGGGCCGGGGCGGAGACGGAGGCGGACGCGTCACTCGTCGTGGGGGTCTTGCCCTTGTCGGCGGCGAACGCCGGGACGGCGGCCAGCAGCAGAACGGGTGCGAGAACGGTTGCGAGCAGGGCGGGCTTGCGACACATGAAAGGGCAGTCTCCGGAGAGGTAGGGTCGAGCATCGCCCGGCCCCCTCAAGGAATCGTTAAGCATAAATCCGCGAAAGCCCCGGCCCATGACCGAACCCCTGATCGCCGCCTCCTCGCGCGGCGC
Organism: Caulobacter sp. GW821-FHT10C03; assembly: GCF_059415485.1. Classification (NCBI taxonomy): domain Bacteria; kingdom Pseudomonadati; phylum Pseudomonadota; class Alphaproteobacteria; order Caulobacterales; family Caulobacteraceae; genus Caulobacter; species Caulobacter sp. GW821-FHT10C03. The sequence goes on along the minus strand of NZ_JBWKNI010000006.1, from coordinate 269,819 downwards.
CGTCGACGGCCCCGTGATCCCGGTGCACGCCCTCTACGAAGACGAGGTCGCGGCGTTCCTGGAGGCGCGGCCCAGCTTCGTGCGCGGCTTCGCCAAGCTGTCGGACTTCAGCGGCAAGGCCGGCCAGGTGGTGGTCGCCCCCACCCCGGAAGGCGCCTTGGACCGCGTGCTGTTCGGCCTGGGGCAACGGGTTTCCAAGGGCGGACGGGCCGACGCCATGGCCTTCCGCGCCCTGCCGGCCAAGCTGCCGGCCGGCGACTATCGCCTGCACGCGACGCCGGAGGGCCTCGACGCCGGCCAGATCGCCCTGGCCTTCGCCCTGGGGACCTATCGCTTCGACCGCTTCAAGGCCCGGGGCGCCGACGGCGCGCGACGCCTTGTCGCGGCCGAGGGCGTGGATCTTTCCGAGGTCCAGGCCATCGTCCACGCCTGCGCCCTGGCCCGCGACATGGTCAACAGCCCGGCCAACGCCATGGGCCCGCGCCAGATCGAGACCATCGCCCGCGAGATCGCCGAACAGTTCGGCGCGACCTTCTCCGCCATCGTCGGCGACGACCTGCTGACCGAAGGCTATCCGGCCGTCCACGCCGTGGGCCGCGCCGCCGTGCCCGAACGCGCGCCGCGCATGCTGGAGCTGCAGTGGGGCGACGAGAAGCACCCGGTGGTCGCCCTGGTCGGCAAGGGCGTGGTGTTCGACACCGGGGGCCTGGACATCAAGCCCTCGGCCGGCATGCGGCTGATGAAGAAGGACATGGGCGGCGCCGCCCACGCCCTGGCGCTCGCCCGCATGGTGATGGCGGCCAAGCTGCCCGTGCGCCTCATCGTGCTGGTGCCGGTGGTCGAGAACGCCATCGCCGGCGACGCCATGCGGCCGGGCGACGTGCTCGACAGCCGCGCCGGGCTCACGATCGAGGTCGGCAACACCGACGCCGAGGGCCGCCTGATCCTGGCCGACGCCCTGACCCGCGCGGCCGAGCTTTCGCCGGCCCTGACCATCGATCTCGCCACCCTGACCGGCGCCGCCCGCGTGGCCCTGGGCCCGCAGGTGATCCCGTTCTACACCCCCGACGACGCCCTGGCCGGCCAGATCGAGGCCGGCGCCCGCGCCGCTTCGGACCCGGTGTGGCGCATGCCGCTGTGGGACGGCTATCGCGAGGCGCTGGAAAGCGACATCGCCGACCTGAAGAACGACCCCGACGCCTGGGCCCAGGCCGGCTCGGTGACCGCCGCCCTGTTCCTGCAGCGCTTCGCCCCGACCACGGGCGCGTGGGTTCACCTCGACATCTACGCCTGGAACCCCAAGGGCGCCGCCGGCCGGCCCAGCGGCGGCGAGGCCCAGGCCATCCGCGGCCTCTACGCCATGCTGAAGAGCAAGTTCGCCTGATGGCGCCGGATCGCCGCCTCACCCTGGCCCGCCCCGACCTCGCCGACCTGGCTTTGGAAGGGATCGTCGCCGCCGAGCGCTACGACGCGCCCAAGGCCCGCCAGGTCGCCGCGCCCACGGCCGCCCTGCGCAAGGCCCCCGCGCCCGACGCCGAGCAGGAGAGCCAGTTGCTGTTCGGCGAGCGCTTCGCGGTGCTCGACATGCGGGACGGCTTCGCCTGGGGCCAGGCGGCGCGCGACGGTTATGTGGGCTGGGTGGCGGAGGCCGACCTCGCGCCCCTGGGCGAGCCCGCGACCCATCAGGTGGCGGGCCTGCGCACCTATGCGTTCGGCGAGCCGGACATCAAGTCGCGGCCCGTGGGGCTCTATTCCCTGAACGCCCTGGTCACGGTCGAGGCCCGCGAGGGCCGCTTCGCCAAGGGCGCGGGGACCGGCTGGTTCGTCGAGGCGCATCTGGCCCCCATCGGCGTGGCCACCGCCCCCGACCCGGCCGCCACGGCCCTGTCGTTCCTGGGCGCGCCCTACCAGTGGGGCGGGCGGGAAAGCCTGGGGCTGGACTGCTCGGGCCTGGTGCAGCAGGCCCTGGCCGCCTCGGGAAAGGCCGTCCCGCGCGACACCGACATGCAGTTCGGCTTCTTCCAGCCGATCGACGAGGCCGAGCGCCGGCGCGGCGACCTCGTCTTCTGGAAAGGCCACGTGGCGATCCTGCTCGACCCCGACACCATCGTCCACGCCAACGCCCACCACATGGCCGTGGCGGTCGAGCCTTTGGCCGAGGCCGTGGCGCGCATCGAGGCGGCGGGGGTGGGACTGCCGACGGGGTGGCGGCGGGCGTAGGCGCGCGCCCGTCTTGGAAGCAGCCCGACTGGACGTCAGCCATGGGTGGTGAGGCGACGTCTGCGCCCAAGAGGTCGTGACGGCAGGCGCCTCCAAATCCCGAATGCGGCCCGCAGGAAGAGCTCCGATCACATGGCGCCGATGACGATGTTGGCGACGTGCCGAGCTCGGACCTCGTCAAAGCCAACACTCGGCTCCTCCACTGGAGATGAGCCACGCGTTTGACACGACGCGTCAAATCGCAAATTGTAGGACAAAATATCATACTATGGGATGGAGAGGGCCGTGCAGCGACACTCGGCTTGGAAATTCGCCGCCAGTGACCGGGCGATGGATATCCGGGTGAACTCCTCTCAACAGTGCGATCTGCTCGTAGACGCGCTACGGGAGCGAAGGCCAACTCCGCGCCCACGAGAACTGTTAAACGGCCTTCTAAATGTCAGACAAATAGAACGCACGTGCGCAACGGGATCGTTGAAAACGGCGTTCTTGATCGCACTGTTGATGGCTTTGACGGGGCCTTCCTTCGCGACGGAACACCCCGCCCCGTCACCCGCACTCTCCAAGAGTTGGGTCGCCGACAACGGCGACGGCACCTTCACCAATCCCCTGTTCTACGACGAGTTTTCCGATCCCGATCTGATCCGCGTCGGAGACGATTTCTACCTGACCGGCACGACCATGCATTCGATGCCGGGCCTGCCAATCCTGCACTCCACCGATCTGGTGAACTGGGATTTCGTCGCCTACGCCTCGCCCACGCTTGATCTGGGTCCCGCCTTCCGGTTGGAGGAAGGAAAGAATGTGTATGGCCGCGGCATTTGGGCGCCCAGCTTCCGCCACCACGACGGCGTGTTCTACATCTTCAGCAACGTAAACGGTCAGACCACCCAGCTCTTCACGGCGACAAACCCTGCTGGTCCGTGGACCCGCACAGCCATGAAGCGGTCGTTCCACGACCTGTCCGTGCTCTTCGACGAAGACGGCAAGGTCTACGTGGTGTGGGGCTACAATGAGATCCGCATTGCCCAGCTCGGCGCCGATCTCCTGGACATCGTGCCAGGCACGGAGCGCGTGATCATCAAGCGCGGCTCCGGCATGGGCGAGGGATCTCACTTCTACAAGATCGACGGCAAGTACTACATCATCTCAGCCTGGTGGGATGGACGCATGCGCATGCCCGCCGCACGGGCCGATCGCCCCGAGGGCCCATACGAAATCAACCCGGCCATCAGCATCGACGAAGATTTCGGGCTTAACGAGGGCAATCGCCTGGAGGGCGCCAAGGCGCCGCCCTTCGTCGTCAGACCTGCCAATGCGACTCCGGCTGGACGGGTTTCGCTGCACCAGGGCGGGGTCGTGCAGACCCCCCTCGGCGAATGGTGGGGCTGGTCGATGATGGACTACAATTCGGTCGGTCGTCTGACGGCCCTTTCTCCCGTTACCTGGAAGGACGGCTGGCCCTATTTTGGCCTGCCGGGCAATCTTGGCCGCACGCCGCGCACCTGGGTCAAACCGAAGACGCGCACAATCTCGCAGCCTCACCCGCCCTACCAGCGCAGCGACGACTTTGCCGCGCCGACGCTTCTGCCGATCTGGCAGTGGAACCACGCGCCGGACGACCACCGCTGGTCGTTGATCGAGCGGCCAGGGAGCCTTCGCCTTCACAGCCTCCCGGCGGCCACCTTGTGGGACGCCAAGAACACCCTGACACAGCGCGCGATCGGCCCCGCGTCGACCGTAACGGTCGTTCTTGATCTGGACGGCCTGCAATCGGGCGACGTCGCGGGTCTGGCGCTTTTCAACAAGCCCTATGCCTGGTTGGGCGTAGAACAGTCAGCGGACGGTCGCGGTCTCGTCCTATTCGACGAACTGACCGGCGCCTACACTCGGGTTCCTCTGTCGGCCAGGCGGGTCTGGCTACGGGCTGATTGCGACTACATCACCGAGAAAGCCCGCTTCAGCTACTCGGTCGACGGCGCGTCCTTCGCCCCGATCGGAAACGCATGGCCCATGATCTTTCAGGGCATGACCTTCCAGGGCGTTCGTTACGCCCTGTTCAATTTCAACACCCAAGGCGCGCCGGGCGGCTTCGCCGACTTCGACGCGGTCGATGTCCAGGAGCCTCACCCGCACGGTCTGTCGCGGCCCATTCCCTATGGACGCAGGATCGCCCTGGCCAACGCCGTCGCTCCGGTCTTGTCGGGCGCCTTTACGGTCGTGGACATGAAGTTCGGACGAGTCGCTTTGAAGCGCGGGGAAGGATTCCTGACCGTCACGCAAGACGCTCAGGTCAAGCTGCAAAAGGCCCGCCCGTCGGTCGCCCAGAGCTTCCAATGGATCGAGACGCCCGATGGCGACCTGGTGTTGATGTCTCTGAAGACGAACCGGTTTCTGCGTGTCGATCGCCAGACTGGCCGGGTTTCCGCCGATAGCCCCGGCCCCAAGAGCGACAACGGCGACGGCAGTCGCTTCCAGTGGGCGCCCGCAAGCTAGGCGGATCGACCTCAGGTGCGGAAAGCCGCCAATACCAGAAGCAGGACAAAGAGAATGCCGCTGAGCACGTCGACGCCCAAGGAGGGCTTTTCGGCAGACATCGCGCGCCAGAAAGACGTTCGAGCCCACCTTACCGGTCTATTCCTGGCGGCCTTGGTTCTCGGAGGCGAAGCACAAGCGCAAACAAGCGCCTCGCAGGCGCCGCCGCCCTTCGCCACAAGTCCCGCCGGATATCCCAAGGCGGTTCTGCGGGGAGACTACGCGGACCCCTCTATTCTGAGGGACGGCGCTGACTACTACATGACGCATTCGCCGTTCGGCTATGCTCCAGCGTTCCTGATCTGGCATTCGACCGACCTGATCCACTGGTCGCCGATCGCGCGCGCCATGACCGAGGCGGCCGACGCCTATGCGCCGGAACTGAGCAAGGTCAACGGCAAGTTTTACATCTACTATCCATCGGACAAGACCAACTGGGTGATCACGGCAGACAGCATTCGTGGACCCTGGAGCCGGCCAATCGATCTCAAAATTCCGAAGATCGATCCCGGTCACGTCATTGGAGAAGACGGCAAGCGATACCTGTTCACCTCGGCCGGGCGCATGGCCCAGCTGTCTGACGACGGCCTCAACAAGGTCGGAGACGTTCGGGAGGTCTATGCCGGCTGGCGCTATCCGTCCGACTGGAAGACCGAATGCATGTGCCTGGAATCGCCCAAGCTGTTTCGCAAGGGCGACTATTTCTACATGGTGTCGGCCGAGGGCGGCACAGCCGGCCCGGCCACCAGCCACATGGCCATCGTCGCCCGGGCCAAGAGCGTCAATGGTCCGTGGGAAAACTCGCCTTACAACCCGCTCATCCACACCTATGACGCCAAGGAGCCGTGGTGGTCCAAAGGCCACGGAACGATCGTCGACGACGTCAACGGCAACTGGTGGATCGTCTATCACGCCTACGAAAAGGCGGCCTACACCCTGGGCCGCATGACCTTGATCGATCCCATCGACTGGACGGCGGACGGTTGGCCGGTGCTGGCCCAGGCGCCTCACCCCTTGCCCGGCCCGCCTTCAGCGCCTGGGCTTGCCGACATGATTTTGTCAGACACGTTCTCGGGCGAGCAGCTTGGTCTTCAGTGGACGTCCTGGCGTAATCTCGACGGCGTGTCGGTGAAAGACGGCGTTCTATCGATCAAGGCGACGGGCGGCACGCCCCAGACCGCCAAGCAGTTGATCGTGACGGCCACCGATCCCCGTTACGAGGTGCAGGTCGAGATCAAGGTGGACCAGGGAGCGTCCGGCGGTCTGCTTCTGGTCTACAACGACAAGGCGTTGGCCGGGGTGACCTCCGACGGCGTATCGATCACGATCCATAGGTCCGCGACAGACAGCATTACCAAGCCGAGCAGCTACGGCGGCCACTTCTATTTGAAGATAATCAATGACGACGAGCGGGCCACTTTCCTGGTCAGTGGGGACGGTCGCCGCTGGGAGCAGCTGGCCGATCAGATTGACGTCTCGACCATGAACCACAACAATTTCAAAGGATTTCTAGCCCTCCGGCCGACACTGGTCTCCGCCGGAACCGGACAGGCGACCTTCGACAACTTTGAGTATCGGCGAAAAGATTAGAGCGTGGAGATTCCCGCCACGAATGTCGGATCGGTACATGCCGAGGAAACGACGGGAACGCCGCGGGTACTACTCCCCCTCAGCCCTCGCCCAACTCCCCCGCCAGCGCCAGCTTCACCGGGGCCCAGCTCAGGCGGTGGATCGGCGAGGGGCCGAGTTTGCGGAGGCCTTCGAGGTGGATGGGGGCGTGGTAGCCCTTGTGGCCGGCGAAGCCGTAGCCGGGATAGAGGCCGTCGGCCTCGACCATGATCCGGTCGCGGGCTTCCTTGGCCAGGATCGAGGCGGCCGCGATCGAGCACGACAGGCTGTCGCCCTTGACCACGGTCTTGACCTCGCACGGCAGAACGAAGCGGTAGTTGCCGTCCACCAGGGCGAAGGCCGGCTTGACCCCCAGCCCCTCGACGGCGCGCTTCATGGCCAGGCCGGCGGCGTGCAGGATGTTGAGCTCCGCGATCTCCTCGACCGACGCCATGCCCACGCACCAGGCGATCGCCATCGCCTTGATCTCGACCTCCAGGGCCATGCGGGCCTTGGCCGACAGCTTCTTGGAGTCGTTGAGGCCCGCAGGGACCCGGGCCGGATCGAGGATCACGGCGGCGGCGCTGACCGGACCGGCCCACGGCCCGCGGCCGGCCTCGTCCACCCCGCAGACCGGTCCCGGCCCGCAGGCGGCTTCCAGCATCATGTCGGGACCGTTCGGCATGGGCGGGTGTTTAGGCGTGTTCGGCCGTGAAGGGAACGGGGGCGGTTGGCGAAGACGGCCCCGTCAGGAGCACTGCAGCACCATCCAGGTTCCCGCGAAGTCGCACCGGCGGGCCTCTTCCTCGCGGATCCAGAAATAGAGCCGCCCGACGTCGCCCCACATCATGCCCGCGCCGTCGTCGGAATCGATCTGCAGCAGCAGCCGCCAATCCTTGGCGCCCGCCTCCAGCTGCTTGCGCCGGCTGGAGGCGTAGCCTTCCGGCCCGCCGACATAGACCCCGTTGGAGGCCAGCTGGCACTCCAGCGCCATGCCGCTGTCCTGGATCGCGGCGGGGTGGCCGCCGACCTGGTGCCAGGGCGCGTTCTTGGGCGCGTTGGCGTTCAGCCGGGCCTCGTAGGCGCCGTATTCCGGCGTGTCGACATCCGGCCAGGGGAGGCCCATCAGCTCCGCGTCCGGTCGTGAGCGGTCGGGACGCCCGCCCAAGGCGCGGCTTCGATAGGCGGCGTCATCGGGCAGGCCGGCCGGCGGGGTGCGCGGGCGGGCGGCGAAGCCCTGCGGGTCGTGGATCACCCGCCAGCTGCCCCGATCGGCCGGATCGAAGCCCCAGGTCGATTGCTCCGCGTCGTAGAAGAAGAACAGGGCGCCGTGCTCGGGCAGCCAGTCGGGTCCGCCGCTCCGGCGCAGGGCCGCCAGGTTGAGCTGGAGCAGGAACGCCTGCGGCGCGTCCTTCCACATCGGCCAGTCGTGGCGGGCGTCGAGATCGGGCCGGCCGCCCAGCCTGCCCACCGGCGCGCCCCGACCCGACTGCAGGATCACGCAAGGCAGGGCCTGGGCTTCCATCCGGTCCAGGATCGAGGTCGCGGCCTCGGAACGGCGCCCGCAGCCCAGCAGGGCCAGAAGGCTCGTCAGCAACGTTCTGCGGATCATCGTCCATGCCCCCACATGACGGCGGCGACGCAGCGCCCACCCCCGAAGCTCTAGCACGGAAAGGTTGCGCCGCCAGTCGGCCCGGCCTCGCCGGGCTCCCTACTCGCCACGATCCGATTGTCAGACCTGGGCTTTTTCTCTATCGCGACGCATTCTCAGCGCTGGAGATCTCGCCGTGCCCGCCCTCGCCTTCCCGTTCGTCGCCCGATGAAGGCCTCGACGCTGCGGGCCTGGTCGTGGGCGCACAAGTGGTCGAGCCTGGTCTCGACCCTGTTCCTGCTGATGCTGTGCGTCACCGGCCTGCCGCTCGTGTTCACCCACGAGATCGAGGAGGTGGCCATGCACCAGGCCTGGACGCCGGCCCGGCCCAATGGCCCCAAGCTCGACCTCGACCAGGTGCTGGCCGCGGCCATGGCCCGCAAGCCCGGCGAGGTTCCCGCCTTCATGAGCTTCGACGAGGACCGGCCGGTGGTGAACGTCACCAGCGTGGTCCCGGGCAAGTCGGGCTACAGCTTCCAGCCGATCGACCAGACCAGCGGCGATCCGGCCCCGTCGGTGGCCGGCCATCCGGTGATGGAGTTCCTGCTCCAGCTGCACACCGACATGTTCCTGGGCCTGCCGGGCATGCTGTTCCTGGGGGCGATGGGGCTGCTGCTGGTCGTCGCCCTGGTGTCTGGCGTGGTGCTGTACGCGCCGTTCATGCGCCGGCTGCCGTTCGGCACGGTGCGGGCCCACAAGGCCGCGCGGACCCGCTGGCTCGACTATCACAACCTGCTGGGCGCGGTGACCCTGGCCTGGGTGCTGGTCGTGGGCGTCACCGGCGTCGTCAACACCCTGGCCACGCCGATCATCGCCTACTGGAAGGACACGGCGCTGAAGGAGCTGACCACCGCCTATGATGCGCCCGCGCCGATCGCGGCGCGCAGCTCGCTGAACGCGGCGGTCGAGCGGGCCAGGCTGGCCCTGCCCGGCAAGCAGCTGCAGTTCGTGGCCTTCCCCGGCTCGACCTATTCGACGCAGCACCACTACGCGGTGTTCTTCCACGGCGACACGCCGCTGACCGCCCGCCTGACCACCCCGGCCCTGATCGACGCTCGCACGGGCCAGCTGGCCGCCGTGGCCCCGACGCCCTGGTACGTGGCGGCCCTGTCGCTGTCGCAGCCGCTGCACTTTGGCGACTACGGCGGGCTGCCGCTGAAGATCCTGTGGGCGCTGCTCGATCTGGCGACCATCGTGATCCTCGGCTCGGGCCTCTATCTGTGGCTGGTCAAGCGGGGGACGCTGAAATGAGCCGGGGCCATCTTTCGCTCTGGCAGGTGTTCCGCATCCCGCTGGCCGTGGCGGCGCTCAGCCTGCTTGGCCTGGTCGTCGCCCTGCTGGGCGACGGCGCCTGGGACTGGATCGGCGCGGCGGCCCTGGGCGTCTCGGTGGCGGCGACGATCTGGGCTCTGGTCGCGCGGCGGCGGTAGCGGAGGGGCGCCTCGCCCCGCTAGGCTGGACGCATGAGAACCACGACGCCCGCCCCCTTCACCGTCCGGATGATCGGCCCGGACGGCGCCTACGACCTGGCCTTTCGTCCCACCGACGACTGGGACGGCGTGATCGACACCGTCATCGGCGGTGTCGCCATGACCTGGCACGTGGTGACGAGCGACCTTCACCCGGAAGGCGGCCGCAGCCTCGGCGGCATGACCATCGGGACGGACGCCGCTTGGGGCGACCAGTTCTGGTTCGAACTCGTCCTGGGGCCGGAGCCGACGACGATCACCTATTGGGGAAACCAGGTGGTGTGGCGGGTCGATCACGCCGCCGACGCGGCGCGCGCATGAGATTGTCATCGATCGCCAGCCTTGCCGCCGTCCTGCTGCTGACGGCCGCCGCCGCGCCGCAAGCCCCGCCTTACACGGTCGCCCCGAACCTCTTCGCACAGGGCCGGCCCGACCTCGGCCTCGCGCCGGCGCCCGGGGCGGAGACCTTCACCGTCTTCGCGCCGACCGAAGGCACAGACAAGTTCAGCAACGGCGTGGCGCTGATCGCCTTCAAGGGCCGCCTCTACGCCCAGTGGCAGAGCTCGGCCCGCGACGAGGATTCCGCCGACACCTGGGTCGCCTACAGCGTCAGCGACGATGGCGAGCGGTGGAGCGCGCCCAAGGAACTGGCGCCGGCCGGGACCGGCGGGCTGATGCGCTCCAGCGGCGGCTGGTGGAGCGACGGCAAGGTGCTGGTCGCCTACGCCAATGTCTGGCCGGAGGGCTTCCAGTCGGGGGCCGGCGGCTACGCCGAATACCGCACCAGCCGCGACGGGCGGAGCTGGAGCGCGCCGCGCCGGGTGACGGGCGCCGATGGCAAGCCGGTCGAAGGGGTGATCGAGCAGGATCCGCACCGGGTCGACGGCCGGGTGATGACCGCCTTCCACCTGCGGCCGGGGATGATCGCCAAGCCGTTCTTCACCGACGACCCGCTGGGCGTCTCGGGCTGGAGGCAGGGGAAGATGGAGAGCCTGCCGCGCGACACGTCGCCTATCTCTCTAGGGGGCGCCGCCGCCCCGCACGAAAAGCGCCTCAGCCGCGAGATCGAGCCCAGCCTGTTCCGCCGCGCCGACGGCTGCGCGGTGATGGTGTTCCGCGACGAGGATCTCAGCTTCCGCCAGCTGGCCGCGGAAAGCTGCGACCGGGGCCAGACCTGGACGACGCCGGCCCTGACCGACGTGCCCGACGCCCGCGCCAAGCAGAGCGCCGGCAACCTGCCCGACGGGACCGCCTATCTCGTCAACGCCCCCAACACCGACCGCCCGCGCCTGCCGCTGGCGGTGACGCTCAGCCCCGACGGCCAGCGCTTCAACCGCAGCTGGCGCCTGCGCGGCCAGGCCGACCTGCAGCCGCTGCGGTTTCCAGGCCAGTACAAGCGGCCGGGCTATCACTATCCCAAGAGCGTGGTCTGGAACGGCTGGCTCTATGTCGGCTACGCCGCCAACAAGGAGGACGTGCAGGTGACGCGGGTTCCGGTGAAGCAACTCCAAGCCCCTCTTCCATAGGGAGAGGGAGGGGCCCGCCGCGAAGCGGTGGGAGGGTGAGGGGTTTCACCGTTGGCGGGTTATCCCCGCCTCCCTAAGGCCGTACCTTATCCGGAGAGACTGTAACCTCTCACCCTCCCACGCCTTCGGCGCGGGCCCCTCCCTCTCTCTCAGAGAGAGGGGTCTCGCGCAGCCCCGCACACCAGTTCCACCGTCGCCTGGATCGTGGCTTCCAGCTGCTCGCGGGTCTCGCCGGCGCGGGCGCGGACCGACAGGGCGTTGAGCATGCCGCCGGCCACGCGGGCCAGCACCGCCGGGTCGGCGCCGGGGGGCAGTTCGCCGGCGGCTTCGGCGCGGGCCACTAGGCGCTCGAAGCCCCGGTCCAGCTCGTGCAGACCGGCCGCCACCTTGTCGCGCACGGCCGGATCGACCACCGCCTGGCCCAGGCCCGCGCTGACCATGAAGCAGCCGCGCCCGCCGTCCTCGCCCGACAGATAGATGTCCAGCGCCGCGCGATAGACCCGCTCCAGCGCCTGGCGCAGCGTGCCCCCGGCCCGGAACGCCTGGACCATCGCCCCGCGCGAGGCGTCCATGTAGGCGTCGATGGCGGCGGAGAAGAGCGCCTGCTTGTCGCCGAACGCCCCGTACAGGCTGGGGCGGTTCATGCCGGTGGCGGCGCTGAGGTCGTCCAGCGAGGCGCCGGCGTAGCCCTGGGTCCAGAAGGTCTCGGTGGCCTTGGCCAGGGCGACCTGAGGGTCGTAGGCGCGCGGGCGGCCTCGGCGCTTGGCGGGTTGTTCCGACATCTCGACTCTCTCCAGGCCGACGCTGCTTTTTGTACCGTTTCGCAGCTTATTCCTTGACCTCGGTTATTTTTATGCGAAACAGTATGAAAATGCAAACGGAGGCGGCGATGGACCTGTACTTCTCTCCGATGGCCTGTTCGATGGCGACGCGGATCGCCGCCTACGAGGCGGGCGCGCCGATCAACTTCATCCAGGTCGACACCAAGGCCCGGCCCAAGCGCACGCACGACGGCGCGCCGTTCCTGGCGATCAATCCGATGGGCCAGGTGCCGGTGCTGCGCACGGGCGACGGCGAGCTGATCTATGAGAACGCGGTGATCCTGCAGCATGTGGCCGACCTGTTCCCGGCCGCCGGCCTGATCGCCCCCGACGGCCCCGAGCGCCGCCGCGCCCAGAGCTGGCTGAGCTTCGTCGGCGCCGAGCTGCACGCCCGGACCTTCGGCGTCCTGCTGGCCGCCAGCGCGCCGGAAGACGCCAAGGCCCTGGCCCGGGCGTCAGCCGCCGAGCGCTTCGCCGTGCTGGAGGCGCACCTGGCCGGACGCGCGTTCCTGCAGGACCGCTTCGGCGTCGCCGACGCCTATCTGTTCGTGATGCTGGTCTGGGCCCGCTACCTGGCGATGGACTTCACGCCCTATCCCGCCCTTTCCGCCTATCGCGACCGCCTGCAAGTCCGCCCCTCGGTGGCGCGGGCGCTGGGCGAGGAATTCACGCTCTTCAAGGCCGCCGCCTAGGCGCGGCGGCCGACCGGTACCCAGTAAGCGTACCCTCCCCAACCTCCTCCCCGGAGCTTTCCCATGCGTAGCTTTCTCTTCGCCGTCGCGGCCCTGGTCGCGACGGGCGGCCCCGCCATGGCCGAACCCCAGGCCCAGAACGCCTGGCTAACCCTCAGCGCGCCCGCGCCCCGCGACTACATCGTCTTCGACGGCGCGGCCTGGCGCTGCGAGGGCCAGGTCTGCCGCTCGCTTCAGGTAAAGTCGCTGCCGCCCCTGCGCAGCTGCCGACGCCTGGCGCGCGAACTGGGAACCGTGACGGGCTTCGGCTATCGCGGCGTGACGCTGTCCGACGCCCAGCTGGCCGACTGCAACCCGGTGCGCTTCGCCAAGACGCCCAGCCCCGCCGAAGTCGCGGCGGCGCGGTAGGCGGCGGCGGGCAGTCCTCCGCCCTGCGCCACCCAAACCCGTTCTTCCCCTCGAAGGCGGGGATCCAAGCCGAGGCCGCGGATGATCCACGGCCGCGCGCCCCCGCCTGAAATTCAGCTTGGGTCCCCGCCTTCGCGGGGATGCTCGGGGGAAAATGAGCTCAGGCCGGTGATTGCCGATCAGGCCTCGGGGCCGTTCTTGCGGATCCGCTCCGCGAAGTTCGCCAGATGCTCGCGGCCATCGGCGTCGGCTTCGGCGAGATAGAACGCGAGCAACGCCGAGCCCCGGGTCGCTAGGGCGTGGAGCGCCGCTATTCGCTGGTACTCCCCGCCCGTCTCCCACGCCCTGACCGCCCATGGCTCGATGGTCGCCGACGTCCGTCGGGCCAGGGCCAGGAGCGCACGCCGGGAGACATACTCCTCCGGATCAACGACGAACGCCTCAAGCGTGGAGACGACGCTTTCGTCGGGAACATCGACGGCGCCGAGCGCGTCGGCGATCTGCCACCGCGCATCCGCGTCGTCGGACCGCAGCGCCGCTTCCGTCAGGGCGAGCAGCAGGGGCGGTCGCGCCACCAGCTCCCGCTCGAGGAACTGGATCTCATTGTCCCGACCGAGCAGGTAGAGCAGGCGATGCGACGTCTCGGCGTCCAGCGCTTCGAGATGGATCACGCGCAGCAGATCCAGGTAGGCGTCGTGGATCTCGCCCCAATCCGGATAGTTGACTTCCCACTCTCCCCCTCGCGAGGAAACCGGCGCCTCCCGCTCCGCCCAGGCCTCGAAATCTTGCATGGCCGCGCGGAGGCGGGATTTCGCGGCGTCTAACTCAACGGTGCTGGCGTCCATCATGCGAGCATAGCGCGCAGGGCCAAGGCCCGCGAGCCGTCGCGCCCTACCCCCGCTCCCCGCCCAGCGCCCGGCACTCGTCGTGGCGGAAGCACGTCACGAAGTGGTCGTTGACCATGCCGACGGCCTGCATGAAGGCGTAGACGATCACCGGGCCGCAGAACTTGAAGCCCTTGGCCTTCAGGGCCTTGGCCATCTCGACGGCCAGCGGCGTCTGGGCCGGGACGTCGCCCATGCCGGTGAAGCTGTTCTGGATCGGGGCGCCGCCGACGATGCCCCACAGAAACTGCGAGAAGTCCTCGCCGCGATCGCGCATGTCGAGATAGATCCGCGCGCCGTTGATGGCCGCGTCGATCTTGGCGTTGGAGCGGATGATGCCGGCGTCGGCCATCAGCCGGGCGCGATCCTCGGCCCCGAAGCGGGCGACGATCTCGGGGTCGAAATCGGCGAAGGCGGCGCGGAAGGCCTCGCGCTTCTTGAGGATGGTGATCCACGACAGCCCGGCCTGGAAGCCGTCGAGCACCAGCTTCTCCCAAAGGGCGCGGCTGTCGTACTCGGGCACGCCCCACTCGGTGTCGTGGTAGGCCTCGTACAGCGGGTCGCCGTTCATGCCCCGCCAGGTGCAGCGATGGATCTCAGTCATGCGGCGAGGCTAGCAGAACGACGCCCGAAAACCAGAACTTTTGAGGAACACGCGCGCAGGCCGGCTAAGGCTTCAGGAAGACCTCGACCTCGGCCTGGAAGCGGGCCGGCTGGTCGATCATCACGAAGTGGGCGGCCTCGTCGATGCGGACGAGCTTGACACCCTTCAGCGGCGCATAGGCCGCGCCGTACCAGCCGGCGAAGGCCTCGGCGGGCGCGAAGCTGGCCTTGTTCCAGGCCCAGACCACGGTGGTCGGGGCGGTGATGTGCGGCAGCTCGGGCGCGAGGTCGGTGGTCAGCAGTTCCTCCATCGCCCGGCCCACGACCTTGCGGTCGCTGGCCAGGGAGTCGTCGACCACCGCCTTGCGGGCGCTCTCGGTGAGCACCATGGTCGCGGCGGTCTGGGTCTGGCGGCCCAGGTACTGGTCCGGCGGCGAGGTCTCGATCCGCTGGCGGAAGTCGGCCGCGCCCTTGGCCACGGCGTCGCGCGAGGCGCCCGGTCCGAAATAGGCCATGGCCAGGTTGGGGAACATGTCGACCACCATCAGGCGGCCGACGAGGCCCGGATGCCGGGCCGCCAGCATCAGGCCGATCGTGCCGCCCATCGAATGGCCGATGACGGCCGGCGCCTTCAGCCCCTTGGCCTGGATGTAGGCGGCCAGGCCCTCGGCGACGCCGGCCGCGACCGCGCCCTCGGCGTTGGCTCCGGCCGGATCGCCGGCGAAACCCGCCACCTGCACCAGGTGGACGCGGTAGCGATCCTCCAGCGCCTTGGCCGTCGGCGCCCAGACCGCCCGCGACGAGGCCAGGCCCGGGATCAGGATCACGTCCGGCCCCTTGCCCCGCAAGACCACGGAGAAGCGGTCGATGTCGGTCGCCAGGGCGGGTCCGGCGAGCGCGGCCAGAGGGACGGCCAGCAGGGCGCCCGCGCCCAGGAGTTCACGGCGGTTCATTGGCTTTCCCCCAGACGGCGATGCTCGCCCGAAGACTTGAGCCCAGATCCCTGTCGCCGCAATCGCCCGCGCGATGAATAATCAGTAATCAATTTATGAGCGAGTAGAGCCCGCGCGCTTGGCGACGGAGACGGCCCGCATGAGCGAGACGTTCGGACGGCGAAAACCCGCTCCCAGTCCCTACGGGCCGGCCAAGCCCCGGCGGTGGCCCGCCTGGCCGCTGTTCCTGCTGGCGATGATCCCGGCCTATCTGCTGCAGCAGATCCCGCTGCTGAACCTGATCCTGTTCTTCGCCCTGTCGCCGCTTTGGATCGGCCTGCTGTTCAACGCCGCCCTGGTGACGATGGCGGTCGACGCCTGGCGCCGGGCCGCGCCCCGCTGGATGCTGATCATCCCGGTGCTGGTCTATGGCGGCAACCTGGTCTGGTGCGTCACGGGCTATCTGGACTATCGCGCGCTGGACGAGCGGCTGCGGCGCGAGAACGCCGCCGTGCGCCTGCCCTTCGATCCGGCCCAGGCCTCGATCCTGGCCCCCGGTCAACTGGCCCAGAGCCTGGTCGAGCGCTACGCCCTGCCGGTCGTCTACCGCTATCCCGATGTCTACCGCAGCGGCCAGCCGGCCGCGCTGCGGGTGCTGCCGCGCGCGACCTGCGAGACCATTCCCAAGTCCCCCGACCTGCGGATGACGGCGCAGCGGATGATGGTCGGCCGGGCGCTCGTGTCCAACGCCTGCGTGCTGAGCCTGCCCGGCGAACCGCAGGGGCCGGTGGTGCGGGTGGCCACCGGCGAAGGACCCGGGGATCTGGAGCCGGGACTGCGGCGCCTGACCCTGACGGCGCCGGACGGCCGCGCCGTCGCCCTGGCCTATGGGATCGCCGCCGTCCCCTCGCCGATCCCCTTCCCGCTGGTGGGCTGCCTCACCTGGACCCGCCACGAATGCACCCACACGCTCTACCAGCTGAAGCCGGGGGTCGGCGGCGGGGCGGGGGGCTTTGCGGGCATGGTCGCCGGGGTCCTTGGCCTGGCGGAGCGGCCGATCCATACGACCAGGACCGGCGGCAAGCTGATCCTGTCGCTCGACGAGGCCCAGACCCGCGCCCTGGCGGCGGGTTCGGAACCGGCCGTGGCCCAGGCCCGCGCCTTCGGACGCCAGGCCGTGAACCGCGGCCTGGCCCGCTTCTCGCGCCTGATGGCCGGCGAAGACCTGGCCCAGGACGAGGACTTCAGCCGCTGGATCGTGGTCAGCAACGCCGACCAGGTGGACGCCGAGGCCCTGCTGGCGGCGATCGGGCGGGCCTATGGCGATCGCTCCCGCTCCAGCGCCCAGCAGACCTTCGCCGACGTGGCCGCCGCCCTGCCGGCCGAGGCCTTCGCCCGCATCGGCCCGCGCCTGGCGCCGCTGGTCGGCGAGGACGCGGCTCTGGAGGGGCTGGCCGTCCGCCTGGGCGATCTGGGCGCGCCGGCCGCCCTGCCCCTGGCGAAAAGGATCGAGGCCGTCCGCTCCGTGCCGGGCCGCACCGACGCCCTGCTGGGCCTCTGCCGGGCGGGACCGGCGGCGGTGAGCGTCGCCGACCGGGTCGCGGCCATCCCCCGGGGCGACGCCCGCGCCGATGTGATCGAGGCTTCCGTGCTGGCGCTGCTGCGGATGGGACGACGCGACCTGGCGCAGCCGCTGGCCGCCCTGCCCGCCAGCAACGGCTTCAACGGCGCCGCCTCGCGCGGCTACCGCAAGGAGATCGACCGCATCCTCGCCGAGGTGGGGCCGAACTCGCCGCGCTCGGTCTGCCAGCTGGACGGCGACACCCGCCTGCCGCGCGTGCCCTGGCTGGAAGGGGCCGGCTAGACCGTCGACGCCGCCACCGGCGTCGGCGGGACCCAGTCGGGGCGCTCGACCCGCACGGGGCGGCCGTCGACCGTCAGGTCCGCGCCCTCGATGCGGTCCAGCCGCAGCAGGGCCATGGCCCGGCCCTCGCCGCCGCTCAGCACCTCGCCGGCCCGCAGCTCGCCGGCCAGCACCTCGGCGCCGAAGGCCGGAGCGGGACCGTCGAAGGCGATCGGCAGCATGCGGTTCTTGATCGTGCCGCGCCGCTTCATGCGGCTGGTGGTCTCCTGGCCGACGAAGCAGCCCTTCTTGAAGTCGATGCCCGAGAGCAGGTCGAAGTCGGCCTCGATCGGATAGGCCTTGTCGCTGAGCCAGTCGGCCGGGCCGGGCACGCCCAGGGCCAGGCGATGGGCGTCGTACTCGGCCTCGGTCGCGTCGGGCTCGGCCGTCGGGCCGTAGACCCGCGCGCCCAGGGCCGGCAGGCGCGGATCGGCGTAGAAGCCCTCGCCCACCACCGGTGCGCCGTCCGGCGCGAACACCGCGCCGACCGCCAGGTCGGAAGCCCCGATCTCGGCCTTGGCCCGCAGGCGATACATCGACAGCCGCGTGACGATGGCCTCACGGTGGTCGGCGGCGACATCCAGCAGCGCCCCGTCCGGAAGGCCGGCCACGAACAGGTCGTAGAGCAGCCGCCCCTGCGGGGTCAGCAGGCCCGAAAAGCGCAGCTCGCCGGGCGCGAGCGTCTCGACGTCCTGGGTCAGCAGACCCTGCAGGAAGCTGCGCCAATCGGGGCCGGCGACGGCGATGACGGCGCGGGAGGAAAGATGGGCGGTGCGCGGGCTGGTCATGGCCGAACATGTGGCGCCAGGGCGACGCATCCGCCAGTCTTTCATGCGAAGAAAGCTTAAGCGGGATAACGGGATGCGTTGACAGGCGGTTCACCCTATAGATGGACCGATGACACAGCGGGCCTTCCCGATTCTCTTCATCACCGCCACGCGTATCGGCGACGCCGTGCTGTCGTCCGGCCTGATCAGAATGCTGGCCGACGAGATCCCCAACGCCCGCTTCACCATCGTCGCCGGCCCGCTGGCCGCCCCCCTGTTCGCCCACGTCCCCGGCCTCGACCGGGTGATCGTCATGGAGAAGGGCAAGGGCAAGGGTCACTGGTTCAAGCTGTGGAACCAGGTGCGTCACAAGAAGTGGGGCCTGGTGGTCGATCTGCGCGGCAGCGCCACCGCCCTCTTCCTGCGCCGCGAGAAGCGGGCGATCTGGAAGAAGACCCCCGGCGAGATCGCCCACAAGGTGATCGAGACCGCCCGCGTGCTGAAGATCGAAGACGCCCCGCCGGCCCCGCACCTCTACATCACCCCGGAAGTCCAGGCCCTGGCCGACCAGATGCTGGCCCCGCGCGGCAATGAGCAGGCCGGCCCGATCCTGGCCATGGGCCCGGCCGCCAACTGGATCGGCAAGGTCTGGCCGATCGAGCGCTTCACCCAGACGGCGGCCCAGCTGCTCGGCCCCGGCGGCAAGCTGGAGGGCGGTCGCCTGCTGATCCTCGGCGGTCCGGAAGACGGGCGCATGGTCGAGGAGCTGCGTATGGCCTCGGCGCGCGGCCGCTGCATCGACCTGACCGGCAAGGTCGATTTGCTGACCGCCTATGCCTGCCTCAAGCGCGCCGACCTCTTCATCGGCAACGACAGCGGCCTGATGCACATCGCCGCCGCGGCCGGCACGCCGACCGTCGGCCTGTTCGGCCCCTCGGACGAGCGCCGCTACGGCCCCTGGGGCCCGCTGACCCGCGCCGTGCGCGGCCCGCGCGACTTCGAACAGTTCAAGGCCGTCGACCCCGACCTCTCACAAGCCATCCGCCACATGAGCGACCTGCCGGTGGCCAAGGTGGTTCGCGCGGCCGTGGAGTTGCTGGACGAGGCCCGCGCCAGCGCGGTCGTCGTCGCGCCGCCGGTTGAAGAACCGGCCGCCGAGCCGCCGGTCGAAACCGCCGCGCCGGAAGTGGCTCTGGAAACCGCCGCCGAAACCCCGGCCATCGCCGAAGAGCCGGCCGAAGCCGAACCCAAACTCAAGGTCTCCCCCCGCCGCCGCAAACGCGCCAGCGGCGAAGCCAGCCCGCCGGCTTAGAATTACCCTCTCTCTTTGAGAGAGGGAGGGGCCCATGGCGAAGCCATGGGAGGGTGAGAGGTAACACTCTCTCCGAACCAGGCGCGGTCGTCGGCTCTGCCTTTTGCTACCGCGCGTCATCCGTCGACGGTGATCTCCGTGAGCGGTGAAGCGTCTCGGAACGCGCCGGGACAAGCCGGCCAACGGTGAAACCTCTCACCCTCCCACCGCCTTCGGCGTCGGGCCCCTCCCTCTCTCTATGAGAGAGGGGTTTAGTTTGGTGTTGCCACCCGCCCCCAGCAGACCTAGACCCCGGCAACCCCCTCAGGAGCGCGCGCCATGTCCCAGACCTTCGACCTGATCGTCCGTGGGGGCGAGGTGGTGAACCATGCCGGGCGCGGGATCACCGACGTCGGCGTGCGCGGCGGCAAGATCGTCGCCATCGGCGACCTCAGCCAGGCCAGCGCCGGCGAGGTGTTCGACGCCACGGGCCTGACCGTGCTGCCGGGCGTGATCGACAGCCAGGTGCACTTCCGCGAGCCGGGCCTGGAGTGGAAAGAGGATCTCGAAAGCGGTTCGCGCGGCGCGGCCCTCGGCGGCGTGGTCGCCGTGTTCGAGATGCCCAACACCGAGCCGACCACCACCGATCCGGACGCCCTGGCCGACAAACTGGCCCGCGCCAAGAACCGGATGCACACCGACCACGCCTTCTATGTCGGCGGCACCCACGAGAACGCCAACTTCCTGGGCGAACTGGAACGCCTGCCGGGCTGCTGCGGCATCAAGGTGTTCATGGGCGCCTCGACGGGCAGCCTGCTGGTGCAGGACGACGAGGGGGTCGAGAACGTGCTGCGGCACGTGAACCGCCGCGCGGCCTTCCACTCGGAAGACGAATACCGCCTGGCCGACCGCCGCCACCTGGCCCGTCCCGGCGACTGGACCAGCCACCCCGAGGTGCGCGACGCCCAGGCCGCCCTGCAGTCGACCCACCGCCTGGTGCGCATCGCCAAGAACCTGGGCAAGCGCATCCACGTGCTGCACGTCACCACCAAGGAAGAGATCGACTTCCTGGCCCAGAACAAGGACGTCGCCAGCGTCGAGGTCACGCCCCAGCACCTGACCCTGGTCGCGCCCGAGGCCTATGAGCGGCTGAAGGGCTTCGCCCAGATGAACCCGCCGATCCGCGACGCCTATCACGTGGCCGGCGTCTGGCGCGGCATCGAGGCCGGCATCGCCGACGTGCTGGGCAGCGACCACGCCCCCCACACCCGCGAGGAGAAGGCCCGCCCCTACCCGGCCTCGCCGTCGGGCATGCCGGGCGTCCAGACGCTGGTGCCGGTGATGCTGACCCATGTGGTCGACGGCAAGCTTTCCCTCGAGCGCTTCGTCGACCTGACCAGCCATGGCGTGAACCGCGTGTTCGGCCTGGCCGACAAGGGCCGCCTGGCCGAAGGCTTCGACGCCGACTTCACCATCGTCGACATGAAGGCCCGCAAGACCATCACCCACGAGCAGATGGCCAACCGCGCCGGCTGGACCCCGTTCGACGGCTTCGAGGCCAAGGCCTGGCCGGTGGCCACCATCGTCCGCGGCATCGTGGTCATGCGCGACGACGAGATCATCGCCGAGGGCAAGGGCGAGCCGGTGCGGTTCCTGGAGACGTTGGCGAAATAGTTCCCTCTCCCCTTGCGGGAGAGGGTGGCCCCACGCAGTGGGGTCGGGTGAGGGGTCGCACGTACAGAAACGCCGCGACGGCTGTTCAGCTGTCGCGGCGTTTTGCGTCTGAGAGACCCCTCATCCGTCATCCTTCGGATGACACCTTCTCCCGCAAGGGGAGAAGGACGAGCGAACGCCGCTCGACGAGGTTGAACGGCCGTTCGACGCGCTCCATAACAGGGGGCATGGACACCCTCGTCAGCGCTCCGTTCCGTGACGCCCGCTATGCGCAGCGGGCGCTGGAGGTCGAAAAGCACGGCGAGGCGCTGATCCTGCGCAACCCCATGCCCTATTCCGACGCGGTGCGGACCACCACCGCCCCGCTGGCCCGCTGGGCTGCAGAGGCGCCCAACCGGGTCTGGCTGGCCGAGCGCATCGAGGGCCAGGACGGCTGGCGGACGGTCACCTATGGCGAGGCCGCGCCGCGCATCGCCGCCCTGGCCGGCGGCCTCTCGACCCTTGGCCTGTCGCGCGGCGCGCCGCTGCTGATCCTGGCCCGCAACGGCATAGACCACGCTCTGATCGCCTATGCGGCCATGAGCCTGGGCGCCCCGGCCGCGCCGGTATCGCCGCAGTATGGCCTGGCCGGCGCCGACCTCTCGCGCCTGGCCCAGGCGGTCGAGCGGATCAAGCCGGCGGCGGTCTATGTCGACGACGCGGCCGCCTTCGCCCAGGCTCTGGATCATCCCGCCATCGACAGCCTGCCGGTGGTCGCCAGCCGCAACCCGCGCCCCGGCGACCAGCCCTTCGACGCCCTGCTGGCCAGCCCGCCAGCGGCCGACGTCGCGCAGGCCGGCGACCTCGCCAAGCTGTTGCTGACCTCGGGTTCGACCGGCCGGCCCAAGGCGGTGATCTGCACCCACGCCAACATCGCGCTCAACGCCGCCCAGATCGAGGCCTGCTACGCCGACCCCGATCCGCCGGTGCTGGTCAATTCCGCGCCCTGGAGCCACAGCCTGGGGGCCAACGCCATTCTGCACATGGTGCTGCACCGGGGCGGCACGCTGTACATCGACACCGGCCAGCCCGTGCCGGGGCGGTTTTCCGAAACGCTGCGGAACCTGCGCGAGGTCTCGCCGACCTATCACAACATGGTGCCGGCCGGCTGGGGCCTGCTGGTCGGCGAGCTGGAGCGCGACCCGGTGCTGGCGGCGACCTTCTTCCGGAAAGTGCGGGTGCTGCAGTACGGCGGCGCGGCCATGGCCCAGTCGATCCTCGACCGGGTGCAGGCCGTGGCCCTGGAGACGACCGGCCAGCGCATCACCTTCGCGGCCGGCTACGGCGCCACCGAGACCGGGCCGACGGCCTGCAACATCCACTGGCTGAACGGGCGCGCAGGGATGGTCGGCCTGCCCACGCCCGGCACGGCGGTGAAGCTGGTCCCGGCCGGCGAGAAGCTGGAGATCCGGGTCAAGGGCCCGCAGGTCTCGCCCGGCTATCTCGACCAGCCCGAAGCGACGCGGGAAGCCTTCGACGAGGACGGCTTCTACCGCCTGGGCGACGCCGCGCGGCTGGCCGATCCGGACGATCCCTCGGCGGGCCTCGTGTTCGACGGGCGGCTGGTGGAGAACTTCAAGCTGGCCAGCGGGACCTTCGTCGCCGCCGGCGCCCTGCGGGTGGCGACGATCTCGGCCATCGGCGGGGCGGCCAGCGACGCCGTGGTCTGCGGCGAGGGCCGCGACGGCGTCGGGCTGATGCTGTTCCTGGAGCCCAGGACCTGCGAGCGCATCGGCGACGCGGCGGCCGTGCGGGCGGCGATCCGGGCCGGGCTGGAGCGCTTCAACGCCGGGGCCAAGGGCGGCGGCCGCGTGGCCCGCGCCCTGATCCTGCCCGGCGCCCCCGACGCGGCCAGCGGCGAGCTGACCGACAAGGGCTATATCAACCAGGCCCTGGCGCGGGAGCGACGGCCGGCGGAGATCGAGCGGCTGTTCGCGGTCGCGCCCGATGAAGACGTGATGGTGTTTGGGTAGGCCAAGGCGATCCTCCCCCTTTGGGGGAGGTGGCCCAGAGGGCCGGAGGGGGTCAGCACCGCCTTCGGCGGTCCCCCTCAGTCGCGGAGTCTATCCTCGGGCCGGCCTGCGGCCGGACCCGGGGGCGACAGCTCCCCCAGAGGGGGAGCATCTTGATGCTAGGGAAGGAAGAACCACATGAACGGCGCTGACGCCCTGATCACCACCCTGGCCGACAACGGCGTCACCGCCTGCTTCGCCAACCCGGGCACCAGCGAGATGCAGTTCGTCTCGGCCCTGGACCGCGAGCCGCGCATGCGCTCGATCCTGTGCCTGTTCGAGGGCGTGGCGACCGGGGCGGCCGACGGCTATGGGCGGATCGCGGGCAGGCCGGCCTGCACCCTGCTGCACCTGGGGCCGGGCTACGCCAACGGCGCGGCCAATCTGCACAACGCCCGCCGGGCCTTCACCCCGATCGTCAACGTGGTGGGCGACCACGCCACCTACCACCGAGGCTTCGACGCCCCCCTCAACAGCGACATCGCCGCCCTGGCCGCGCCCAACTCGCTGTGGGTGAAGTCGGCCGAGAGCGCCGACAGCGTCGGGCCGCTGGCCGCCGAGGCGATCACCGCCAGCTACGGGACGCCGGCGGGCAACGCCTGCCTGATCCTGCCCGCCGACGCCGCCTGGAACGAGGCCACGGTGCACGGCGGGGTGGCCGAGATCCCCGCCCCCGGCGCGCCCGACGACGAGACGATCGCCGCCGTCGCCCACGCGGTGAAGGCGGCCAAGGCGCCGGTGCTGCTGCTGGGCTCGGGCGCCTGCCGCGCGGACGGGATCGCCGCCGCCGGGCGGCTGGCGGCCCTGGGGATCCGGGTGCTGACCGACACCTTCACCGCCCGCCAGGCGCGCGGCGAGGGCCGCTTCCGTCCCGACAAGCTGCCCTATTTCGGCGAACAGGCCCTCAAGGAGCTCGACGGCGCCGACCTGATGGTGCTGGTCGCCACCGAGCGGCCGGTGGCCTTCTTCGCCTATCCCGACCGGCCCAGCGTGCTCGTGCCCGAGCACTGCGGGCTGGAGACCCTGTGCGGCCGGGGCGACGATGCGGCCGCCGCCCTCAACGCCCTGGCCGACGCCCTGGAGGCCCCCGCCGCCGGTCCGGCCGAGCCCTACGCCCCGCCGCCCGCGCCGGCCGGCAAGCTGGACGCCTGGGCGATCGGGGCGGCCATCGCCCGCCACATGCCGGCCGATACGGTGATCTCCGACGACGCGGTGACCGCCGGCCTGCCGATCTTCACCCAGACCCGCGCCGCCCGCGCCCACGACTGGCTGTCGCTGACCGGCGGCGCCATCGGCCAGGGCATCCCGCTGGCCATCGGCGCGGCCGTGGCCCGGCCCGACGCCAAGGTCCTGGCCCTGACCGGCGACGGGGCGGGCATGTACACGGTGCAGGGCCTGTGGACGATCGCCCGCGAGCAGCTGGACGTCGTGGTCGTGGTCTTCGCCAACCACGTCTACCGCATCCTCGGCATCGAGCTTTCCCGCACCGGCGCCGGCCCGGCGGGCCCGGCGGCCAGCAAGCTGCTCGACATCGGCGAACCGCGCATCGACTGGGTGGCGGTGTCGCAGGGGCTGGGCGTGCCCGCGCAGCGGGTGGAGACGGCCGAGGCCTTCGACGCGGCGTTCGAACGGGCGATGGCCGGCAAGGGGCCAAGGTTGATCGAGGCGGCGCTGGCCTAACCCCCTCCGGCCCTCCGGGCCACCTCCCCCAAAGGGGGAGGATCTGGGTTCGCGCCGTCAGATGCTCCCCCTCTGGGGGAGCTGTCGCGGAGCGACTGAGGGGGCCCTCCCCGGACACAAAAATCCCCGCCGGTTCGCACCGGCGGGGTTCTTCGTCAGAGCTCCGGAAAGCTCTTACTTCTTGATGTTGGTCGGCAGCTTGCAGCCGCCGCCGACGCCCTTGGCCTGCAGGCAGGACAGGAGTTCCTTCGGCTTGGGCGCGGGCGCGTTCAGCGGGTAGGACATCACCCAGCCCGGCAGGCCGTCGGCGCAGGCGACTTCGATGAAGCCGTCGGTCTCGGTGCGGCCGATGACCCGGGCGTCGGAAACCTCGCAGCTGCCCTTGCCGTAGGCCTTCAGGTCGGACCACAGGCGCGGGAACACCGCGTTCGGCTTGGTGTAGCTGCAGCGGAAGCCGTTCAGCTCCGAGAACAGGCAGTCATAGACGCGGTTCTCGGTGGGCGAGAACATGCCGATGCCGCCGTCCGGACGGTTCGAGCACTTCAGCTCGACCACTTCCTTCTTGGGGTCGTTCGACGGGAACAGGCCGTAGGATTCGACCTTGCAGTCGAAGCCGGCCTTCTTGGCCAGGCTGGTGTAGAGGCCGGCCTGCTCGGTCTTGGCCGCGCGGCTGTCGGTCAGGGTGCACTCGGCGCCGCCCGGGGCGTTGGCGCAGTCGATGGCGCGGGAGAGAGCGCCGCTGGCCAGGGTCTGCTGCAGCACATAGCCCTTGCCGTCCTGGCACGAGACTTCGAAGTAGTTGTCGGTCTTGGTGGTCAGGATGTAGCGCTTGTCCTTCACCGCGCAGCCGTTGTTGGCGGCGGCGGCCAGGGTGTCGACGACCTGCAGCTGGGTGGCGCGGTCGGTCAGCTTGCACGAGATGTTGCCGGTTTCTTCGTACAGCAGGCAGCTGTTGGCCACCGTGCCTTCGAGCTTCATCGGGACCGGGACCTGGACGATGTAGCCGGCGCCGCCCTTACAGGCGACTTCGAAGAACGAGTTGTTGTTGCCGGTGCCGATGGCGCGGGCGTTCTGCAGGTCGCAGGCGGCGCTGGCCTTGGCGAGGTAGGGCTTCAGGCCCTGCTTGGGATCGGCGTTGGCCGGCAGCAGGCACTTGAGGCCCGATTCCTTGCCGTCGGCGCCGACCTGGCCGGTCTCAAGGCAGTTGAACGCCTGCGGAGCGGCGTCCTTCTTGGCCACGATGGCGTAGCCCATGCCTTCCTGGCAGGCGACTTCGTAGTAGGAGGTGCTGGTCTTCTTGTCAGCGCCGATCAGGCGCGCGTCGGACACTTGGCAGGCGATGGTCGTCTGCGCCATCAGCGGCGGCGCTTCCTTCATGCCGGTTTCACGCGACTTGGCGTCGACGGCGGCGGCGGCGGGCTTGGCATCCTTCGGCGCCGAAAGGACGGCGGCCGGAACGAGCACGGCGACCGCGAGGGCGGCCGTCAGGCCGATCGCGAATGGCCTCATGTCTGTAGTCTCCTGGGGGTGAATTCCTCGCGGCGGACTTAAGCGCCCGCTTGCATCTAGGGTCAAGATGTCGTCCGACAGGGGCGCAATCATGGCGCGGCTTGGCCATAAAAAATGGGCTGCAGGGGAGTGAAACGGCGATGAACGACGGGTTCGAGGAGGCCGCCAGCGACGCGGAATCGCCGCGCCGGCCGCGCCTAGCCTATCCGTTCGAGGTCGAGCCGGAGCCCGGTTCGGGCCAGGCGGTCGAGGTCGCGCCGGGGGTGCTGTGGCTGCGTCAGCCGCTGGGCGGCTCGCTGGGCTTCATCAATGTCTGGGCGCTGACCGACGGCGAGGGCTGGACGATCGTCGACACCGGCATGGCCACCAAGGAGACCAGCGGGGCCTGGAAGGCCGCCTTCGCCGGGGCGCTGGAGGGACGGCCGGTGACCCGCGTCATCGTCACCCACCTGCACCCCGACCATGTGGGCCTGGCCGGCTGGCTGACCCGCCGCTTCGACTGCCGGCTGTGGATGACCAGGCTGGAATACTTCCAGTGCCGGATGCTGGTGGCCGACACCGGCCGCGAGGCCCCCGAGGACGGGGTGCGGTTCTTCCGCGCCGCCGGCTGGGACGAGGACGCCATCGACAACTACAAGACCCGCTTCGGCGGCTTTGGCCGGGCGATCCACGCCCTGCCCGACAGCTATAGGCGCATGGAGGACGGCGAGACCTTCCGCATCGGCGCGCACGACTGGACGGTGGTGACCGGCCAGGGCCACTCGCCCGACCACGCCTGCCTGTGGAGCCCGGCGCTGGGCCTGCTGATCTCGGGCGACCAGGTGCTGCCGAAGATCTCGTCCAACGTCTCGGTGTTCCCCACCGAGCCCGACGCCGATCCGCTGACCGACTGGCTGACCTCGCTGGCCAAGGTCAAGGCGATCGTGCCCGACGAGGTGCTGGTGCTGCCAGCTCACAACGCCCCCTTCCGCGGCCTGCACGCCCGCATCGACCAGCTGATCAACGGCCATGAGCGCGGCCTTTCCCGCCTGGTCGGCAAGCTTGCCGAACCCAAGCGCGCCATCGACGCGTTCGGCGCCCTCTTCGCCCGGCCGATCGGCCCGGAGGTGCTGGGCATGGCCACCGGCGAGGCCATGGCCCACCTCAACTGCCTGATCGGCCGCGGACTGGCGGTGCGCGAGGCGGACGAGGCCGGCGTGGGGTGGTATCGGGCGGTTTGATATTTCCCTCTCTCTTAGAGAGAGGGAGGGGCCCGCCGCGAAGCGGTGGGAGGGTGAGAGGTTTCACCGCCAGCAGGCAAATCCGAACCTGCAGCCACCTACCCGACGTCCAAGTCGCAACTCCGCGCTTCATTCGGTGAGTTTGTTACCTCTCACCCTCCCACGCCTTCGGCGTGGGCCCCTCCCTCTCTCAAAGAGAGAGGGACAAGGTAGGAAAACACCCGTTTGATATTCCGCACACGAAGCATATAGTCGGCGCATGTCGACGCCCCCCGCCCCTGCCCCCGACAAGCGCCTCGTCTTCCTGCTCGCCTCCGGCCATCGGCGGGTGCAGCGCTGGATCGAGGCCAAGCTGGCGGCCGACCGGCACGGCCTGACCTCGGCCCAGTCGGGGGTGCTGTTCTATCTGGGCGGCGCCGACGGGGCGCTGATCGGCGAAGCGGCCGAGGCGCTGGACCTGGCCCCCTCGGCCATGACCGGCCTCGTCGACCGCATGACCCGCGCCGGCCTGGTCGAGCGCCGGCCCGATCCCAAGGACGGCCGCGCCCTGCGCCTGCACCTGACCGACCACGGCCGCGCCGCCCGCGAGGAGGCGAAAGCCGGCCTCGTCCACCTCAACGCCCACCTCACCGAAGGCTTCACGGACGACGAGATCGCCGTGGTCGCCCGCTGGCTTTCGAGCCTGCAGACCAAGTTCCCCAAAGGAGACGCTCCCCAATGACCGAGCACGTGAAGATTGACCGCGAGGCGGGCGTCCTGACCATCACCCTGGCCCGCCCGGACAAGAAGAACGCCCTCAGCAACGCCATGTACGGCGCCCTGGCCGACGCCCTGGAGGGCGCCGAGCGCGATCCGGAGATCCGGGTCGTGGTGTTCCAGGGCGACGGCGACAGCTTCAGCGCTGGCAACGACCTGGGCGACTTCGTGGCCCAGGCCACCGGCGCCTTCACCGAGGAGCGCCACGTGTGGCGGTTCCTGAAAGCCCTGGCCAACGCCACCCGGCCGCTGGTCGCCGCCGTCCACGGCCAGGCCGTCGGCGTGGGCACGACCATGCTGCTGCACTGCGACCTGGTGTTCGTGGCCCCCGACGCGCGCCTGACCGTGCCGTTCGTCAACCTGGCCCTGGCCCCGGAGGCCGCGTCGAGCTGGCTGCTGCCGGCCCGCATCGGCCACGCCCGCGCCTACGCCATGTTCGCCCTGGGCGAGGCCGTGGACGGTGCGACCGCCGCCGCCTGGGGCCTGGCCAACGCCGTGGTTCCGGCCGAAGACCTGCGGGCCCGCGCCCGCGCCGCCGCCGACCAGCTGGCCAAGCGCCCGCTGGGCGCCCTGACCGTCACCAAGCGCCTGATGCGCGACGCCGAGGCCATCGCCGACCTGATGGACAAGGAAGGCGCCCTGTTCGCCGAGCGCCTGCAGACCGCCGAGGCCCGCGAAGCGTTCATGGCCTTCGCCGAACGCCGAGCCCCGGACTTCAGCAAGGTGGGGTAGGATACAAAGATCCTCCCCCTCTGGGGGAGGTGTCGCCAAAGGCGACGGAGGGGGGCCGTTTTCAGCTTCCGCTGCATAGGCCGGCTTCGCGGAAAATCCCCCCACCGATCGCTGCGCGATCGCCTCCCCCACAGGGGGAGGTTCCTCATGACCGACAAGGATCCTCGCCATGGCCGACCGCATCGTCTCGCCCTTCGGGGCCCGCAGCACCGCCGGCGAGGTGGTCGCCGGTCATGATCTCACGGGCCGCACCGCCATCGTCACCGGCGCGGCCACCGGCATCGGGATCGAGACCGCCCGGGCGCTGGCCGAAGCAGGCGCGGAGGTGGTGATCGCCGCCCGCAAGCCCGACCTGGGCGCGCAAGCCGTCGCCGAGATCGAACGCACGGCCGGTCCCGGCAAGGTCCGGTTCGCGATGCTCGACCTCTCCAGCCTGGCCTCGGTGCGCGCCTTCGCTCAGACCTGGGGCGAGGCGCCGCTGAACCTGCTGATCAACAACGCCGGCGTCATGGCCTGCCCGCTCGGCTACACCGAAGACGGGCTGGAGATGCAGATCGGCACCAACCACTTCGGCCACTTCGCGCTGTCGACGCTGCTGGCGGAAAACCTGATAGCGGGGGCGCAAGGATCGGGCGTTCCCTCGCGCCTGGTGTCGCTGTCGTCGATCGGCCACCGGCGCTCGGGCGTGGATTTCGAGGACCCGCACTTCCGCCATCGGCCCTACGACAAGTGGGAGGCCTACGGCCAGGCCAAGACCGCCAACAGCCTGTTCGCGGTCGGCTTCGACGCCCGGTTCAAGGACCTGGGCGTGCGGGCCAACGCCGTCATGCCCGGCGGCATCATGACCCCGCTGCAGCGCCACCTGCCGATCGAGGAGCAGGTCGCCCTGGGCTGGATCGGCGAGGACGGCAAGCCGCGCGACGGCTTCAAAACCCCGCAGCAGGGCGCGGCCACCAGCGTCTGGGCGGCGGTCGGCCCCGAACTCGACGGCGTCGGCGGACTCTATCTGGAAGACTGCAAGCAGGCCGTTGCCTGGACCAAGGACAAGCCCTGGGCCGGGGTGCTGCCGCACGCGCTGGACCCGGACGCGGCCGAGCGGCTGTGGGCGCTGTCGGTGGAGACCTCTGCTCCTCCCCCGTGAAACGGGGGAGGTGGCGCGGCGCCATCGGCGACGTGACGGAGGGGGCGACCGCCGCTGCCCCGCCCAGTCTCGCCCCCTCCACCACTTCGTGGTCCCCCTCCCCCGTTTGCACGGGGGAGGAGTCGCGGGGAGAAGGATCATGAAAAAGCCCCGCCGGTTCGCGCCGGCGGGGCTCTTGGTTTCAGGCTGTCTGGAGCCTCAGTGCTGGGCCGGGGCGGCGGGAGCCGCGGCCACCGGGGCCGGAGCAGCGCCAGCCGCCGGAGCCGCGGCGCCTTCCGCGGCCGGAGCCGCGGCAGCCGGAGCGGCGGCGGCCGCCGCCGGCTTGGGCGCCGGCACGGGCAGGGTCGAGCCCAGGCTGTGCAGGTAGGCGATGATGGCGATGCGGTCTTCCTGCTTCTTCAGGCCCGCGAAGGTCATCTTGGTGCCCGAGATGTACTTCTGCGGACCCTTGAGGAACTGGTCGACATGGTCGTAGTCCCACTGCGGGTTCTTGCCGCCGAAGTCGGTCATGGCCGACGAATAGGCGAAGCCCGGGTGCGTGCCCGGATGCTTGCCCAGGGTGCCGAAGAGGTTGGGACCGGTGCCGTTGGGGCCGCCCGAATCGAAGTTGTGGCACGAGGCGCACTTGGCCGCGACGGCCTT
Organism: Caulobacter sp. GW821-FHT10C03; assembly: GCF_059415485.1. Lineage (NCBI taxonomy): Bacteria > Pseudomonadati > Pseudomonadota > Alphaproteobacteria > Caulobacterales > Caulobacteraceae > Caulobacter > Caulobacter sp. GW821-FHT10C03. Next base: position 239,104 of record NZ_JBWKNI010000006.1, on the reverse strand, counting down.
GCCGGCCTCGATATTGGCGGGCAGCAGGATCACCGAACCCCAGTCGGGCGGGACCTCTGCGGCCGGCGCGCCCTCGCCGCCGGTGTCTTCCTGGACGGCGATCTCGTAGCCGGCCTTCTCGACCTCGTGCTTCTTGAAGACGATGTCGGACGCCTCGCGCAGACCGAAGATCACCAGGCCGGTCAGGAGCACGCCGCCGAAAATCTTGTTGAACGTAAGGTCGCTCATCTCAGCCTTGTCAGCCTCTTTATTGGCCCGCCTTACGTGGGCGGAGCCGATTTATGAGCGCGGGTCCCCCCATGGTCGTCCCACGCGCGATGTTGCGCTCCGGTCTCTGACACGCTACCGCCCCGTGCGCAACCCGGGCGAACCGCGTTTCGCCCAACTCCGGTACGCCATGAACCCGATCGTCCTCATCCCCGCCCGCATGGCGGCGACCCGCCTCCCCAACAAGCCGCTGGCCGACATCGGCGGGCTGCCGATGATCGTGCGCGTGCTGCGCCAGGCGGAGGCCGCGGGCATCGGCCCGGTGGCCGTGGCGGCCGGCGATCCGGAGATCGTGGCGGCGGTGGAAGCCGCCGGCGGCCGCGCCGTGCTGACCGATCCGGCCCTGCCCTCGGGCTCCGACCGCATCCTGGCGGCCCTGGCCGTGCTGGACCCGGACGGCGTCCACGACGTGATCATCAACCTGCAGGGCGACATGCCCTTCGTCGACCCGGCGGTGCTGAGCGCCTGCGCCGGCCAGCTGGCCGCCCACGCCGACGCCGACATCGCCACGGTCGTCGCGCCGGAAGCCTCGGCCGACGACCGGTCCAACCCCGACGTGGTCAAGGCCGTGCTGGCCATGGACGCGAGTGGAGAGAGCGGCCGCGCCCTCTACTTCACCCGCTCCACCCTCTATGGCGACGCGCCCGTCTGGCGCCACATCGGCATCTACGGCTATCGCCGCGCGGCGCTGGAGGCGTTCAACGCCGCCCTCCCCTCGCCGCTGGAAAAGCGCGAGAAGCTGGAGCAGCTGCGGGCCATGGAGCTGGGCCTGACGATCCGCGCGGCGGTGGCGGGCGAGGCCCCGATCTCCGTCGACAACCCTTCCGACCTGCAGGCCGCGCGCGACCACGCCGAAAAGACTGAAAGCTAGATGAGCACCCTCAAGAAGATCGCCTTCCAGGGCGAACCCGGCGCCAACAGCCACGAGGCGTGCCGCACCTACTTCCCCGACTACGAAGTGCTGCCCTGCGCCACCTTCGAGGAGGCGTTCGAGGCCATCAAGACCGGCGCGGCCCAGCTGGGCATGATCCCGATCGAGAACTCGATCGCCGGCCGGGTGGCCGACGTCCACCACCTGCTGCCCGCCTCGGGCCTGAAGATCATCGGCGAGCGCTTCAAGCCGATCCGCTTCCAGCTGATGGCCAACAAGGGCGTGACGCTGGACACCGTGACGACCGCCGTCTCGATGCCGATCGCGCTCAGCCAGTGCCGCCACAGCCTCAAGCGCCTGGGCCTGGCCAAGGAAGGCGCGGGCGACACCGCCGGCGCGGCCAAGGCCCTGGCCGCCAAGCCCGACCCGACCCGCGCCGCCGTCGCCCCCGCCCTGGCCGCCGAGATCTACGACCTCGACATCCTGGCCCGCGACATCGAGGACGAGCGCCACAACACCACCCGCTTCCTGGTGATGACCGCCGACCCGGCCCCGCCGGCCCCGTCGTTCACCCACCGCTGCGTGACCAGCTTCGTCTTCCGGGTGCGCAACCTGCCGGCGGCCCTGTTCAAGGCCCTGGGCGGCTTCGCCACCAACGGCGTCAACATGACCAAGCTGGAAAGCTACATGGAGAACGGCGCCTTCACGGCCACCTTCTTCTACGCCGAGGTCGATGGCCGCCCCGAAGACCGCAGCCTGGCCCTGGCCTTCGACGAGCTGCAGTTCTTCTCCGAGAAGTTCGAGATCCTGGGCGTCTACCCCGCCGACCCGTTCCGCGACGGGAAATAACCCCCTTCTCCCCTTGCGGGAGAAGGTGTCGGCGAAAGCCGACGGATGAGGGGTTTCTCAAAATTCAGACGCCGCGACAGCCCGCCCGCCGTCGCGGCGTTTCTGTTTGCGCGCGCCCTCACCCGACCTCCTCCGGAGACCCCCCTCTCCGCGCCCTCAAGCCTTCCGGTAGAACAGCACCCTGCCCGCTGGCACGAGCTGCAGCAGGAGGTCGAACTCCCGCACGTTGGCCGTCAGCACGGTGAAGCCCAGTTTCAGGGCCTGCAGGAAAAGCACGCAATCCTGCAGGGCCTTCAGCCGCGCGTCGTCGCGGTAGCCTTGCAGCCGGCACAGCATCCCGGCCAGCAGGGCGGCGCGGCCCAGCACCTCGGCGTCGGGCTCGAAAAGACGATGATCGGGCATAGCCTTGATCTGGCGCTCAATGGCCCCGATAGCGGCGGCCGTGCGCGGATCGTCGGGCCGCAGCACCCCGACCGTGTGCATCAGCTCCTGCACGGCCACGGTCGCGTGGTTGACCTGCCGCGTTGCGACCAAGGTGCGGACGACGTCGGGCGCGCGGCCCTGCATCCGGTCGATATAGACGCAGGTGTCGAGCAGCAGGGGCGCCCCGGCCAGGTTTTCCGCGTCGGCGAACGGCAGGTCGGCGTCCGCGCGGCGGGCCAGGGTGCGGCCCGGATCGAAACGCGCCCAGCGCCGGGCGGCGTCGAAGTCGAAGCTCGCCACCTCAGAAGCCGAGCTTCAGGTCCGGATCCACTGTACCGCCGACCGCTTCGAAGGCCTCGGCGAACCCGTCTTCCAGGGCGAGGCTGGCCAGGGCGAACTCCAGCAGCTCGGTGTCGGTGGCGATGCCGGTATTGGCCTTGGCCCGCGCGATGATGGTGGCGCTGAGACGGCCGCCGATGCGACCGTCCTTTTCAGTCAAAAGACCAGACCGCTTGGCGCTGGTCATTACGGCTTCGACGCGGGTTTCCATGAAGCGGCCCGACCGCTCATCCCGAACGGTCCAGGCGCCGGTAACGGCGGTTGACGACGGAGCGATTTCCCTCTTCGCCATCTGAAAGCCTCGTTGGACGAAATTCCAATTTCGTTCAACATACGCGAAAACCGCATAAACGACATGCGAAAACTGCATAGGCCTGAAGCGTCCTGCGCCTTCACCCCCTCCCCGTTCCGCCCTATTCTCCCGGGCCATGACCAAGCCCGTTCCCGCAGATGTCGTCTCGCGCCTGAAGTCCGTGCTGGGCGAGGGTGGATGGAGCCAGGATCCCGAGCGGCTGGCGCCGAAGCTGGTGGAATGGCGCGGGCGCTGGAAGGGCGAGACCCCGCTGCTGGTCACCCCGCGCACCACCGCCGAGGTGGCCGCCGTCGTGGGCATCTGCGCGGCCGAGGGCGTGGCGATCACCCCGCAGGGCGGCAACACGGGCCTGGTCGCCGGCCAGATCCCGCAGGGCGAGATCCTGCTGTCGACCGAAAAGCTGCGCGCGGTGCGCGACGTCGACGCCCTGGACGACGTCATGGTGCTGGAAGCCGGGGTCACCCTGTACGAGGCCCATCAGCAGGCGGCGAGCGTCGGCCGGCGGTTCACGGTGGGCGTGGCTTCGGAAGGCTCGTGCACCATCGGCGGGCTGATCTCGACCAACGCCGGCGGCACGGCCGTGCTGCGCTACGGCATGATGCGCGAGCAGGTGCTGGGCATCGAAGCGGTGCTGCCCAACGGCGAGATCTGGAACGGCCTGAAACGCCTTCGCAAGGACAACACCGGCTACGACCTCAAGCAGCTGCTGATCGGGGCCGAGGGCACGCTGGGCGTGGTCACCGCCGCGGCCCTGAAGCTGCACGCGCCGCTGGCCTCGCGGGCCGTGGCCATCGTCGGCCTGGCCTCGCCCGAGGACGCCATCACCTTGCTCGCCCGTGCCAAGGACGAGACCGGCGGCGCGGTCGAGGCCTTCGAGCTGATGGGCCGCCTGGGCTTTGCTTTGACCGTGCGCAACGTGCCCGGCCTGCGAGATCCTCTGCCCACGGAGCATCCCTGGTACGTGCTGATCGAGATCGCCAGCGGCGAGCCCGGCGCGGCCGAGGCGGCGCTGGAACGCCTGCTGGCCGGCGCCTTCGAGGCCGGCCTGATCGCCGACGCGGCCGTGGCCCAGACGCAGACCCAGATGAAGGACTTCTGGCACATCCGCGAAGGCCACTCGGCCGGCCAGAAGCCCGAGGGCGCGGTGTGGAAGCACGACGTCAGCGTGCCGGTCTCGAAGATTCCGCTGTTCATCGGCCAGGCCAATGCGGCGATCGACAAGGCCTTCCCCGGAACCCGCATCGTCGCCTTCGGCCATGTGGGCGACGGCAACGTGCACTACGACGTGCTGAAGGCCCAGGGCGGCGACGACGACGCCCATGACGCCCTGCGCGAGCAAGGCGCCCGCATCGTCCACGACATCGCCGCCAGCTTCACCGGCTCGATCAGCGCCGAACACGGCCTGGGCGCGATGAAGACGGCCGAGGCTCTGGCCTACAAGGACCCCATCGAGGTCGCCGCCCTGCGCGCGATCCGCGCGGCGCTCGACCCGCAGCGGATCATGAACCCGCGGGTGCTGTTCTAGGCCGTCACTGGCCCTGGGCTGGATCAACATTCACCGGCCTGAGCTCATTTTTCACCGAGCCTCCCCGCGAAGGCGGGGATCCAAGCCGAGGTTGCGGTCGATCCACGGTCGCGCCTCATCCTGAAATCCAGCTTGGGTCCCCGCCTGCGCGGGGATGCGCGGATTTGAAGGCCGCGAACAGCTGAATGTCGATACGCCCTAGCCCTGGGCCGCCTTGGCCTTGCGTCGGGCGAAATAGACCATGATCAGCGACAGTACCGCCCCGGCGGGGAAGGTCGCCTTCAGCAGGCCGCCCGCCGCGCCCGGGCCCAGGATGTTGATCGCGAACGGAACGAAGCCCCACTCGCCGGTCGAGGGTTTCATCCAGAACGCCCCGACGCCGACGAAGGCAAGCACCGCCCAGATCACCCGCAGCTTCAGCGCCTTGGTGCGGGCCACGAAGTAGAGGGCGGCGATCATCGGCAGCGGCCAGGCCAGGGCGGCCGCGAGGGCGAGGGTTTGGTTCATGGCCCCTTCCTAGAGCATTTTCGGGCGAAGGGGATTCCCCGCGCCGCCTTGTGCGACAGATCACATCCTCAAGTTGAAACCGTGATACCGTGCCCTCGGCGACGGCCGGGCCGCGCGCCATCAAAATCAACATAGGGAGGCGATCATGCCCGCTTCGAGCCTGACCCTGCAGCAGCAGGCCTTCTGCCTGTCCTGGCTGTCGAACGCCGCCGGCGACAAGGTCGACACCCTGGCCAATCTGGAAGCCATCGTGGCCCAGGCGGTGGCCGCCTTCGTCACCGACAACGCCGGCCAGATCGCCGACTGGTCGGTCGTCTGGGGGCCCGAGGCCGCCAGCCACGACGGCGACGACCCGACCGCGCTCTACTACGCCGACAACCTGCTGTACGCGGCCGAGGCCTCGGTGAACGGGGCGCCCTGCCTGGTGGTGGCCATGGCCGGCACCAACGAGGACGACGCCTACGACTGGCTGGCCGAGGACTTCGCGATCGTCCGCCAGGTCGACTGGGCCTATGGGAACGGCGGCTTCACCGGCGCGCCGTCGCCGAAGATCTCGCACGCCACCCACACCGGCATCACCGCCCTGCTGGCGATGTCCGACTCCAAGAGCGGCGGCATCCAGACCTTCGTCACCAGCTGGGCCAAGGCCAACACCGGCGGCACGATCATCTTCACCGGCCACAGCCTGGGCGGGGCGCTGTCGCCGACCCTGGCGACGGCGGTGATCGGTCAGAACGGCGGCCCGTTCCCCGGGATCACCCACCTGGCCCTGCCCAGCGCCGGCCCGACGCCCGGCAATCCGGACTTCGCGGCCCTCTACACCCACTTCTACCCGCAGCCGGCCGACACCGGGCCGACGCCCTTCAACACCGACATCGTCAACGCCCACGACATCGTGCCCACCGCCTGGAACGACGTGCATCTGAAGGGCTTCTTCACCAACACCGGCGACCTGGCGTTCAAGCTGGAGATGGACGCCCTGCTGGGCTCGATCGACCTGCTGGCCGACGGCCTGCTCGCCTTCAAGACCTACACCCCGATCGCCCACAAGACCTTCGCGGCCAGCCCGCCGGACATCGACTACGCCAGCCTGCAGGACTTCTTCGGCCTGATCGTCGCCAACCACCTGGCGGCCTACCCGACCTATTTCGGAGTGACCGACGCGCTGAACGACACCACCCAGGTCATGACCAACGCCACCCTGCGCCAGGTCCAGACCCACGCCCGCCAACTGATCGCGGCGGCGAAGGGACAGCAGGCTTCGACATCGTCGGCGGCGGCCGAATAGCCCGCCCTCAGGCTGCCTGATCGAGAGCCGGCGGCGCCGTCACCTTGGCGGCCCGCCGCGCCTTCCAGGCCCGTAGGTGGACGGCCACCGCGCCCACCGGCACGGTGAACTTCAGGATCCACGGGTAGAAGTTGGCGTAGCCCTGCTTGCTGGCCGTGGCGCCGAGCAGCACGATGTGTATCGGCTGGAAGCCCGCCGCGCCCGTGGTCCAGTTGATCGACGCGACGCCGACGCCGAGGAACGACAGCGGAACCCACAACCACTTTCGCTTCAACCCCGGGGCCCGAAAGGCGGCGACCGCCGCCCACAGCATGAAGAGGGGCGACAGCACCACGACGGCCAGGAACGCCAGCTGAAAAGGCGTCCGGCCGCTTAGGGTGAAGGCGCCCTTGGCCAGTTCGGCGTTGCTCGCGCGATTGAAGCCGCAGCCCCAGAGCCGCCAGGCCTGGGTCTTGTCGGCGCGCACCAGCCGCACGTGATAGAGCACGGCCTCGTCGCGGAAAGGCAGTTCGTAGGTCAGGTCCAGCGTCTCCACGCCGGGCGCGAAGGTCCCCTGGAAGGTGATCAGCCGCCGCTCGACCGTCCCCGCCGGCGGCGCGAGACGGCGCAGGGCCAGGATCGCGGCCGGCGTGGTCGTCTTTGCGGCCTCCGGCGCCATCCGCGATCGCACGGCCTCGGCCCGGCCGGCGGCGATGTCGTCATAGACCGCGCGCGCAGCGGCCTCGGCGGCCGGATCGCTCCTCAACGACAGAGGCTTGCACCCCGCCACGGCCAGCGCCATCGCCACCAGCAGCAGCGCCACCGCCCGCTTCATCACGCTCGTCATGCACTCGCCCCACGCTGCGCCCAACCGTGAGGCGAACGAGGGCCGATTGTCCAGCGGCAAGCTTGGCCGTCTTCATCGCTTGCCTCGCCCGCACCCAGGCCATATATCGCATATACGAAACGTATATGATCGAGATATCCCATGGGCATCGTCAACATCGAGGACGAGCTGCACGAGCAGCTGCGGCGGGCCAGCAAGGCGTCGTACCGGTCGATCAACGGCCAGGCGGCGTTCTGGATCAGGATCGGCATGCTGTGCGAACTGCACCCGCACCTGACCTTCCAGGAACTGGTGGCGCGCGAGCTGCGGGAGGCCGGCGTGGACGGCGACGATCCAGCGCCTGACAGCCCCAAAGCGGCGAAGGCCATCGAGACCCTGCCGTGACCATCGAGCACGAAGACCAGCTGGAGAAGCTGCGCGTCATCGGCGCCCTGGTGGCCCGCACCCTGGCGGCCATGGGAGCGGCCTTGGAGCCGGGCATGACCACCAAGGAGCTGGACGACATCGGCCGCGCCCTGCTGGAGAAGGACGGCGCGCGCTCGGCCCCGGAGCTGACCTACAATTTCCCCGGCGCGACCTGCATCTCGGTGGGTCCCGACTGCGCCCACGGCATTCCCGGCGACACGGTGATCAAGGCCGGCGACCTGATCAACATCGACGTCTCGGCCGAGCTGGACGGCTATTTCGGCGACACCGGCGCCAGCTTTTCCGTGCCGCCGACGTCCAAGCGCATCGAACGCCTGTGCCGCGACGGGCGGCGGGCGATGTGGGCGGGCATCCGGGCCGTGCAGCCTGGCGGCCGGCTGAACGCGATCGGCGGCGCCATCGAGACCTTCGCCGAGAAGAACGGCTACAGCCTGGTGCGCAACCTGGCCAGCCACGGGGTCGGCCGCTCGCTGCACGACGAGCCCCGCGAGATCCCCACCTGGCGCGAGCCGCGCGACCGTCGCACCATCCCCGAGGGCCTGGTCTTCACCATCGAGCCCTTCCTGTCGCTCGGCGCCGACTGGGTCGAGGAACTGGACGACGGCTGGACCCTGCGTCCGCCGCGCGGCCAGCCCACCGTGCAGTACGAGCACACCCTGGTGGCGACGCGGAACGGACCGCTGGTGCTGACCCTGGCCTGAGGGGCGCATAGCGCCCCTTACGGGCTCACGATGAGCCGCCACCGCTGGCGAAGCGGGGCCAAAGCCTCTATCTGCGTCCCCATGCTGATGGTCATCTCTCCCGCCAAGTCGCTCGACTTCACCGCGCCCAGCGAGGTGCTGCCGCTGACGACGCCGGCCCTGAAGCCGCAGATCGCCGAACTGGCCAAGGTCACGCGCAAGCTGACGGCCGCCGACCTGCGCCGGCTGATGCACATCTCCGAAAAGCTGGCCGACCTGAACCGCGAGCGCTTTCAGCACTTCGACCCGCAGGTCGAAGAGGGGCTGCAGGCCGTGATCGCCTTCAATGGCGACGTCTATGCCGGCCTGGCGGCGCGCGAACTCGACCGCGCCTCGCTGGAATGGGCGCAGGACCACCTGCGGATCCTGTCGGGCCTCTATGGCGTGCTGCGGCCGCTGGACGCCCTGCAGCCCTACCGCCTGGAGATGGGCACCCGCCTGAAGACCAAGCGCGGCGCCACCCTCTACGATTTCTGGGGCGAGACCATCGCCAAGACGCTCAACGAGGCCGCCGCCGGCCACGCGGACCCGACGCTGGTGAACCTGGCCAGCCAGGAATATTTCGGCGCCGTCGACGCCAAGGCCCTGAAGCTGCCGGTGGTCACCTGCCACTTCAAGGAAGAGAAGGCTGGAACCCTGAAGGTGCTGGGCTTCTACGCCAAGAAGGCGCGCGGCCGCATGGCCCGCCACATCATCGACGGCCGCATCGAGAAGGCCGCCGACCTCAAGGCCTTCGACCGCGACGGCTACCGCTTCCGGCCCGACCTCTCCACCGAGGCCGACTGGGTTTTCGCTCGCCCGCAGCCCTGAATTCATCTAACGATGAATTTATAGCCCCTCGTTCTTTCGCAACGGCGGGCTATATGTTGCGTTGCAACAATTCAAGCGGCCCGAGCGGCCGGCAGGAGAGCGCCATGGCGGTGGATTTCGGGTTGCAGGGGCAGGTCGCGATCGTCACCGGCTCGACCAGCGGCATCGGCCATGCGCTGGCCGACGCCCTCGCCGGTCAAGGCGTCAACATCGTGCTCAACGGCCTGGGCGAAATGACCGCCATCGAGCGCACCCGCTCGGAACTGGCCGAGAAGCACGGCGTCGAGGTGCTGTACCACGGCGCCGACATGACCAAGCCGGTCGAGATCGCCGACATGGTCAAGGCCGCCAAGGCCGAGTTCGGCGAGCTGGACATCCTGGTCAACAACGCCGGCGTCCAGCACGTGGCCCCCGTCGAGGAATTCCCCGACGACAAGTGGGACCTGATCATCGCCATCAACCTGTCGTCGGCCTTCCACGCGTCGAAGGCGGCGATCCCGATCATGCGCGAGCAGGGCCGCGGGCGGATCGTCAACATCGCCTCGGCCCACGGCCTGGTCGCCTCGCCCTACAAGTCGGCCTATGTGGCCGCCAAGCACGGGATCCTGGGCCTGACCAAGACCATCGCCCTGGAAGTGGCCCAGCAGGGCATCACCTGCAACGCCATCTGCCCCGGCTTCGTGAAGACCCCGCTGGTCGAGGCCCAGATCACCGACCAGGCCAAGGCCCGCGGCATCAGCGAGGAGGCGGTGATGAAGGACGTGATCCTGGCCGCCCAGCCGACCAAGCAGTTCGTCACCTTCGAGCAGCTGTCGGGCCAGCTCCTGTACCTGGTCAGCGACCTGGGGGCCTCGGCCAACGGCGCCTCCTTCGCCATCGACGGCGGCTGGACGGCGCAGTAGCTCTTTTCAGCCGTAAGATCCCCGCGAAAGCGGGGATCCAAGCTGACGTTCAGGATGAGGCGCTTCCCGCGTCAGGCCCACAGACTCGGCTTGGATCCCCGCCTTCGCGGGGAGGCTCGGAGAAGGGGGTCGAGGCTGTGACTATCGATCCGCTCTAGAGGCAAAGGCAGACCCCATGCCCATCGCGCCGCTGAAGAGGAAGCCCAAGGGGCCGCGTCCGATCAGCCTGGCGCTGCAGGGCGGCGGCTCGCACGGCGCCTTCGAGTGGGGCGTGATCGAGCGGCTGCTGGAGGAGGAGAGCCTGGAGATCCAGGCCATCACCGCCGCCTCGGCCGGGGCGATGAACGCGGTGGCCTACGCCTCGGGCCTGATCGCCGGCGGCCGCGAGGGGGCCAAGGCCTCGCTCAACGACTTCTGGAAGCAGGTCAACCGCAACGGCGGCCGCAACGTCTTCGGCGACACCAGCATCTGGACCAGCGCCTTCGGGGGCGCGTTCGGCGGCGCGGCCGACTGGATCAAGAACACCCCGGGCTGGCGGCTGGCCGAGACCCTGGCCCTGTCGATGAGCCCCTACGAGTTCAACCCGTTCAACCTCAATCCGCTGAACGACATCCTCGACGAGACGATCGACTTCGAAGCCCTGCGGACCCGCTCGCCGGTCAAGCTCTACATCGCCGCCACGGCCGTGCGCACCAGCAAGGCCAAGGTGTTCCGCGAGACCGAACTGACCGCCCGCCACGTGCTGGCCAGCGCCTGCCTGCCGCAGGTGTTCCAGGCGGTGGAGATCGACGGCGAGCCCTACTGGGACGGCGGCTTTCTCGCGAACCCACCCCTGTGGCCGCTGTTCTACGACAAGACCCCCGACGACATCCTGCTGGTCAGCCTCAATCCCTTCGTCCGCGACGAGACGCCCAAGACCCCGGGCGAGATCATGGACCGCCTGAACGAGATCACCTTCAACGCGGCGTTGTCCTCGGAACTGCGCGCCATCGGCTTCGTGCAGAAGCTGCTCGACGAAGGCCTCTTGAAAGACAACGCCCGGGGGCGCTATCGGCGGATGCTGCTGCACGCCATCAAGGCCGACGAGCCGCTGGCCGACCTGTCGCTGGCGTCCAAGTTCAATACCGAGTGGAGCTTTCTGACCGACCTCAAGGCCCGTGGGCGCAAGGCGGCGGAAGCTTGGCTCGGCGAGTGTTTGCCCCTGGTGGGGGAGCGCTCGACGGTAGATTTGAAGTCTGGTTTCGCATGAACACCCCCGCTCCGATCCCCTCCCCCACCGCCGGCGTCATCTGCCTGCGGGGGCATGAGGTGCTGCTGATCAAGCGCGGCACGCCGCCGCGTCTTGGCCAATGGAGCCTGCCGGGCGGACGGATCGAGTTCGGCGAAACGGCGGAAGCCGCCGCCCTGCGCGAACTGCGCGAGGAGACGGGCGTGGAAGCCCGGCTTCTAGGCCTCATTGATGTCGTCGACGGCGTCTTCACCTCGCGCGAGACCGGCGAGACCACCCGCCACTTCGTGATGTTCGACTACGCCGCCGAATGGACCGGCGGCGAACCCAAGGCCGGCGACGACGCCGCCGACGCCCGCTTCTTCACCCGCGAAGAGGCCATGGCCGCCGTCGAGTGGGACCTGACCCGGCAGGTCATCGAACAGACCTACGCGCTGTTCGGGCGCTAGGCGCATCGCCGGATCGCCGCGCCCCGGAACGCGGGCTTCGGAAAAAGACGGCCGCTCGACGGATCTTCTCCACAGCAACTTGACAACGTCGGTCGGCGGGCGCATCCCGCCGCCGCGCTCGATGCCGCGACGCGGCGACGACGCTTTCAACGGAAACCCAAACCCCATGCCCAGCGACAGTCACAGTCGATCCAACACGCCGCGAACGGCGTCACGCTAGGGGTTCAACGGGCTCCTTGCTGACGGCCGGTCGCGGCCACAGTCACAAGGACAAGCCCCATGGTTTTCCTCTCCGGAGACCTCAAGGCCGCGCGTCCGCTCGCGCGCTTTCTTCGCGCCGGAACCGTCCCCTCGTGGGCGGATCTGGTCGCCTTCCTCCTGCTCGCCGCCGCGGCCGTCCTGGTCGTGCGCGGGGCCGAGGACATGAGCCAGCCCCTGGCGGCCCTGCACGCCGCCCCGGTCACGCTGGATCCCGCCCGCCTGCCTGAATACGCCCTGCGCACGACGCTGCGGATGTTCCTGGCCCTCTTCGCCTCGCTCGTCTTCACGTTCACGGTCGCCACCCTGGCCGCCAAGAGCCGCAAGGCCGAGCTCCTGATCGCGCCCGCCCTCGACATCCTGCAGTCCGTGCCGGTGCTGGGCTTCCTGACCTTCACGGTCACCTTCTTCATGGGCCTGTTCCCCGGCCGCCAGCTGGGCGTGGAGTGCGCGGCGATCTTCGCGATCTTCACCAGCCAGGCCTGGAACATGGCCTTCAGCTTCTACCAGTCGCTGCGGACCATCCCGGCCGACCTGGACGACGTCAGCCGCCAGTTCGGCTTCTCGCCCTGGCGCCGGTTCGTCCGGCTGGAGCTGCCGTTCGCCACGCCCGGCCTGGTCTGGAACGTGATGATGTCGATGTCGGGCGGCTGGTTCTTCGTCGTGGCGTCGGAAGCCATCACCGTGGGCGACACCACCGTCACCCTGCCCGGGATCGGCTCGTGGCTGTCGGTCGCCATCGCCCGCCAGGACATGAAGGCCCTGGCCCTGGGCGTGGCCGCCATGGCCGTGGTCATCGTGCTCTACGACCAGCTGGTGTTCCGTCCCGTCGTGGCCTGGGCCGACAAGTTCCGCTTCGAACAGACCGCCAGCCAGCAGCGTCCGGCCTCGTGGCTCTACGATCTGCTGCGCCGGGCCGTCTGGATCCGGTCGCTGGCCCAGCCGCTGGCGAGGCTGTCCCGCGCCACCTCAGGCCTGCGCCCGCCCGTCCGCCTGCCGCCCCTGCGCCTGCCCGCGCCGCCCGCGGCGCTGGACAGGGTCCTGGACGGCCTCTGGCTGGCGCTGGTCGCCATCGCGGTCGTCGGCGGCGCCGGGCTGCTGTGGTCGTTCCTCGGCCAGCGCCTGACCCTCGGCGACCTGGGCCAGGTCTCGCTGCTGGGCTTGGCGACCCTGGTCCGCGTCGTCGTGCTGATCGCCCTGGCCACCCTCGTCTGGGTCCCGGTCGGCGTCTGGATCGGCCTGCGCCCGGCCTGGGCCGAGCGCCTGCAGCCGATCGCCCAGTTCCTGGCGGCCTTCCCGGCCAACGTGCTGTTCCCGTTCGCGGTGGCGGCCATCGTCGCCCTGCGCCTGGACCCGAACATCTGGCTCTCGCCGCTGATGGTGCTCGGGACCCAGTGGTACATCCTGTTCAACGTCATCGCCGGGGCCAGCGCCATTCCGGGCGACCTGAAGGAGGCCGCCGGCATGTTTGGCCTCAGGGGCTGGCAGTGGTGGCGGCAGGTCGCGATCCCGGGGATCTTTCCCTACTACGTGACCGGCGCGCTCACCGCCTCGGGCGGGTCGTGGAACGCCAGCATCGTGGCCGAGGCGGTCAGCTGGGGCCATCAGCGCCTCGAGGCCGCGGGCCTGGGCGCCTACATCGCCAGGGCCACCGCCGCCGGCGACAGCGCCCGCGTCGCCCTGGGCGTGGCCGTCATGTCCGTCTTCGTCATCGTCTTCAATCGCGTGCTCTGGCGGCCGATGTACCGCTTCGCCGAGCGCCGTCTCCGTCTGGCCTAAGGGAGAGCGTCCATGACCTGCTTCACCCCCATCCAATCGCCCGCCCTGGTCGAAGCCAAGGCCATCCGTCACCTGTACGGCAAGGCCGAAGGCGCGAACCTGCTGGTGCTCGACAATGTCGACCTGACCCTCGACGAGAACGAGATCGTTGGCCTGCTGGGCCGCTCGGGCTCGGGCAAGTCGACCCTGCTGCGGTCGATCGCCGGCCTGATCAAGCCAACCTCGGGCGACATCGCCTTCCCGCCGCGCGAGGACGGCCCCACCACGGTCAGCATGGTGTTCCAGAGCTTCGCGCTCTTCCCCTGGCTGACCGTGCTGCAGAACGTCGAGGTCGGGCTGGAGGCCAAGGGCGTGCGCCCGGACGAGCGCCGCCGCCGGGCCCTGGCCGCCATCGACCTGATCGGTCTGGACGGCTTCGAGAACGCCTATCCCAAGGAGCTGTCGGGCGGCATGCGCCAGCGCGTGGGCCTGGCCCGCGCCCTGGTGGTCGATCCCTCGATCCTGCTGATGGACGAGCCGTTCTCGGCCCTCGACGTGCTGACCGCCGAGACCCTGCGCACCGACCTGCTCGACCTGTGGAACGAGGGCCGGATGCCGATCAAGTCGATCCTGATGGTCACCCACAACATCGAGGAGGCGGTGCTGATGTGCGACCGCATCCTGGTGTTCTCGTCCAATCCGGGCCGGGTGGCGTCGACGGTCAAGGTCGACCTGCCGCAGCCGCGCAACCGCCAGGACCCGGCCTTCCGGGCCCTGGTCGAGCGGATCTACGCCCAGATGACCCGGCCCGACCAGGCGGCCGCCGCCGCTCGCGACGGGGTCTTTCCCGGCATGGGCCTTGGCATGGTGCTGCCGCGCGTCTCGACCAACGTCATGGCCGGCCTGATCGAGGCGGTTTGCGCCGCTCCGTTCGACGGCCGGGCGCACATGCCCGACCTGGCCCGGGTGCTGCGGTACGAGGCCGACGCGCTCTTTCCGATCGCCGAGACCTTGCAGCTGCTGCGCCTGGCCGAACTGCGCGAGGGCGACCTGATGCTGACGCCCACGGCCCGTCGCTACGCCGAGGCCGACGTCGACGCGCGCAAGTCGATCTTCGCCCAGCAGTTGCTGGCCCACGTTCCCCTGGCCGCCCACGTGCGCCGGGTGCTGGACGACCGGCCCAGCCACGCCGCCCCCGCCAGCCGTTTCCGCGACGAGCTGGAGGACTTCATGTCTCCCGACTACGCCGACCAGACCCTGCGCGCGGCGACCAACTGGAGCCGCTACGCCGAGGTCTTCTCCTACGACGAGAGCGCCGACCGCTTCTCGCTGGACGACCCGGCCTAGACGCCGATGGCGAAAGCCCGCGGGCGCTGTCCCTGGGCCTGACCGTACGGCGCTAGAGGTGCGAGGCGGGGCGGGCCGTCATGGCCTGCCCCGCTCCAATCCTGGACCCGCGAGTCCACAATAACCCCTTGAAAAATGGGGACTTGTCGAACCTTCGCTTCGGTGAGACGCTTTCCTCCGTGAACGGCAGTCTCGACGTCAGATCGGGGCGCCGGCTCACGAGGAAACGAGAGAGATGACCCCGCAAGACATCGTGGGCCCCTACATCGCGGGTTTGGCCCCGCCGCGTGGTTTCCTGGCGATGGTCGCCGTCATGCTGGCGGCGATGGCCGCCTGCTTCTGGACCCCGGAACTGGATCCCGAGCGCATCCTCGACGAATAGCGCCCCCGGGCCCACCGCCCCGCGCCTGACCTCGCGGCACGCTTGCCGCCAGCAAGGGCGAGCGCACTCTCCCCCGGACGGCCCCGCCAGAGGGCCGCGATAGGGAGACCGCCGCCATGGCCCTGCGCACGCCGATCTGCGACCTGCTGAACATCGAGCATCCGATCCTGCTGGCCGGCATGGGCGGGGTTTCGTACGCGCCGCTGGCGGCGGCGGTCTCCAACGCCGGCGGCTACGGCGTGCTGGGCATGGCCGGGACCTCGCCCAATTTCATCCGCGAGCAGATGCGGCAGGTCAAAGCCCTGACCGACAGGCCGTTCGGCGTCGACCTGCTGGCCGCCACGCCCGACGCCCTGACCGCCAGCGTCGAGGTCATCATCGAGGAGGGCGCCAGCGCCTTCATCGCCGGCCTGGGCGTGCCCTCACAGATCCTGGCCCGGCTGCACGAGGCGGGGCTGAAGGTGATGGTGGTCTGCGGCACGGTGCGTCATGCGGTGAAGGCGCAGGAGGCCGGCTGCGACGCGGTGATCTGCCAGGGCGGCGAAGGCGGCGGCCACACGGGCCTGGTCGGCACCCTGCCGCTGGTGGCCCAGGCGGTGGAGGCGGTCGACATCCCGGTGATCGCCGCCGGCGGCCTTTACGACGGTCGGGGGCTGGCGGCCGCCCTGGCCCTGGGGGCGCAAGGCGTCTGGATGGGCACCCGCTTCATCGCCAGCGCCGAGGCCCACGCCGGCGCGCTCTACCAGGACGCCATCCTGGCCGCCCGCGACGAGGACACCGTCCGCACCCGCTGCTATTCCGGCAAGCCGATGCGGGTGCGCGCCAACCCCTATGTCGACGACTGGGAGACCCGGGCCGGCGACATCCAGCCCTTCCCCCTGCAGGCCATGGCCAGCGTCCAGGCCGGGGTGCTGGGCGGCATCGCCGGCCAGACCGAGGGCCTGGACCCCGACCGCTCGTGCCTGGCCATGGGCCAGAGCGCCGGCGGGATCACCGACGTGCGCCCGGCGGCCGAGATCGTGGCCAGCCTGGTCGCGGAGGCGGAAGCGGCGATCAGGCGGACGGCGGGACTGCTCGCCTGAGGCGCCGATCGAGACAGGCACAACCCTCGGTGAATATTTTCACACGCACAGCTGAAAGCTGAAGATAAGGTCGCGTCCGCTTGGTCGCGCAGCCGCCCTCCTCGAGCTCGCGCCATCGCCAGGGGACCTCGATGAACTACCGCACCGTCAAGTGTTTCAATCGCCAGTCCGGCGACTTCGCCGGCTATCTGGGCACGCACGACAACTGTTTGACCCTGGTCCAGTCCACGGCCGATGCGGCCTGGTGCAAGTGGACCTACAAGAACGGCGACCTCCATCTGGCCAAGGACACCGCGCCGGGCGACCGCTGGCTGGGCCGCGCCACGGGCGGCTACGCCGGCTGGGGCTTGGACTGGTACGCGCCGGTGACCTACAACGGCGACAAGACGGTGTCGCTGAAAGGCGAGCCGGCGCACATGCTCTACGGCCCGACCGGCGACGAGACCTACATCTCCTGGTCGGACACCGCCAACAACGCCGGCGCCCTGACCTTGCAGCTGATCAATCCGCGCGTCTGGCTGTCGCACGTTCCCGGCGACACCCTGATCGGCGACATCAACCTGCCGGGCACGCACGACAGCGCCGCCATCAACTCCACCATCCACACGCCCTACGCCTGCCACTATCGCAGCATCACCGAGCAACTAGAGGCGGGGGTGCGGCTGCTGGACGTGCGGCTGATCATCGATGCGGTGCCCGCCGGGCCGCACTCGCCCGCGACCTGGGAGTTCTACACCTGCCACGGCAGCACCGGGCTGAACTCGCGGGCGCACGTCTACCAGAGCCTGGTGTCGCTGCTGGTGGAGTGCCACGACTTCCTCTACGCCCACCCGTCGGAATTCATCGCCATGTCGCTGAAGATCGACGACCAGAACGGCGTGGCCGACACCGACCTGCCGGGGGTGCTGAAGGCGCTGACCAACGTCCTGGCCAACCACAATGTCGGCCCCTGGCAGGGCGACATGCCTTCGCTCGACACCGTCCGCAAGCGGGTCTACCTGCTCGACCGGATCATCCCGGCCCTGCTGGATCCCAACCGCAAGCCGCCGCTGGATCCCGTCGTCGCCCAGCAGGTCGCGGCCTTTTCGTTCGGCGTTTCGCTAGACATCCCCGACAACACGCCCGGCGTCCTGCTGCCCGCCACCAAGGGCCGCAACTTTCCGATCTATGTGCAGGACATGTACGAGGACCTGCCGATCATCGATCCGGGCGCCCAGAAATACGCCCTGTACGTCGCGGCCATCCCCAACAAGCCCGCCGACGGCCTGCTGATCAACTTCGCCAGCGCCACGCGCCTGAAACTGGGCGGCGTCTACATCCAGGACCAGGTCGTCGGCTACTTCGACAAGAACCGACCCACGGCCAGCGGCTGGTCTCTGTTCGACTACGAGGACCAGAGCGCCAACAGCAGCTTTGGCTTGATCGACTGCGTGGAGATCATCATCGCGTCGAACTTCAACTACGCGATCTGACCCCTCAGCCGGCGTCGAGGTCCAGTTCCGGCAGCAGCTTGTGGAAATGGGCCTCGACCTGGGCGTGGCACTCGCAGGCGCGGCGCTCCAGCTTGCGGCGGTCGCGGATCTCCACGCGGCCGCGGCGGGTCTGGATGATGCCGTCGGCCTGCAAGATCTTGGCCGCGGCGGTGACGGTGGTGCGCTGCACGCCCATCATGTCGGCCAGGGCCTCCTGGGTCAGGCGCACGATGTCCTCGCCGGCCCGGTCGTGGGCGGCCAGCAGCCAGCGGCAGCAGCGCTGCTCGATGGTGTGCAGGGCGTTGCAGGCCACCGACTGCATCATCTGGGCGATCATGGCGTCGGCGTAGCGGGTGAAGAGGTCGCCCAGGGCCGGGAAGCGCTGGCGCATCTCGTCGAGGCGGGCGGTCTGGACGGTGAAGGCCGGTCCCGGCGCCTGCACCACCGCCCGGCCGTAGGCGGGCTTGAGGCCGCCGCTGACCACGCCGCCCAGCGCGCCCTCCCAGCCGACGGTGGCCGCCTCGACCTCGCGGCCCTCGGGGGTCAGCACCAGCAGCGAGACCATGGTCGGCCGGCAGGGCAGATAGGTGGTGCGCACGTCCTCGCCGACGTCGAACAGCACCGTCCCGCGGGCGAGAGCCGTCAGCGACATGGCCGATTTGAGGGCCGCGCGCGCATCTTCGGGCATCGCCAGCAGCAGGCGATTGCCGGCATAGGCGTGGTGCACCCGCTCGGCGCGGGTGTCTCGGTCGTTCATTTCTGCGGAGTCGGCCATGGCGGCATCCAACGGCGGCGCTTGCACGTCGGTTAAAGCGCGCGGACCGAGGGTTTCGTTGCGTGGACCTGTCGGGACGCCGACACGCGCCGCGCGTCAGCTCATCCCTCTCAGCTCATCCCATCAACTCATCAAGGTGGGTCGGTGCAGCTGGCCGGTCTCGTCCTGGAGGTGCATGCGCACCGGTATGCCGACGCCCGTGGCCTGCTCGGCCAGGCGGTTGGCGGCCTTTTCGGCCTCGTGGCGGCTGCGATAAGCCCCGAACCTGAGCTGGTCGCCGATGATGGTCCACCGGTCGCCCACCTGGACGACGCCGTAGTGCACTTCAGCCATGACACGTCCTCCCTTCTGCGCTGTCGGAGTTGGTCGTTTCTCGCCACCCCTGACTTATCCACAGCCTGATCCCGATCCTTGTTGATAGCAAGGCCCTGAAGAGTCGAAGTTTCGACTTGAAATGGGCAAGCGCCGCTGTGGATATCCTCAAGGTTGATTTCGCCCCTCGCGGGCGAGGCGATGACAGGCGAGGCGCTTGCGGCGATAGTGCCCGCATGCTTCGCGCCCGCCTCGCCACTCCGTTCCTGGCCGCCCTGCTGCTGGCCGCACCGGCCGTGACCAGCGCCCAGGACCGCGCGCCGGCCGAGCGCCAGCGGCTGCTGGACCTGGCCTACGCCATCGGCCAGAGCCATGCCCTGCGCCAGGCCTGCGAGGGCGTCGGCGACCAGTTCTGGCGGGCCCGCATGGTGCGGCTGACCGAGGTGGAGCAGGCCGACCAGACCTTCGACGGCCAGCTGCGCGACCGCTTCAACGGCGGCTACGCCGCGGCCCAGGCCGCCCATCCCGAGTGCAGCCCCGAAAGCCGCCGGGCCGAGCGCCAGGCCGCTCTTCGCGGCCGGGCTCTGGCCAACAAGCTGTCGCAGACGGTGCGGGTCAACGAGCAAGCTGCGCCGGATTCCGTGGCGGAAGGGCGAGCGGCGCGCTAAATTCTCCTCATGGACGCACGGCGACTGGCGGCTTGGGCCGCCGGGCCGCGTCTCGGGAGGCTTTCGTGACCGCTTTTCTGGTCCCTCTGGTGCTTCTGGTGCTGGCGATCCTGCTGGTCGTCAACGTCATCAAGATCGTGCCGCAAGGCCGCGAATTCACCGTCGAGCGGTTCGGCCGCTACACCCGCACCCTGAAGCCCGGCATCAGCATCCTCACCCCGTTCGTCGAGACGGTGGGCCGCCGGGTCAACATGATGGAGCAGGTGCTCGACGTTCCCAAGCAGGAGGTCATCACCAAGGACAACGTGTCGGTGACCGTCGACGCCATCGTCTTCATCCAGGTGATGGACGCCCCCGCCGCGGCCTATCGCGTCGACAACCTGATCTACGCCATCACCCAACTGGCCCAGACCAACCTGCGCACCGTGGTCGGCTCGATGGAGCTGGACGAGGTGCTGAGCCAGCGCGACCACATCAACTCGCGCCTGCTGGCCACCATCGACGAAGCCACCAGCCCCTGGGGCGTCAAGATGGCCCGCATCGAGATCAAGGACCTGACCCCGCCGGCCGACATCACCAACGCCATGGCCCGCCAGATGAAGGCCGAGCGCGAACGCCGCGCCGTCATCACCGAGGCCGAGGGCGAGAAGCAGGCCCAGATCGCCCGCGCCGAGGGCGCCAAGCAGTCGGCCATCCTGCAGGCCGAGGGCCGGCGCGAAGCGGCCTATCGCGACGCCGAGGCCCGCGAGCGGGAAGCCCAGGCAGAAGCAAAGGCCACCGCCTTCGTGTCGGAAGCCATCGCCCGCGGCGACGTCAACG
Organism: Caulobacter sp. GW821-FHT10C03; assembly: GCF_059415485.1. Taxonomy (NCBI): domain Bacteria; kingdom Pseudomonadati; phylum Pseudomonadota; class Alphaproteobacteria; order Caulobacterales; family Caulobacteraceae; genus Caulobacter; species Caulobacter sp. GW821-FHT10C03. The sequence continues at coordinate 218,468 of NZ_JBWKNI010000006.1, read as the reverse complement.
CCATCAACTACTTCGTCGCCCAGAAGTACGTCGAGGCGTTCGGCGAGCTGGCCCGTTCGCCCAACGCCAAGACGGTGATCGTGCCGGCCGACTTCGCCGGCATCACCGGCACGGTGGCCGGGGTCGGCGAGCTGATCCGCTCGCTGGGCGGCCCCGACGCCCCGCCGCGTCCGACCCCGTCGCCCGCGCCGTCGCGTTCGAGCGCGGTTCCGTCCGCGCCGCGCAAGGGAGCCTGATCCCATGACCGGCCTGATCGATTTCTTCGTCGCCCATCCCTTCTGGCTGTGGTTGTCGATCGCGGCCGCGTTTCTGGCGATCGAGGTGGGCACCGGCACCGGCTGGCTTTTGTGGCCGGCCGCCTCGGCGGCGGCGGTCGGCGTCGTCGCCCTCCTCCTCCCCACCAGCCTGCCGGTGGAGATCGTCCTCTTCGCCGTGCTGACCATCGCCTCGACCTACCTGGCCCGCCGCTTCCTGCGGCCGGCCCTGGCCGGGCCCGACCCCGACCTCAACGACCCCACCCTGCGCCTGCTCGGCCGCCCGGCCGAGGTGGTCGCCGCCTTCGAGAACGGCCGCGGCCGGGTCTTCGTCGACGGCAAGGAGTGGGCGGCCCAGACCGAAGGCGAGGGCGAGGCCGAAAGCGCCCCGACGACCGGGACCCGCGTCTCGGTGGTGGGCGTGCACGGGGCGGTGCTGACGGTTCGCTGACAAGAACGCGCAGAGCTTAGGAGCGAGCGACCATGGCCGTGGGCTGGGCGCAGATGATGTTCGTCCCCGACGAACAGGCCGCCAGGGACGCGCAGGCGGCCTGGCGCTGGCGGCTGCCCGGTCCCTGGCGGATCGTCTTCAGCACGATGTTCGGCGGCCTGTTCATCGAGACGCCGGCCGACGGCGTGGTCTGGCTGGAGTGCCCGACCGGCGACATCGAGCCGGTGGCCGACACCGCCGAGGCCCTGCACGCCTTTCTCGGCGGGGCCCGGACGCCGGCCTGGGAAGAGCGTATCGACGAGTGGTTCCTGCCCGGCCTGCTTGAAGACCTTCATGCAGCCGGCAAGGTTCCCTCCCCCGGCCAGTGCTATGGCCTGACGATCCTGCCAGTGTTCGAGGGCGGGCTGTACGACGTCGGCAACGCCTTCGTCCTGTCGGCGGGCGAATGGCTGGCCGCCACCGGCGCCATGCACGAACAGCTGAGCGCGGTCCCGGACGGCGCTCAGGTCGAACTGAAGGTGACCTGAGCCACTGGCTTTTGCCCCTCCCCGCCCCCATCTGGCGCGGGACCGCACGCATCGAAGGGAACGACCGGGTGGAACCCATCATCACGGCGTCGGGTCTGACCAAGACCTACGCCTCGGGCCATCAGGCCCTGAAGACCGTCGATCTTGAGATCAGGCGCGGCGAGATTTTCGCCCTGCTGGGCCCCAACGGCGCCGGCAAGACCACGCTGATCAGCATCATCTGCGGCATCGTGCGGGCCTCGACCGGTACGGTCGTCGCCGACGGCCACGACATCGCCCGCGAATACCGTCCGGCCCGCACCAAGATCGGCCTGGTGCCGCAGGAGCTGACCACCGACGCCTTCGAGACCGTCTGGGCCACCGTCACCTTCAGCCGCGGCCTGTTCGGCAAGCCGGCCAACCCGGCCCTGATCGAGAAGATCCTTCGCGACCTGTCGCTGTGGGACAAGAAGGACGCCAAGATCATGACCCTGTCGGGGGGCATGAAGCGGCGGGTGATGATCGCCAAAGCCTTGTCGCACGAGCCCTCGATCCTGTTCCTCGACGAGCCCAGCGCCGGCGTCGACGTCGAGCTGCGCCGCGACATGTGGGAGATGGTGCGCAAGCTGCGCGAGACGGGCGTCACCATCATCCTGACCACCCACTACATCGAGGAGGCCGAGGAGATGGCCGACCGGGTGGGGGTGATCCGCAAGGGCGAGATCATCCTGGTCGAGGACAAGAAGGTGCTGATGCGGCAGCTGGGCAAGAAGCAGCTGACCCTGCACCTGCAGTCGCCGCTGGAAGCCGTGCCGGCGGGCCTGGACGACTACGACCTGGCGCTGGCCGACGAGGGCCGCGAGCTGGTCTACAGCTTCGACGCCCAGGCCGAGGCCACCGGCATCGCCCCGCTGCTGCGCCGGCTGCACGCCGAGGGCGTCGACTTCACCGACCTCAACACCCGCCAGAGTTCTCTCGAAGAGATCTTCGTCAGCCTGGTGAAGGACCGGCCATGAACATCCACGCCATCGCCGCCATCTATCGCTTCGAGATGGCGCGGACCTTCCGCACCCTGGCCCAGAGCATCGCAGCCCCGGTGCTGTCGACCTCGCTCTATTTCGTGGTGTTTGGCGCGGCCATCGGCTCGCGCATGACCTCGGTCGACGGGGTGCCCTACGGCGCCTTCATCGTGCCGGGCCTGATCATGCTGTCGATCCTGACCGAGAGCCTGTCGAACGCCTCGTTCGGCATCTACATGCCCAAGTGGTCGGGCACGATCTACGAGGTGCTGTCGGCCCCCGTGTCGCCGTTCGAGATCGTGCTGGGCTATGTCGGCGCGGCGGCGTCGAAGTCCTTGATGCTGGGGGTGATCATCCTGGCCACGGCGCGTCTCTTCGTGCCGTTCGAGATCGAGCACCCGCTGTTCATGGCCGCCTTCCTCGTCCTGACGGCGGTGACCTTCAGCCTGTTCGGCTTCATCATCGGCATCTGGGCCGACAGCTTCGAGAAGCTGCAGATCGTGCCCCTGCTGGTGATCACGCCCCTGACCTTCCTGGGCGGCAGCTTCTATTCGATCGACATGCTGCCCGGCGCCTTCCGGACGGCCTCGCTGTTCAACCCGGTCGTCTACCTGATCAGCGGCTTCCGCTGGAGCTTCTTCGGCACGTCGGACGTCGGGGTGGGCATCAGCCTGGCCGCGACGGTCGGCGTGCTGGCGCTGTGCCTGGCGGTCGTGGGCTGGATCTTCAAGACCGGCTATCGGCTGAAGCAGTAGCCGCAGAAGACCCCTCTCTCTTTGAGAGAGGGAGGGGCCCACGCCGCAGGCGTGGGAGGGTGAGAGGTTACAGCCTCTCCGAACAAGGCGCGGCCCGCCTCGAAGGCTGGCGGGAAGGCTCGAGGTTTACCGGCCAACAGTGAAACCTCTCACCCTCCCACCGCTTCGCGGCGGGCCCCTCCCTCTCTCTCAGAGAGAGGGATTTTAGCCTCAGTAGCTGGCCTTCAGGGTGAAGGCGAAGGCGCGGGCGTCGCCGGGGGTGCCGACCACCAGGCCCGAATTGCCCGAGACCACGGTGATGTTCTGCAGGTACTCGGCGTCGAAGGCGTTGCGCACCGACACGAACGCTTCCCAGCCCGCTTCCGACTTGAAGCCGGCCCGCAGGTTGACGATCTCATAGGCCTTGATGATCGTGTATCGCGAGTCCGAGCTGTCGGCGTAGTAGTTGGAGCGGAAGCTGGCGTCGGCGCCGGCATAGACCTCGCCGGCCAGGCGGCCGAGGGTCGCCTCGCGGCGGTACTCGGCGCCGGCCGAACCGGCCCATTTCGACAGGCCCGGCAGCGGACGGCCCGACAGGTCGCACTGGGCGGTCGAGGTGCCGATCTTCTCCAGCGGGCACGGCCCGTTCTTGAAGTCGGCGTACTTGCCCTCGGTCCAGGCCAGGTTGCCGTAGAACTTGAAGCCGCCGATCGAGCGGGTGGTGGCGTCCAGCTCGACGCCGCGCACCTCGACCTTCTCGACATTGGCCAGGTAGCCGCGCAGGGCGCCCGGACCGCTGTCGACGACGTTGGCCTGGTAGTCCTTCACGTCGGTGGCGAAGAGCGCCAGGTTGGCCGTCAGCAGGCGCTCGAACCACTGGGTCTTCAGGCCGATGTCGATGGTCGACACCTTTTCCGGACGGATCACCGCGGCCGAGGTCGACACCGTGTTGCTGCTGGTCAGCGGCAGCGACGTCATGTTGATGCCGCCCGACTTGTTGCCGCTCGACACCGTGGCGTAGGCGTTGATGTCGTCGGTCAGCTGGTAGACCACGGCGATCTGGCCCGACCAGGCGCCGTCGTCGGTCTTGGCCGAGAAGGTCTGCGGCCGGGCGATGCCCAGGCGACGGTTGATCAGGGTGGTGTCGGTGGTCACCGAACCGCCCGTGGTGGTCTGGACGTAGGTGCCGTCCTTCTTTTCCTGGGTGAAGCGCACGCCGGGCGTGACGCTCAGGCGGTCGTTGACCTTCCAGGTCAGCTGGCCGAAGGCGGCGTAGCTGGTGGTGTCGATCGTGCTGTCGTTGAACACCGTGTAGCCGTCGAGCAGCGACGAGGGCGTGTTGGTGGCCGGCAGCAGCCAGTACGAGGCGTCAGAGCCGTACTCGGTGACGCCGTGGGTCGTGACGTTCTGGTCGAAGTAGTAGAGGCCCACGGTCCAGTCGAAGCGCTCGCCCTCGTTGTTGGACAGGCGGAACTCCTGGCTGAACTGCTTCTGGTGCGAGGGGTTGTTGGAGCGGCGGGTGACGTCCAGCGCGGTGTAGTCGCGGTCGTTGCGCGGCTCCCAGTCCCATTCGCGGTGGGCGGTGACCGAGGTCAGGGTCACCGGGCCGAAGTCGTAGTCGGCCACCGCCGACAGGCCGTTGACCCACTGGTCAGCCTGGATCGGATCGTCGATGTCGGAGATCCGGTCATAGGGGTTGGTGCTGGCGACGGTGTAGTTCTTGCCGGCGGCCAGGGCGGCGTACTGCTGGGCGGTCGGCTTCAGGGTCGTGCCGACCGTGACATAGACCTGGGTGCAGCACTCGGGCTGCTGGAAGGCGTAGTCGCCGTAGAGCTTGACCGTCAGCTGCTCGTTCGGGGTGAACTTCAGCTGGCCGCGGTAGCCGGTGCTCGAGCGGGCGTTCTGCCAGGTGTTGCTCTTGGGATTGTAGAGGTCGCCGTCGCGCCAGGTGCCGACGAACGACAGGCGGCCGGCCAGCACGCCCTCGATCAGCGGCCCGGCCACCGTGGCCTTGAACTGACGGAAGTTGAGGCTGCCGTAGCTGGCCTCGGCGTCGGCCTCGAACTTCTGGGTGGCGTCGCGGGTGGTGATGTTCAGCGCGCCGGCCGTGGTGTTCTTGCCAAACAGCGTGCCCTGCGGGCCGCGCAGCACTTCGATCTGCTGGATGTCGATGAAGTCGAGCGTCGCAGCCCCGGGGCGCGAATTGTAGACTTGGTCCACATAGATGCCGACGCCCTGCTCCAGGCCGTCATTGGCCAGGCCGTAGCTGGCGCCCAGACCGCGGATGGTCAGGGCGGTGTTGCGGGGGTTGGGCGACAGGACTTGAAGCGTCGGGACCAGCTGGGTCAGGGCGACGATGCTGTTGACGCCCGTCTGGGTCAGGGTCTCGGCCGAGGTCACGGTCAGCGCGATCGGCACCTCCTGGGCGCTCTCCTCGCGACGGCGGGCGGTGACGAACACCTGGCCGACGGCCGAAGCGTCGGTGGCGGTCGGATCAGCCGGGTCGGCGGCGGGCGTCGCGGCGGCGGCGACATCGGCGGCCGGCGCCAGGTCGGCGGCCAGCGCGGCGCCGGCGGTGGTGGAAAGAAGCACGCTCAGCAGCGCGGCGCGGCCGACGCCCTTGGCCGAAAGGCCGCCCGAAATTCCGATAGCCACGAGAGCCCCCTCGTTTTGAGATAACGCCATTCGGCGTGTTGGGGAGCGTGATAGTTACCTATTCCTATCGGTGAAATAGAGAATGGGTGGGCAGGGGGAGAGTTTTTCTGCGGGGTGTACGGAGGGGTGGAGCGCAAATGATCGCGGCGGATCCTCGAAGCCGGGTCCGGAGGATGAGGGGGATCGCGATGAGCCAGTCGGCAATCGTGCTGGGCGGCGGCGGACAGGTCGGTCGCGCGGTGACCCGGCGCCTGCTCGACGCGGGCTGGACCGTCACGGTCGTCAGCAGAGGCCAACGCCCGCTTCCGGCGGGGCTGGCCGAGCGCGGCGCACGCTTCGTGACCGCGGATCGGACCCAGCCGGGCGACCTGGATCGCGCGGTCGGCGGTGGCGCCGACGCGCTCATCGACATCACGGCCTATGACGCCGACGACGGGCGACAACTGCTGAGTTTGCAGGGTGATGTCGGCGCCCTGGTGGTCGTCTCGTCGTCCAGCGTCTATCGCGACGCCGAAGGGCGGACGCTAGACGAGGCGCGCCAGACGGGCTTTCCAGACCTGCCAGACCCCATCTCCGAGGACCAAGCCGTGGTCGAACCCGGCGACGCCACCTATTCGACGCGCAAGGTGGCGCTCGAACGGATCCTGCTCGACAGGGCGACGTGCCCCGTCACCGTGCTGAGACCGGCGGCGATCCACGGCCCGGGCTCGACCCACCCGCGCGAGTGGTGGTTCCTCAAGCGCATGCTGGACGGCCGCGAAGCGATCCCGCTGGCCTACGGGGGACGAAGCCGTTTTCACACCTCGTCGGTGCTGAACATCGCCGAACTCACGGCCGTCTGCCTCGATCGTCCGGGGACGCGCGTTCTCAACATCGCCGATCCGCAAGCCCTGACCGTCGGCGAGATCGGCGCGATCATCGCCCAGCGCATGAACTTCCAAGGCGCCCTGGTCGGGCTGGACGACGACGCCTTCCCGGCCCGAGCCGGACGCACGCCGTGGTCCACGCCGCGTCCCTTCGTGCTCGATACGCGCGCGGCGCAGGCGCTGGGCTATGCGCCCGTGGCCGACTACGGCGCGACCATCGGCGAGATCTGCGACGATATCATCCAGGCCGCCGCCGGCCGGGACTGGCGCCAAGCGTTCCCGATCCTGGCCAGCTATCCTTACGACCTTTTCGACTATGCGGCGGAAGACGCGGCCTTGCGCGCGAGCGAACCGAAGGCCGTCAGCCCACAAACCCCGCCGCTCTGCGCAAACGATCGTTGATCGCCTCGCCCAGACCTTCGTCGGGGATCTTCGCCACCGCGATGGCCGTCGGTTTCAGGCGGTCGGCGGCGCGGAGATAGGCGAAGAGGTTCGCGGCGGCTTCGGCGAGGTCGCCCGAGGGGCTGAGATTCAGCACCCCCTCCCCGGTCGGCCATTCTCCGAAGGCCAAGAACGCTTCCCCCGCCTTCGGAGCCTCGGCGTCGATGCGCACCGGGGCGTCGGGGGCGTAGTGGAGGGCGAGGCGGCCCGGGGAGCGCTTGGCGTCGTCGTCGGCTTCGGCAAGGGGGCCGACTATGGCCTCCAGTTGGGCGCGGGTGACGGCGCCGGGGCGCAGCAGGCGCACGGGGCCGTCGAGCACGGCGACGACGGTGGACTCCAGGCCCACCTGGCACGGCCCGCCGTCGAGGGCGGCGGCGCATTTGTCGCCGGTCTCGGCGAAGGCGTCGGCATAGGTGGTGGGGCTGGGGCGGCCCGAGCGGTTGGCCGAGGGGGCCACGACCGGTCCGCCGAAGGCCGCCAGCACGGCGCGGGCCAGCGGATGGCCGGGCACGCGGATGGCGACGGTCTCCAGCCCCGCGCGGGCCAGGTCGCAGACGGCCGAGCTGTCGGCGATCGGGGCGACGATGGTCAGGGGGCCGGGCCAGAAGGCGTCGGCCAGGGCGGCCGCCCGGTCGTCGAAGGCGGCGATACGGGCGGCGGCCTGTGCGTCGGCGACGTGGGCGATCAGCGGGTTGAAGCGCGGGCGGCCCTTGGCCTCGAAGATCGCCGCCACGGCCGTGGGGTTGGAAGCATCCGCCCCCAGGCCGTAGACGGTTTCGGTGGGCAGCAGGACGAGGCCCCCGCCAGCGAGGGCCTCGGCGGCTTGGGCTACGACTTCTTCTTGGCCGTCAGGGCGAAGCTCACCTTGATCTTGCCCGGTATCTGATCCGTCGACGCCCATTCGCCCTGTCCAACCCCGAACACGGTCCGGTCGACGGTGGTTACACCGCGGGCCTTGGCCGTGTCGCCGTCGATCTTCAAGCTGAAGGGCAGGCTGAGCGGCTTTTTGGTCCCGCGCAGGTCCAGCGTCCCGTCGGCCACGAAGCGGCCCTCGGCGGTCTTGCGGAACTTGGTGGCGGTGAAGGTCGCCTTGGGCGTGGCCGAGGTGTTGAAGAAGTCGGGACCCTGCAGGCTCTCGTCGCGCTGGCCGTCGCCCGTGCCGGCCGAGGCCAGGTCGACGCTGACGGTCAGCTTGGAGCGATCCAGCGCTTCCGGCGAGAACAGGATGTCGGCGGTCCAGCGGCTGAACGTGCCGTGGATCGGGGTGTCGGCCCAGGCCAGGTCGAAGTCGAGGTGCGAGCCCTTCTGCACGGCCCAGGCGACCGGGTCCTTCAAGGCGCTGTCGGCCGGCGGCGTCGCGGCGGCCGTTTCAGCCGGAGCGGCGGGCGCGGCTCCAGGCGCAGCGGTCGTCGGCGCGGCGGCGGCGGGCGCGGGCGTCTCGTCCGGCAGGGCCAGCTCGTCGGCGGCGCTGGCGGCCGGGGCCGGCGCGGGGGCTTTCGCCTTGGCCGGCGTGTAGAGATAGGCGGCGGCGACCACGGCGGCGAAGCCGGCGGCGGCCAGCCACAGGCGCGGCTCCTTCAGGCCCGGCTTGGCGCCGGCGGCCATGTGGCCGAACACCTCGTCGCGGTCGAGGATCTGGTGCTTGGCCACCGCGCCCAGGTGCAGGGCCAGCAGCAGGTAGGTGAACTTGACCAGCAGACCGTGGCCCAGATGGCCAAAGTCGTTCCAGGCCTGCTTGGCGCTTTCGGCCAGCTCGGGCAGCCCCGGCAGGTGCGGCCAGGGGATGGCGCCGAACAGGATCGTCGGAATGTTGATGCGGCTGGTCGAGACGATGATCCAGCCGGTCAGCGGCAGGCCGATCATGATCACGTAGAAGCCGACGTGCACGGCGTGGGCGGCGATCTTCTCCCAGGTCGGCTGGCCGGCCGGGGCCGGCGGCGACTTGTGGGTCAGCTTCCAGATCAGGCGCGCGAGGCTGAGCACCAGGATGGTGATGCCGATCGACTTGTGCAGTTGGAAGAGGGCGAAGGTGGTCGCGCCCTTGGGGCCGTCATCGGCCCGCCACCCCAGGATCACCTGGAAGATCAGGGCGGCGGCGATCAGCCAGTGCAGGATGATCGCCACCGTAGAATAACGGGAAGGACCCGCCGCCGAGGCGGGTTTTGAAAGCGTCTCGGCGGTCATTGGGCCGTCCCTAATTCGATATCTGTCTTACTTCTTCGGATTGAATTCGGCTTCGATCGCCAGGTCGACGTCGTCGCCCACCATCGGAACCAGGTGGGTGAAGCCGAACTCCGAGCGCTTGATCTTGCCGGTCGCCGAGAAGCCCATGATCTGCGAGCCGAACGGGGTCTTGGCGAAGCCGTTGTAGGTGACGTCGAGGGTCACCGGCTTGGTCACGCCGCGGAAGGTCAGGTCGCCGGTCAGCTTGCCCTTGCCGGGCGAGGTCTGCTCGATCTTCGTCGAGACGAAGGTGATCGTCGGATACTTGGCCGAGTCGAAGAACTTCGGATCGTCCGAGATTTCCTTGTTGAAGTTGGGCAGGCCGGTGTCGACCGACTTCGGGTCGACCGTGATCGACACCTTGGAGTCCAGCGGCTTGGCCGGGTCGAAGCTGTAGGAGCCGTCGAGGCCCGACAGGCGGAAGGTGTAGTTCGAGGTGCCGAAGTGGCGCACGCGCAGGGTCAGGCTGGCGTGGCGCTTGTCGAGAGCCCAGGTCCCGGCCGGGGCGGCGGCGGGATCCGTCGCCGGTTGCGCCAGGGCGGCGACCGGGGCCGCGAGGGGAGCGGCGAGAAGGGCGCCGGCCAGAATGGCGTAGGCGAAGGGGCGAGCCATGGGTTCAGTTCTCCAAACTGTCATAGTGACGGTTGCGATTACCCGACTTAGGAACTTCACCGTCCAGTTGAAGGGGCGTCTCCTCACGAAGCCGTGATCGCCTGGCGGTCCTTGGCGCGGCGGGTCGCGCGATCTAAACAGGGATCACATACCCCCAACCCGACGCTTGAACAGATCGGCCCCTGCATGACCTTCCGCGCCCCCGTCCGCGACCTCGCCTTCGCCCTGCGCCACGTGGCCGGCTTCGACCAGCTCGCCGAGGCCTATCCCGAGGCCGATTCCGACACCGTGGACGCCGTGCTGGAAGCCGCCGGCGTGTTCGCCGCCGAGGTGCTGGCCCCGATCAACCGCCAGGGCGACCTGGTCGGCGCCAAGCTCGAAAATGGCGTGGTGCGCAGCGCCCCCGGCTTCGCCGACGCCTACAAGGCCTTCGCCGAGGCCGGCTGGACCAGCCTGGCGGCCGCCCCCGAGCATGGCGGCCAAGGCCTTCCGAAAGCGCTGGAGATCGCCACGCTGGAGATGGTGCAGGCGGCCAACATGGCCTTCGGCCTGTGCCCGATGCTGAGCCTGGGCGCCATCGAGGCCCTGGCCCTGCACGGGACCGAGCGCCACAAGAGCGTGTTCCTGCCCAAGCTGGTCTCCGGCGAATGGACCGGCACCATGAACCTGACCGAGCCGCAGGCCGGCTCGGATCTCGCGGCTCTGACCACCATGGCCACGCCGGACGGCCAGGGCGGCTACACCCTGTCGGGCCAGAAGATCTTCATCACCTGGGGCGACCACGACGCCACCGACAACATCGTCCACCTCGTTCTGGCCCGCACCCCCGACGCCCCTCCCGGCGTGAAGGGCGTGTCGCTGTTCCTGGCCTCCAAGGTGCTGATCGACGAGGACGGCAAGCCGGGCGCGGCCAACGACGTGCGCGTCGGCGGCCTGGAACACAAGCTGGGCATCCACGGCTCGCCCACCTGCGTCATGCTGTTCGAAGGCGCCAAGGCCGAGCTGGTCGGCAAGCTGCACCAGGGCGTGGCCCACATGTTCACGATGATGAACGCCGCCCGCCTGCAGGTCGGCGCCCAGGGCACCGCCATCGCCGAGCGCGCCTACCAGCAGGCCCTGAACTTCAGCCTGGAGCGCGTGCAGGGCCGCTCGGCCTGGACGGGCGCCTATCCCTCGCGCCTGTTCGACCACCCGGACGTGCGCCGCACCCTGCTGCTGATGAAGGCCAAGATCGAGGCCGCCCGCGGCATCTGCCTGTCGACCGCCGTCGCCGCCGACCTGGCCCACGCGGCCGCCGACGAGGCCGTGCGCGCCACCGCCAAGCTGCGCGAGGAGCTGCTGACCCCGATCGCCAAGGCCTGGTCGACCGACGTCGGCGTCGAGGTCGCCTCGCTGGGCGTGCAGATCCACGGCGGCATGGGCTTCATCGAGGAGACGGGCGCGGCCCAGCACTATCGCGACGCCCGCATCACCCCGATCTACGAGGGCACCAACGGCATCCAGGCCATCGACCTGATCGGCCGCAAGCTGGGTCTGGCCGACGGCCAGGCCGTGGCCGACCTGATGGACGACATCCGCGACACCATCGAGGCCCTGAAGGGCGCCGACGCCTCTCTGACCCCGGTCGCCGGCCGCCTGGAAGCGGCGCTGAACGCCGCGGCCTCGGCCACCGCCTGGCTGGTCGACCGCCGCGCCCGCGCCATGCCCGACGCCCTGTCGGGCGCCACCGCCTACCTCAAGCTGCTGGGCGACACCGTCGGCGGCTGGATGCTGGCCAAGGGCGCCCTGGCCCCGCAAGCCGAGGCCCTGCGCGGCCAGCTGCTGCGGGTCTATGCCGAGAGCGTCCTGGCCCAGGTCCCGGGCCAGCTGGCCGCCGTGACCCTGGGCGCGGAAGACCTCGTTGCGGTGACGCCGGAGGCCCTGGGGGTTCACTGATCTGATCCCTCTCCCCTTGCGGGAGAGGGTGGCCCCACGAAGTGGGGTCGGGTGAGGGGTCGAAAGACCTGTCCGCCGCGACGGCTGATCGGCTGTCGCGGCGGTTTTCGTTTGAGAGACCCCTCATCCGTCGCCTCTCGGCGACACCTTCTCCCGCAAGGGGAGAAGGACCTAGTGCCTCGCCAGCATCCACACCGCCATCGCCACCATCATCACGTTCTCCAGCAGCGACACCCCGCCCAGCGGCACGTTGCTGTCACCGCCGACGCAGGCGCATTTCAGGTCGCGCTTGTCGAGATAGACGGCCTTGAACACCGACACCGCGCCGATCCCGCCGATCACCAGGGCCAGGGGCGCGGAGAACCAGGTCAGCACCCCGGCCGTCATCAGCACCCCCGCCAGACCCTCCGCGAACGGATAGACGTAGCCGTACGGGACCCAGCGCTTGGCCAGCAGGTCGTAGCCCAGGAACATCGACGAGAAGCTCTCGACGTCGCGCAGCTTCTGGATCGCCAGCACCACCATGGAAAAGCTGATGAACCACTCGACCGCGCGCGGGGTGAACGGCGTCCCGTCGACCACATAGGCCGCCGCCAGGGCCAGCAGGGCGGTCATGGCGAAGAGGGCGATCACCGGCTGGTAGGTCTTGGCCTTGGGATCGCGCGGCTTGCCGCCGAAGAACCGCCGCAGGTCGTCGAAGCCGCCGATCCGCTCGCCGTCGATGAACACCTGCGGCGTGGTCTTGACGCCATGCTGGGCCTTGAAGGCGTCGGTCTCCTCGCGCGTCGTCAGGTGATGATCCTCGACCGCGTAGCCCCGGGCGCGCAGCAGATGGCGGGCCTTCAGGCCGTAGGGACAGACGTGCTTGTCCATCACCATGCGGTAGAGGACGGCGGTCTTCGGGGCGGCTGAACTCACGGCGGATCTCCTTGTACGCGAACCGGACCCGCCTCATATGGGTTCCGTACCATGGTACGGAGTCAAGGGATGGCGGCGGACACTATTGCAGGACTGGCGCGGGCCGGCGGGGTGGGGGTGGAGACCGTCCGCTACTACCAGCGCCGGGGCCTGCTGGAGACGCCCGAGCGCGGTGAGGGCGTGCGGCGCTACGGCGACGAGGCCGTGCGCCGGCTGCGCTTCATCCGCTCGGCGCAATCGGCCGGCTTCACCCTGGAGCAGATCGGCGAACTCCTGGCCCTCGACGCCGGCCAGGACCGCGCCCGGGCCCGCGAGCTGGCCCGCGAGCGCATCGCCGACCTCGACGGCAAGATCGCCGAGCTGCAAGCCGCCCGCGCCGGCCTGTCGCGCCTGCTGCACACCTGCAGCGCCGGCGACGAAGGCCCCTGCCCGATCATCGCGGCGTTCGAGGGATAATCCCCGCTTCGCGCCACCTTCTCCCTCCAGGGAGAAGGAAACCTAAACCGCCGGCGGCCGGATGCGGCGATAGACGGCCTCGCCGAAGCCGAACACCCCGAAGGCCACCAGCCCCAGGGCCAGCAGGCCCAGCAGCCAGGCGCCGAACGGCTGGCGTTCGAGGGCCTGCAAGGCCCCAGCCCAGCTTCGGGCTTCGCTGCTGCGGGCGTGCCAGCCGGCGCCGACCACGAACAGGCCAACGCACAGCGTCGCCAGCCCGCGCGCCGCATAGCCGAACCGCGCCAGGGGCACGAGCCGGCGGCAGGCCGCCTCGCCGCAGTCCAGGCGCTTGGCGAAGTCCTGGGCCAGGCCCTGGACGACCCCGCCGATCCCGACGCCCAGCAGGACGAGACCCGCCGCCATCAGCAGCTGGTCGCCATGGGGCAGGGCCAGGATGGTCGCCGCCGTGGCGTCGGCGGTCTGCTCCTCGTCGGCCTCGCCCACGTCCTCGAAAGCGTCGAGCAACTCCAGGGCCGACCAGGCCAGCGAGCCGTAGACCACGCCGCTGACCGCCTGGCCCGCGCGGATCGCCCAGGCCTTGGGCGAGGTTCCGTGGCGGTCGGCGTCGAACACCGCCTGCAAGGCCCGCCAGAGCGAAAAGCCGATCAGCCCGGCCGCGACCACGGCGATCAGCACCAGGCCCGGCGGCCAGCTGGCCCAGGCCGCTAGCATCGCCGTCGCGCCGCGCGCCCGGGGCACGAGGTCGGCCGCCGCCAGCAGGGCCAGGCCGCCCAGCCCGACATAGACAGCTCCCCGCGCGGCATAGCCCAGCCGCGAGGCCCATTCGAGCAGCGTACGCAGGTCGAGGCGTCGCAGGGCCTTCGGCGGCCAGCGCTTGAGTTTCCAGACCGATGCGTGGATCATGCCGCCTTCTCGTCCCGCTTGGCCGGAGCAACGAAGCGCCCCGCCCTCCGTTCCCGCCGCGAAGACGGGAGGATCAGGCGCGATAGAGATCCGCGTCCGGATCGTCGTCGCCGCGGATCTGGGCCGCCACGATCTGCGAGGCGATGACCGAATAGGTGATGCCGTTGCCGCCGAAACCCATGACCGCCCAGGTATGGTCCATGCCCTCGACCGGTCCGATGCTGGGCAGGCCCGTGGCGCTGGAGCCGAACGCGCCGGCCCAGCCGTAGTCGATCTCGAAGTCGATGCCGGGCAGCAGGGCCTTCAGCTTTCCCGCCACGGTCTCGCACTTGCGCTTCAGCTTGGCCGGGTCCTGGTGGGCGTCGGGCGAGGGCTCGTCCTCACCGCCGGCGATCAGCCGCCCGTCGCCGCCCATGCGCAGATAGAGGTACGGATCGGACGCCTCCCACACCAGCATGTCGCGCAGCCAGGCCGGGCAGCGATTGCGCGGCTTGGAGGCCGTCGCCCAGGTCGAGATCACGCTCGCGCCCGGGGTCGGCACGCCCTTGGGAAATTCATAGCCGCAGCAGAACACCACCGCCCTGGCCCGCACGGCCTGGCCGGCGTCGGTCAGCAGGGTCACGCCGTCGGGGTCGCTGACGGCTTGCAGCACCTCGACCGGCGACCAGATTTTCGCGCCGCGCGCAGCCGCCCGCCGCAGCAGGCCCGCCGCCAGCCGGGCCGGATCGCCGCTGGCCGAGCCGCTGGAGACGATGGCGCCCGTCCGGTCGATCCCGAACCGCTCGCGCAGCTGGGCCGGGCCGAGATAGCGGCTGTCCAGCCCGATCGCCGCCCGCGCCTGCGCCTCGGCCTCGAGCGCGCGGTGGCCATGGTCGTCGCCAGCCAGATAGAGCGACGACTTGGCCTTCAGGCCGCAGGGGATCCGCTCCTCGTCGACGATCCGCTTCAGCGCGTCGACGGCGGCCCGCGATCGCAGATAGGCCCGCCGGGCCTTGGCCTGTCCGATCTTCTCCGCCAGGGCCGTCAGCGGCAGGTCGATCTCCCACTGCAGCAGGGCGGTCGAGGCGATGGTCGAGCCGGTCAGCGGGGGGCGGCGGTCCAGCACCGCCACGGCGTGGTCCCGGGACAGTTCATGGGCCATGAAGGCGCCGCTGATTCCGGCGCCCACGATGGCGACGTCGACGCTGATCGCCCGGGTGAGCGGCCCCGTCGGCACGCCCAGGCCCGGACTGTCCGCCCAGAGCGAGCGACCGGTGCGAAGGTCGCGCTTGATCGTTGCGCCGGTCATCGAAGCCCCCCGAAGCGGAGACTTGGCTCCAGCGGAGGCTTAGCTCCCGGGAGGCTTCGAGGTTCCGTCCGCCCCTAGTACGGCAGTTCCGGCGCCGTCTGCTGGGCCGGCTGACCTGCGGCCGGGGGCGGGGTCGCGCCCGGGTCGGCCGTCGGCGTCTCGCCGGCGTTCAGAAGGTCGCCGATCGGATCGCTGGTCGGCGCGGGCGCCTCGGCGAAGCCGCCGGGGATCGGGGTGGCCTTCAGGCGCGGCAGGGCCGAGCTCATGAACACCTTCCAGATCTCGGCCGGGGGACCGGCGCCGCTGACCCGCTTCATGGCGGTGTTGTCGTCCTTGCCGGTCCACACCGCGGCGACGAAGCCGCCCGTGTAGCCGACAAACCAGGCGTCCTTGTAGTCGCTGGTGGTGCCGGTCTTGCCGGCGATGTCGTAGCCGGCGACCTTGGCGCGGCCGCCGGTGCCGCCGTTCACCACCTGGCGCATCATCTGGTTCATGTACTGCAGCGACGGCGAGCCGATCACCGACGAGCGCGGCTGCTTGTCGACGCTGTGGTCGTAGAGAACCTTGCCCGAAGCGGTGCGGATGCGCTCGATGCCGTAGCCCTTGGCCAGGAAGCCGCCGTTGGCGAACGGGGCGTAGGCCTGGGCCATTTCCAGCGGGCTGACCTCGACGGCGCCCAGGGCCATCGACGGATCGAGCTGGATCTTGCTGGTGATGCCCAGGCGACGGGCCGTGGCGGCGACGTTGCTGGTGCCGACCTCGTTGGCCAGGCGGGCGGCGACCGTGTTGATCGACTGGGCCAGGGCCGTCTGCAGGGTCATGGGGCCCAGGAAGGTGTTGGTGTAGTTGCGCGGCTCCCAGTTGCCGATCTTCACCGGCTCGTCGACCACCATGACCGACGGGTTGCGGCCCTGGTCCATGGCGGTGAGGTAGACGAACGGCTTGAAGGCCGAGCCGGCCTGGCGGCGGGCGCTGGTGGCGCGGTCGAACTGGCTTTCGCCGTAGTCCTCGCCGCCGACATAGGCGCGGATGCGGCCCTCGCCGTCGATGGCCACCAGGGCGGCCTGCTGCACGCCCTGCTTCAGGTGGCCCTCGACGCCCAGCTGCACGGCGCGCTCGGCCGCGACCTGGATCGGCAGATCGAGCGTAGTCTCGACCACGAGGTCTTCGGTCGGCTCGCCGACCAGCGAACGCACCTGGGCGTCGACATAGTCGGTGAAGTACTGGGCGCGCTGGTTGGCCAGGGTGGCCGAAACCTGCACGGGGGTCTTGAAGGCCTCGTCGCGCTGCTCGGCGGTGATGGCCTTGATGCGCACCATCTCGTCGAGCACGACGGTGGCGCGGCGGGCGGCGCGCTCGCTGGCGCTGACCGGCGAATAGCGGGCCGGGCCCTTCATCATGCCGGCCAGCAGCGCCGATTCACCGATCGTCAGCTGCGAGGCGGGCTTGTTGAAATAGCGCTGCGAGGCGGCCTCGATGCCGTAGGCGCCGGCGCCGAAATAGACCCGGTTCATGTACAGAGCCAGGATCTGCTTCTTGCTGAACTTCAGCTCCAGCCAGACGGCCAGGATCAGTTCCTGGGCCTTGCGCTTGTAGTTCTGGGCCGGGCTCAGGAACAGGTTGCGGGCCAGCTGCTGGGTGATGGTCGAGCCGCCGCGCTGGGGTCCGCCCTCGTGGGTCAGGTTCCAGATCAGCGAACGGCCGATGCCCCACGGGTTGAACCCGAAGTGGTGGTAGAACTGGCGGTCCTCGATGGCGACGAAGGCGGCCGGCACGTATTCGGGCAGGGCGTCGATGTCGACCGGCGGCGCATATTGGCTGCCACGCACGGCCAGCAGGGCGCCCGAGCGGTCGAGATAGTTGATCGAGGGCTGACGGGTGACGTCGTAGAGCTTCGAGGTGTCGGGCAGGTCGCGCGCGAACACCGCGAAGAAGGTGACCACGAAGATCAGTCCCCAGACCCCCAGCACGGTCGCCCAATAGAGCGCCGCCTGCAGGGGCGTGCGAGAAGTCTTCGCCGGCTTGTTTCCGCCGAAGGCGCCGTTAGCCATCTGTAACCCTAGGTCTCGTGCAACCCCGCCCGCGTGGCGGTGTCATAGCTCACGCCGACCAAACACGCGATAGGGTTGACGAGAGATGAACGCGGTTTAACCCCGTCGTCGCGGCGGCGGCCGGCGTGGACGAAGGGCCCGGTCGATCCGCCTACCGCTTTCCCAGGAAGCGGAAGCCGCGCTGGGCGTCGTCGAACAGCGCCAGCGCCCGCCTGGCCTCCGCGCCGCCGTCTTCCGGATAGGTCACGTTGACCGAGTAGGCGGCGGCGCCATGCCCTGGCGGGGCGGCCAGGGCGATCACCGAGCGCCGCAGTTCCGTCCCGGTCCGGGGTTTGTCGGCGGGGCAGCGCAGGACGAGGCGCTGGGCCGGCTTGCCGCCGAGGCTGTCGGCGGCGCGTTCGAGCACGACGCAGCCTTCGTCGCGCAGCAGAAAGCCGGTGCTCTCCTCGACGGTCTCGGCCAGATTTTCGCCGTCCGACGAGCCGCCGTCGACCCAGAGATAGGCGCGCTTGGCCACCCGGACGCCGAAACCGTGGTTGGGCGCCGGCGGGGTGTTCTGGATCAGCCTGACCTTGCCGGACAGGGCGACGGCGTAGCCCCAGTTATGATTGACGTAGGGCGTCCCGCCGGCCGCCTGCGCCGAGACGGCGATCATCACGGCCGGCAGGGCCGCCCATCGCATGGCTTTACGGAACACGGCGCAATCCCCCGATTCGCGACCAGGTTGCATGATAGCGCGGTTCGCCGGCGCCCGTCGGCCTGATCCGTCACCCTCAGGCGCGGTCGGGATCGGTGCGCCAGACCCGCCAGCTTTCGACGCCGGCGGCCAGGCCCGAAGCGACGATGCCGATCATCATCACGTGGAAGCCGACGGGCTGGGGAGCGACGGGGGCGGCGACGAGGCCGAGCAGGCCCGTCAGGCTCAGCAGCCGTCCGGCCAGGCGGTTGGACTTGTCCCAGGCCAGGCGGCTGCGCAGCGCCCAGTAGGTGCGAACCCCGACCACGGGGTTGGGCTTGACCCTTCCGACGAAGGCGCCGAGCCCCAGGAACAGCACCGCCATGCCGCCCATCATCAGCCGCAGGAAAAGGTCCTGACCGCCGACGCGCGGCAGCAGGTCGAAGGCCACGCTGGTCAGCAGGGCCGCGGTGAAGGCCGGAACGGCCAGACCGACGATCCGGCCCAGTCGCCAGGTGAAGCGCTCGCCCAGCGGGTCCTTGGCCTGCCGCTCCAGCACCGCGCACAGCCAAGCCACGCCGCCGGCCACCAGGCCGATGAAGCCGATGGCCAGGGCCATCTGCGCCCGGTCGCCCCAGCGGTCGACCTGGCCGGCCAGGTCGAAGTGCATCGGCATCGGGCCGGGCGGTCCCAGACGCCAGACGGCCAGGGCCGCGGCGCCGATCGCCGCCGTCACCAGGATCGAGACGCCGTCCAGCGACGTCAGGCCGCGCGGATGCTCGCTGCTCATGCCTTGTTCTCCCCTCGCAAGGATGTGTCGGGCGCATCGACGGTCTCGCCAGCGCCCATCAGGTCCATCATGAAGGCCACCGCCTCCTCCACCGCCGAGATCACCAGGCGGTAGCGGACGGAGACGCCGTCCTTCTCGGCCTCGACCAGCCCCGCCGCCTTCAGCGCCGCCAGGTGGGCGGTGACCGTCGGCCAGGCCATCTCGAACCGCGAGGCGATCTCGCCCGACGCCAGCGGCCCGTCGCGCAGCATGGCGACCATGCGGCGGCGGGCAGGATGCGACAGGGCCTTGAACACCTCGTTCATGAGGCAAGAGACTAATTAGCCGATTGACTAAGAGTCAAGGGAGGTCGGCCAGCCTTGCGGACACGGCTTTTCCAGGCTCGCGTCAGCGCCCCTTCTCCCCTTGCGGGAGAAGGTGGCGGCCGAAGGCCGTCGGATGAGGGGTCTCTCAGACTTGAGACACCCCGCCCGGCCTGTCCGCCCCACGCGGTGTTGAGATCTGAGAGACCCCTCACCCGACCTCCCTCCGGGAGGCCACCCTCTCCCGCAAGGGGAGAGGGATCTCGCGTCGAGCCAGCCCCCTCCGTCACGCTGCATATCCGCGGCCCGCCCCTCCCCCTTAGGGGAGGATCTCAAAAAATCCGCCGTTTCCGGCCTTGGCGCGGGCGGCCGCCCCTGCCAGAAGAGCCACGTGTCCACCGCCCTCGCCTCCCCGCCCTCGCTCGACGCCGCGCGCGACGTCCTGCGCCGCACCTTCGGCCACCAGGACTTCCGCGGCCTGCAGGCCCAGGTGGTCGGCGAACTGCTGGAGGGGCGCAGCGCCCTGGCGGTGCTGCCCACCGGCGGCGGCAAGAGCCTGTGCTACCAGATCCCCGCCCTCGTGCGCCCGGGTCTGGGCCTGGTGGTCTCGCCGCTGATCGCCCTGATGGCCGACCAGGTGGCCGGGCTGCAGCAGGCCGGGGTCGCCGCCGAGCGCCTGGACTCGAACACCCTGCCCGAGGAGCGCGCCGAGATCTGGCGGCGCATCGAGGCCGGCCAGCTCGACTTGCTCTACCTGTCGCCCGAAGGCCTGATGCAGGGCTGGATGCTGGAGCGGCTGTCGCGCCTGCCGCTGTCGTTGGTGGCCGTCGACGAGGCCCACTGCGTCAGCCAGTGGGGCCACGACTTCCGGCCCGAATACCGGATGCTGGGCCGCATCGCCGAGGTCTTCCCCGACGCCCCGCGCCTGGCGGTGACCGCCACCGCCGACGCCCGCACCCGCGACGACATCCGCGCCGAGCTGCGCCTGCAGGGCGCGGCCGAGTTCGTCGACAGCTTCGCCCGCCCCGAACTGGCCCTCAACGCCGAGCGCAAGCGCGGCAAGGGCCACGACCGGGTGATCGAGCTGGTCACCGAGCGGCCGGGCCGCGCCGGCGTGGTCTATGCCGGCAGCCGGGACTCGACCGAAAAGCTGGCCCAGGCGCTGATCGACAACGGCGTGCCGGCCCTGGCCTATCACGCCGGCCTCGACAAGACCGTGCGCGCCCGCCGCCTGGAGCAGTTCCTCGAGGCCGACGAGGCGGTGATGGTGGCGACCATCGCCTTCGGCATGGGCGTCGATAAGCCCGACGTCCGCTTCGTGATCCACGCCGATCCGCCGGCCGCCATCGAGGCCTATTGGCAGGAGATCGGCCGCGCCGGGCGCGACGGTCAGCCGGCCGAGGGCATCACCCTCTACAGCAGCTCGGATCTCGCCTGGGCCGGCCGCCGCATCGACAGCCGCGAGGCCCCCGACGAGGTCAAGCAGGTGCAGAGCCGCAAGCTGCGGCAGTTCTACGCCATGCTCGAAGGCATGACCTGCCGCGCCGCCGCCGTCCGCCGCTATTTCGGCGAAGAGGGGGTGGAGCGCTGCGGAACCTGCGACATCTGCGTCTCGCCGCCGAGCGGGATCGACGCCAGCCAGGCGGCGCAGAAGGCCCTGTCGGCCGCCCATCGCCTGGGCGGGCGCTTCGGGCGCGGCCGATTGATCGACCACCTGCTGGGCAAGACCAAGGACGTCACCCAGCAGGAAGCCCAGATGTCGACCTTCGGCATCGGCAAGGAGTTCAGCCCCCAGGGCTGGCGCGACCTGCTCGACACCCTGGTGTTCGAGGGCCTGCTGCGCGAGGATCCCAATGACGGCCGGCCCCTCATCGGCCTCGGCGACGCCGAGGGCGTGCGCCAAGTCTATCGCGGCGAGCGGCAGGTGTCGCTGCGCCAGGCCCCGGGCGGCGATGCCGGCGGCGGCAAGGCTGGTTCCGGCGGCAAGAGCCTGCGCCGGCGCCAGGCCCTGACCGTGCCGCCGGGCGACCAGGCGCTGTTCGAGGCCCTGCGCGCCTGGCGCAAGGACCAGGCCTCGGCCCAGCACGTGCCGCCCTATGTCATCTTCCACGACGCCACCCTGGCCGAGATCGCCGCCGCCCGGCCCACGACCCTGCCAGCCCTGGGCAAATCCGGCGGCGTCGGCCAGGGCAAGCTCGACCGCTACGGCGAGGCGGTGCTGAAGGTCGTGCGCGACAACTGAGGCCGCCGGGGGACCGGAGCGCTCGGAACCGCCCTCCGGGACGCCCGCGGCGCGATGCACGCAAAAGCTGTCGCCCGCCCCTCTTGTCCGAACCAAACCGGCACGCCAGGTGTTAGTCTCCGGACGCACCGCGCGCGCCGCAGCGCCCTCCAACGCCCTCGGGGCCCCCAGGGTCCTCGAACACACCCCAAATCGGGAGACGCCGATGACCGACGCCACCATCAAGACCGATCTCGCCGGCGAGGCCAGCGCCGCTTCCGCCCGCGCCAAGAGCAGCGCCAAGAAGACCGCCGCCAAGGCCACCGCCGCGGTCAAGAAGGCCGCCGCCACCGTCGCCGAGACCGCGACCGAAAAGACCCAGGTCGCCCGCGACTACGTGCACGACAAGACCGACGCGGCCATCGCCTGGTCCAAACCCAAGGCCGAAGCCGCCCACAAGGCCGCCGAGGACCACCCCCTGGCCCTGGCGCTGGGGACCTTCGTGGCCGGCGCGGTGTTCGGCTTCCTGCTGGCCCGCAATTTCGACCGCTGATCTTCACGCATCGCTGAAGACGAGAACGCCCGGCGGGTCCGACCCGCCGGGCGTTTTTCGTTCGCGGCGCCGGCTCCTCCCCCGTGAAGCGGGGGAGGTGGCGCGCTGCGGATACGCAGCGTGACGGAGGGGGCGAGTGACAAAGCGCCGTGCGCGCGGCCGCCCCCCTCCACCACGGAGCCTGTCCTCGGGCGCGCGCTTCGCGCGACCCGGGGGTGGTCCCCCTCCCCCGCGGACGCGGGGGAGGAGAAAAGAAAAGGGCGGCGCCTTTGCTGGCGCCGCCCTTCCTAGTCTTCAGTTCGTCGTCCCGATCAGAAGGGCGACTGGACCGAGAGGCGGACCCCCTGGCTGTCGCTGTCCTTCGACACCGAGTTGTCGAAGTCCAGACCGATCTTCCAGCCGCTCTTGACCGTCAGGTCGGCCCCGAGCTCCAGCCGCAGCTGGTCGCGGTCGATCGGATCCACCGCCAGGCGGTAGGTCGGCCCGCCCACCCAGTCGGTGTAGCTGAGCATGGCGTCAGCGGCCTTCTCGAAGTCGTGCGAGTACTCGACCCGGAAGCGCGGCGCCAGCAGGCCGGCGGCGGTCTTGCGGGCGAACTCCCCGCGCAGGCCCAGCGTGCCGGTCAGGCTGCGCACGGTCTGCTCGTGGTAGGTCAGACCGTAGGGTCCGCCGCCGTTCTCCGAGAAGGCGTCCAGAACCGACCGGCTGTAGGCCATGCGCCCGTAGGGCGACAGCAGGCTGGTCGGGGTCCGGTGCTCGTACCCGAAGGTCAGAGCCAGGAACGTCTGGTCGCCGTCACGCTTGCCGGTCACCAGCTCGCCCGTCGTGGTGACGTAGCGGCGGCTGTCGAAGTCGAGCGACCCGAAGCCGACGACGCCGTCGACGAAGGTCTTCTCGCTCGGCTGCAGGCTGGCGTAGAGGCCGGCGCTGTAGCTTTCGGCCCGGCTCTTGGTGCCGTTCTTGCCGACCCGGCTGGAGTCTCGGCCGTAGCCGAGGCCCACACCGAAGGCGAACTGCCCGTTGACCCGGTAGTCGACGCCGGCGGTGAGACCGTCGGTCGTGAAGCGGAAGCCGCTTTGCGAACCGACCGTGTCACGCATCCCGAAGTCGGCCGAACCCGCGGCCCACACGCCCCAGCGCTGGGGACCGGCCTGGCCGTCTTCGCCGTCGTTCCCGGGCGCCGCGTCGGCCGACGAGGCGGCCGGCAGCAGCGGCGAGGACGGATCGGCCGCGTCGTTCATGCCGAGGCTGGCGTACTTGCGGAACCGCTCGCGCGCTTCCAGCCCGTCTTCCCGCTCGGTGTTGCCGCCGCGGACGCTGACCCCGAACCCGCGACCCGCGCCACCGCCGTTGTGCAGTTGCTCGAGGCGACGGCTGAAGTTGCTGATCTGGGCGTCGGCGAACCGGATGGCCGCCGCGTCCTGAGCCGCGACCAGACCCTTCACTTCCGGATCCTGCGAGGGATCGGGACGAGCCGTGACGATCACGTTGATCCGGCCGGGGGCCGAAGTCGCGAAGGCGTTGCTCAGCGTGTAGGTCACCACCGCCGTGCCCGCGAAGGCGTTGTCGGGGGTGAAGGTCAGGGTGTAGGCGCCGGTCGAGGGGTTGGTGATGACCGCCGCGCCCGAGTTGGCCGGGGTGATCGCCACCACCGCCGCGCCGATGAACGGCCCGCCGCTGGCGTTGGTCACCAGGTTCACGACCGCCTTCTGGCCGGCGAGGATCTCGACGGTGATCGGCGGGGCCGTGAGCGGCGCCGGGTTGACCGTCACCGTCACCGGCACCGGATCGGAGGCCCCGAAGGGATTGTTGATCCGGTAGGTGAAGGCGTCGGCGCCCGAGAAGCCCGCGGCCGGGGTGTAGACGATGTTCAGACCGTTGATCGTGGCCGTGCCCTTGGTCGGGGCGGTGGCGACGGTGACGCTCGTGAACGGGCTGCCCGTGGCGCCTTGGGTCGCCGCCAGGGTGGCCGATTGGCCGGCCAGGACGGTGATGACCTGGGCGGTCTGGGTCGGCGTGGCCAGCGGGGTGACCGTGACGGTGACCGTCGCCGGACCGCCCGTGCCGCCTTCGCCGGTGGCCGTGTAGGTGAAGGTGTCCGTACCGAAGAAGTTGGTGGCCGGCACGTAGTTGACGGTCAGGGCCGACACCGTCGCCGTGCCGTGGCTCGGGGCCGTGGCGATGGCGATGGTGCTGATCGGACCGGTGTCGTTGGCGGTCACCGCGATGTTCACCGTCGCATTGGCGGCGAGCGTGGCGGTGTCGTTGACGACGACCGGGGCCGGGGCGGCGACGGCGACGCTGATCGCGGCCGGCGACGAGGTGCCCCCAGGACCGGTGGCGGCGTAGGTGAAGCTGTCCGAGCCATAGTAGCCGGGGTTCGGCGTGTAGATGATCTGCACCGAGCCCGAGCCTTGCGAGTGCATCCGCGACGCCCCTCCGCTGACCGTCGCCGTGCCGTGTTGCGGCGCTTGGACGATGATGACGGTGTCGTAGAAGCCGTCGATCAGCGGCGCGACGTCGATGGTGGTCGGCGCCCCGGCCGGGGTCGAGGTGTTGGTCGGTTCGACCACCGGCGGCGGAGCCACGTTGACCGACAGGGTGACGGAGACGCTGGCCGAGTAGGGGCCAGAGCCGCCGGCCGAGTCGGTGGCCGTGACCGTCAGCGGGAAGTTGCCGTCATCGGTCGGCGAGCCCGAGAGCACGCCGGTCGAGGTGTTGAACGACACGCCCGTCGGGAGGGTCCCGGTGAGGGCGTAGGTGTAGGGGGCCACGCCGCCGACCCCGTGGAAGGTCTGGCTGTAGGCGGTGCCGTAGTCGGCCGTCGGCAGCGAGGTCGGCGTCACCGACAGGGTCGGCGCGGCGATGGTGATCGAGAAGGTCGCCGAACCGGTGGCGCCGTAGGCGTCGGTGGCGGTGATCACCGTGCTGTAGGTCCCCCCGGCGGTCGGCGTGCCCGAAAGGACGCCGGCGGTGCTGAGGGTCAGGCCGGGCGGCAGGCCCGTACCCGTGAAGGTGTAGGGAACCGTACCGGTCGTGGCCGTGAAGGTCGCGCCGGCGTAGGCCGCCGCCACCGTGCCGCCCGGAGGCGAACCGGCGACCACCAGGACCGGGGCGGTCACGGTGATCGAGACCGTGGCCGGCGCCGAAGGCCCGCCGGCGTTGGAGGCGGTGTAGGTGAAGCTGTCGGCGCCCGAGTAACCGGCCGTCGGCGTGTAGAGGAAGGTCATGCCGCTGACCGTGGCCGTCCCGTGAGCCGGGGCGGTGGCGACGGTGACCGAGGTCGCCGGCACGCCGCTCAGGGCCGGGGTGACCACGTTGTTGCTGCTGTTGGCGGCGACGGTCGTGGAGACCGCCCCCGGCGTCGGCGGCGCGGGCACGTTGACGACCAGGCTGTAGGAATTTTCGACGATGTAGGGTCCGCCGCCGGTCGTGGAGTCGGTGGCCCGGATGAAGACGTTGAAGGTTCCCGTGACGGTCGGCGTCCCCGAGAGGGCGCCGGTGGGCGACAGGGTGACGCCGGTCGGCAGCGTGCCGGACGTCACGGTGTAGGTGTAGGGCGCCGTGCCGCCGGTGGCGGTGAGCGTCTCGTTGTAGGCGGCGTGCTGGGTCGCAGCCGACAGGGTGGTCGGGCTCATGTTCAGGGTCGGCGCATCGACCGTGACGTTATAGACCCGTGACCCCGTGTAGGGACCCACGCCGGTGCTGGAGTCGGTGGCGGTGATCGTGAAGCTGAACGAACCCGAGGCCGTCGGCACGCCCGAGAGCAGGTCGCCGGACAGGGTGAGGCCGGCCGGCAGAGCGCCGGCGGTCACCGCGAAGGTGTAGCCGCTGGTCCCGCCCGACGCGGTGATCGTCTGGCTGACCGCCGTGCCGACCACGACCGTGCCCAGGGTGGTGGGCGAGACCGTGATGGTCGGCGCCGAGACGGTCAGGGTGTAGCTCCGCACGCCGGTGAACGGCGCGCCGGTCCCCGTCGAGCTGTCGGTGGCGGTGACGTCGAAGGTGAAGGTCCCGCCCGCCGTCGGCGTGCCCGAGAGCGCGCCGCTGGTCGACAGGGTGACGCCGGCCGGCAGGGCGCCGCTGGTCACCGCGTAGCTGTAGGGCGCGGTGCCACCGCTGGCGGTGATCGTGGCGACGTAGGCCGCGCCGATCTGGCCGTTCGACAGCGAAGTCGGAGCGACCGTGATCGTCGGCGCGCCGATGACCCAGGTGTAGGCGCGCGACCCCGTATAGGGACCCGTGCCGGTGCTGGAGTCGGTGGCGGTGATCGTGAAGTTGAACGAACCCGCGGCCGTCGGCGTACCCGAGAGCGCGTCGCCGGACAGGGTGACCCCGGCCGGGAGAGCGCCCGCGGTCACCGCGTAGGTGTAGCCGCTGGTGCCGCCGGTGGCGGAGATCGTCTCGCTGACGCTCGTACCGACCGCGACCGAGGTCAGGCTGGTCGGCGAGACCGTGATGGTCGGCGCCGCGATGGTCAGGCTGTAGGACCGCACGCCGGCGAACGGCGCGCCGGTCCCCGTCGAGCTGTCGGTGGCGGTGACGTCGAAGGTGAAGGTCCCGCCCGCCGTCGGCGTGCCCGAGAGCGCGCCGCTGGTCGACAGGGTGACCCCGGCCGGCAGGGCGCCGCTGGTCACCGCGTAGCTGTAGGGCGTGGTGCCCCCGCTGGCGGTGATCGAGGCGCTGTAGGCCGCGGCGACCGTGCCGTTGGCGAGCGAGGTCGGCGACAGCGTGATCGTCGGCGAGGCGACGGTGATGCTGTAGGCGGCCGCGCCCGTATAGGGACCCGAACCCGTGCTGGAGTCGGTGGCGGTGATCGTGAAGTTGTAGGTTCCACCACCCGTCGGCGAGCCGCTGATGGCGCCGCCGGTCGACAGGGTCAGACCGGGCGGCAGGCTGCCGGCGGTCACTTGGAAGGTATAGCCGGCCGTGCCGCCGCTGGCGGTGACCGTGTCGCTGTAGGCGGTGGCGATCAGGCCGCCGGCCAGGGCGCCCGAAGCGGGCGACAGGGCGATCGACGGCGCGCCGATGACCAGGGTGTAGGTCTGCGTGCCGCTATAGGCGCCGCCCGCGGTCGCGTCCGTCGCCTTGATGGTGATCAGGAACGACCCGCCTTGCGTCGGCGTGCCCGAGAGCACCCCGCCGGTCGTCAGGGTCAGGCCGGCAGGCAGAGTCCCGCTGTCGAGAGAGAAGACATAGGGAGTCGTGCCGCCGCTGGCGGTGATCGTCTGGCTGTAGGCGGCGGCCACGGTCCCGGCCGGCAGGGTCGAGGGCGACACGACGATCGTCGGAGCGCTCACCGTGATGCTGTAGGCGGCCGAGCCCGTGTAGCTGTTGCCGCTGCTGTCGGTGGCGGTGACCGTGAAGTTGTAGGTCCCCGTCGATGTCGGCGTGCCCGAGGCCACGCCGCTGGTGTCCAGCGACAGGCCCGGAGGCAGGGCGCCGGCGGTGACGCTGAAGGTCGTCGGCGTGACGCCGCCCGTGCTGGTGAAGGTCTGGCTGTAGCTGACGCCGGCCTGGCCGCCCGGCAGGGCGCCCGCGGCGGGCGACAGGGTTATGGTCGGCGCGGCGATGGTCAGGTTGGCCGAGGCCGTGCCGGTGTAGCTGCCGTTGCCGCCCGAGCTGTCGGTGACGGTGACCACGACCGTGGCGGTGGTCGCCGTGGTCGGGGTGCCGCTGATGACGCCCGAGCTGTCCATGGTCAGGCCGGCGGGCAGGCCCGTGGCCGAGAAGTTGTTGTAGGGCGGATTACCGCCGCTGATGGTCACGACCGAGGAGCCGCTGTTGTAGACGGCGCCCACCGTGCCGGTGGAGGCCGGCAGGGTGACCGAGAACACCGGGTCGTCCACGGTCACGAAGACCTGGCCGACGTTCGACGTGCCGCCGGCGTTGGTGGCGACGTAGTTGAAGGTGTCGGTGCCGCGGAAGCCGACAGGCGGGGTGTAGCTCATCAGGCCCGCGCTATCGACGCTGACCGTAGCGCCGTAGGACGAGGCGCCGACCTGGTAGCCGGTCGGGCTTTCGGTGGCGTGCGGAGCCGCGCTGAAGGTCGTCGCCGTGGCCGAACCGCTGTTGTAGGTCAGGCCGTTGATGCTGAAGGACGAGACCACCGGCGCCGGCGGCAGGCTGACCGTCAGGGTCGCCGTGGTGTTGGCGTTGTACGGACCCGCGCCCAGCGAGCTGTCGGTGACGTTGACGGTGACCGTGAACACGCCGTTGGCCAAGGGCGTGCCGCTGATGACGCCGCCGCCAGCGTCGGTCAGGCCCGAAGGCAGACCGTTGATGCTGTTGACGGTGTAGCTGGCCCGGCCGCCCGCGAAGGTCACGGCGGCGGCGCCCGAATTGTAGACGCGTTCGACCGTGCCCGTGCTGGCCGGCAGGGTGACCGTGATGGTCGGATTGCCGATGGTCACGGTGACCGTGGCCGGCGCCGAGGTGCCGCCGACGTTGGACGCCGTGTAGGTGAAGCTGTCGTTGGCGTTACGGTAGCCGATCGGCGGCGTGTAGGTCGCGATCCCGCTGCTGTTGACGCTGACCGAGCCGCCTTGGGCGGTCGTGGCCGAGCCGACAGCGTAGTTGGTCGGCGTGCCGCCGCCCGTGATGTAGAGCGACAGGTCGATGTTGGTCGTCGCGTTCGAGCCGGTGTTGTAGGCGACGATCGAGCCGTAGGTCTGCGAGCTGCCGACCGGCGGCGCGACATAGGTGTACTGGTCGGACGCGCTGGTGGCGCTGGTCCCGCCGGGCGTCGTGACGGTGATGTCGTAGGTGCCCGCCGAGTTGGCCGGCGACGTCGCCGTGATCTGGCTGTTGCTGTTGATCGTGTAGGTGGCGGTGGTCGCGCCGAACTTCACCGCGCCCGTGCCCGGAGCCGCCGCGAAGCCCGTGCCGGTGATGGTCACCGTCGTGCCGCCCGCGGTGGGACCCGAGGTCGGCGACACCGAGGTCACCGTCGGGGCACTGATGTAGGTGTACTGGTCAGACGCACTGGTGGCGCTGGTGCCGCCAGGCGTCGTGACGGTGACGTCGTAGGTGCCCGCCGAATTGGCCGGCGACGTCGCCGTGATCTGGGTGTTGCTGTTGATCGTGTAGGTGGCGGTGGCCGCGCCGAACTTCACCGCGCCCGTACCCGGCGCCGACGCGAAGCCGGTGCCGGTGATGGTCACGGTCGTGCCGCCGCCCGTCGGGCCCGCCGTCGGCGAGACCGAGGTCACGGTCGGGGCCGAGACGTAGGTGTACTGGTCCGAAGCGCTGGTGGCGCTCGTGCCGCCCACCGTGGTCACGGTGATGTCGTAGGTGCCCGCCGAGTTGGCCGGCGACGTCGCCGTGATCTGGGTGTTGCTGTTGATCGTGTAGGTGGCGGTGGCCGCGCCGAACTTGACGGCGCCCGTACCGGCCGCGGCCGCGAAGCCCGTGCCGGTGATGGTCACGGTCGTGCCGCCGCCCGTCGGACCCGCCGTCGGCGAGACCGAGGTCACCGTCGGAGCGGTGACATAGGTGTACTGGTCGGCCGCGCTGGTGGCGCTGGAGCCGGCCGGCGTCGTGACGCGGATATCCACCGTGCCAGCCGAACCGGCCGGCGCGGTCGCCGTGATCGAGGTGGCGCTGTTGAACGTGAAGCCGGTCGCCGCCGTGGCGCCGAACGTCACCGCGGTGACCCCGGTGAAATTGGTGCCGGTGATCGTCACGGACGTGCCGCCGCCTGTCGGGCCCGCCGTCGGCGAGATCGAGGTCACCGTCGGCAGGGCCGAATAGGTGAACTGGTCGGACGCACTGGTGGCGCTGGTTCCGCCCGGATTGGTGACGCGGATATCCACCGTGCCGGCCGAGCCGGCCGGCGAGGTCGCCGTGATCTGGGTGTTGCTGTTGACCGTGAAGCCGGTCGCCGCCGTGCCGCCGAACGTCACGGCCGTGGCGCTCGAGAAGCCGGTGCCGGTGATGGTCACCGAGGTGCCGCCCGCCGTGCTGCCGGTGGTCGGCGAGACCGCGGTCACGGTCGGGGCCGCGACATAGGTGTACTGGTCGGCCGCGCTGGTGGCGCTCTGGCCGCCGGCGGTGGTGACGCGCACGTCCACGGTGCCGGTGCCAGCCGGCGAGGTCGCGGTGATCTGGGTGGCGCTGTTGACCGTGAAGCCGGTCGCCGCCGTGCCGCCGAAGCTCACCGCCGTGGCGCCGCTGAGGTTGGTGCCGGTGATGGTGACGCTTGTGCCGCCCGCTGTCGGTCCGGCCGTCGGCGATATGCTCGTCACGGTCGGCGGGGCCACGTAGGTGTACTGGTTGCCGGCCGCGGTGGCGCTGGTGCCGCCGGTGGACGAGGTGACGCGGGCGTTGACCGTACCAGCCGAGCCGGCGGGGGCCGTCGCGGTGATCTGGGTGGCGCTGTTGACCGTGTAGCCGGTCGCGTTCGTGCCGCCGAAGGTGACGGCGGTGATGTTGACGAAGTTGGAGCCGGTCAGAACGACGCTGGTGCCGCCCGCGGTCGAGCCGCTGGTCGGGCTGAGCGAGCTCACCGCCGGCGGAACGTTGAGGTTCACCGTGATGCCCACCGACTTGGTGGCGTTACAGGTCGCCCCGCCGCCGTAGGACGGACAGGTATAGAGCGTCAGGGTCTCGCTCGCCGGCGCGTTGGCGTTCACCGACATCAGGGTCACCGTGAAGATGTCGGTGGCCGAAGCGTCGGAATAGGCGCTGTTGGACCGGAACTTGTAGGTCGCGTTCGCTGTCGTGACCGTCGTGTCCGCGGATGGATAGGGGTAGATGTTGCTGTACCCCTCCCCCGGATAGTCGATCCCGTTCTCGCCCTGGATCGAGTGGATCCCGGTCCAGAAGCTGTCGCCCGCATAGGTGATGAAGATGTCGCAGCTGCTGGCGTTCAGCGTCTGCGTGGCTCCCACCGAGGTGAAGGTCATGGCTGAGAGGGTGCAGTCAGCGGCTCTCGATTCCGTTGGAGTCCCGAGGCTCGCCCCCAGAAGCACGGCGGCGAAGACCAATGGAACGGCGAGAAGTTTGCCGAACCGGGACGCGAACGCCGAAAATATCTTGGCGAACACGGACGAAGATTCCGCGGCCGGATAACCGGCGCGAAGCATGCTGACGCTTTTCAAAAGCCGTCCCCCAAACGCACCGCCCCCGCGGTGCACAATCCAAACGCGTTTCGCGGCCAAAACGCACAGCCGCCCCATCTCAACGCTAGAGCGAATTAATTGCCCGCTCCAGTGCATTTATGCACAGATTTCAAAAAATTCGCATTCTTTGGTTGCGACTAGTCCGGAACCTGACAGTCCAGACAAAAACCGAGATCTCGGTTTTTCGCTTTACAGTTGATTTTATCCCGGGCCATGCTTGGCCTGGGCGCGCACTCCTTGCGCGTCTATCCCGGGGGAGGGCTATGGCAGAATTCTTCATGGGCCAGGTCATGATGACCGGCTACAACTTCGCGCAGAAGTATTTCGCCTTCTGCAACGGGCAGCTTTTGCCCATCAATCAGAATACGGCGCTATTTTCGCTGCTGGGTACTTATTACGGCGGCAACGGCGTTTCCAACTTCGCCCTACCCGACCTGCGCGGCCGAACGCCGGTCGGTTTCGGCAGTTCGGTGGATCCGTCCTGGCAGCCGGCGCCCTATCAACTGGGCACGGTCACGGGCGTGGAGAACGTCACGCTGCTGACCAGCAACCTGCCGTCGCACACCCACACGGCGACGGCCACCACCCAGGTAGGCGGCGGGCGCAACCCGACCGGCGGCCTGTTCGCGACCTCGAGCGTCAGCACGACGTCGGCCTATGTGGCGCAAGGCGGAGGCTCCCTGCAGCCGCTCTATCCGGCCACGATCGGCGTGACGGGCGGCACCCAGCCGCACCCGAACCTGCAGCCCTACGAGGCCATCACGTTCGTGATCGCCCTGTCGGGCATCTACCCCTCGCGCAACTGATCAGCCGTCAAAACGGAGTTCTAAAATGAGCCAGCCGTATGTCGGCGAGATTCGTGCGTTCGGTTTCTCGCGCACGCCCACGGGATGGTTTCCCTGCGATGGACGACTGCTGTCGATCGCGGACTACCAGACCCTCTACACCCTGCTCGGCACCACCTTCGGCGGCGACGGGATCACCACCTTCGGGATTCCGGACCTCAAGGGCCGTCGCCCGATCCACTGGGGCACCCTGCCCGGCGGCAGCACCTATGTTCTGGGCCAGAAGTCGGGCACGGAAGAAGTGACGCTGATCACCCAGCAGATCCCGGCCCACAACCACACCATGGTCGCGGTCGCTGGCGCGTCCACCGCCATCACCCCCGGGCCGACCCTGTTCCCCGGCACGATCGGCGGCACCGATACGCTCTACCTGCCGGACGCCGCGGGCACGACGGTGGTCGCCATGGACACCGAGGCCGTCGGTCTCACGGGCGGCAGCCAGCCGCACCAGAACTGCGCGCCGACCCTGACCGTGTCGATCTGCATTTCCGCCTTCGGCATCTTCCCGTCGCAAAACTGAGCTGGAGATCCAACCATGAGCGAACCCTTCGTCGGCGAGATCCAGCTCTTCGCCTTCAGCTACGCGCCCTACCAGTGGGCGCTGTGCAACGGCGCCACCCTGGCGGTCCAGCAGAACACCGCGTTGTTCTCGCTGCTGGGCACCTACTATGGCGGCAACGGCAGCAGCACCTTCCAGCTGCCGAACCTGGTCAACCGCGGCGTCGCCAACCAGGGCACGGGCGCCGGCCTGTCGCCCCGGACGATCGGCGAGACCTTCGGGACGTCGAGCGTCACCCTGACGACCGACACGATCCCGCAGCACACCCACGCCTTCCAGACCTACAGCGGCGGCACCGCCACGCGGTCGGCCGCCCCCACCTCGGGCGCGCTGATCTCGCAAGGCGCCACCAAGGTGTTCCTGGCCGCCCAGTCGCCCAATACGTCGCTGGCGCCCAACACCATCCTGCCCACGGGCGGCGGTCTGCCGCACGAGAACAACTCGCCGCTCCTGGCCCTGAACTGGTCGATCGCGCTCTATGGCGTCTTCCCCAGCTTCAACTGACCTGACGGCGTCGGCGGCGGGACCTGTCCCGCCGCCGAACCTCGCGCCCGTAAACTGGCGAGCGAAGGGCCTGGCCCTTCGCTCGATCCGTTTCGAGGACACGTTTTTCCTTCGCGACCTCTATGCCGACCTGCGCGCCGGGGAACTGGCGGCCGTCGACTGGCCGCCGGCCCAGAAGCGCGCCTTCACCGACAGCCAGTACGACCTGCAGGACGCCCATTTCGGCCGCGCCCATCCGCACGCCTGGCGGCTGATCGTCGAGCGGCGCGGCAAGGCCGTCGGCCGGCTCTATCTGGACGACACGCCCGAAGGCCTGCTGGTGGTCGATATCGGCCTGCTGGCGCTGGTGCGCGGCAAGGGGATCGGCGGCGACCTGCTGAAGGCCGCCCAGGCCCAGGCTCGGCGCCAGGGCTCCCCAGGCGTCTGGCTGCACGTGCTCAAGGACAATGTCCGCGCACGGACGCTCTACGAGCGCCTCGGCTTCGCCGCCACCGGCGAGACCGCGACCCACTGGCGGATGGACTGGCCGGCGCGTTGAGAGCGCCTGCGCGCGCTCAATGCGTGCGCTCCTTGCGCTCCTCGGCGTCGTCGTCCTCGCCCACCTTCTCCTCGACCGCGGCCGAAAAGCGCTGGAACGCCCCCAGCGCGACCAGGATGACGGCCGCGGCGAGCAGCAGCATGGTCGGATAGACCAGCAGGGCCACGTCGGTGCGGGCGGTCTTGAACACCACGACCAGCCCTTCGAGGAACAGGGCGATGACGATGGTCGACAGGAACTTGGTCAGGCTGCGCCGGGCCTCGGCCGCGCTGCGCTTTTCCTTGCCCCGCCGCACCTCCTCCTCGAACAGGTACTTGGCGACGTCGAAGACGGCGATGGCCACGATCAGGTAGCCCAGGCCGTCCAGCACGGCGTCCGCTCCGTCGCCCTGAGCCTGGCGAAGGCTCTGCAGCACGTCGGCGAAACCCAGCGCCACCAGGGCCAGGGACGCGATCATCAGCAGCAGGCTGGCGCCGGCGAAGGCGGCGCGGATCAGAAGGTGCATCGGCTCCGGCTCGCCTTGGAGGTCCCGACACAACGCCCGGGCCGGAAAGCCGTTTCGCGCCGATCAAGCGGCCGCAGCCAAAGAGCCTAGAACCCGAACTCCGGCTGGGCCGCGCCGGGGTGCTGGGTTTCGGGCAGATGGCAGGTGAAGGTCGAGCCGGCGCCCGGCTCGCTTTCCAGGGCCACCCAGCCGCCGTGCAGCTCGACCAGCGCCTTGACCAGGGCCAGGCCCAGGCCCGGGCCGCCGCGATCACGGCCGACGAAGCGGTCGAAGATGTGGGCCTGGACGTGGAAGGGCACGCCCCGGCCGGTGTCGGTCACGTGCAGCTTGACCTCGCCCAGCGCCCGCGTGGCCGAGATCGTCACCTTGCCGCCCGGCGGCGTCTGGCGCAGGGCGTTCTCGACCAGGTGGTCGACGGTCTGGTTCAGGCGCTTGGCGTCGCCACGAATCAGGCCGACCTCTTCCTCGCAGATCACTTCCAGGGTGACGCCGCCGATCTCGGCGTCCTTGCCGCCACGATCGAAGGCGCCTTGCAGCAGGTCGCCGACGCGGATGTCCTCGATCTCCAGCGCCATTTCGCCGGCGTCGATCTGGGCCATGTCGAGCACGTCGTCGATCGAGCGGGCCAGCTGGGTGGCGGCGGCGCGCACGGCGGCCACGTGGCCCTTGCCGCGCTCGTGCAGGCCCTCGGCCCGCTCCAGCAGCTCGGAATAGCCGATGATCGTCGTCAGCGGCGTGCGCAGTTCGTAGGAGACGTTGCCGACGAAGTCGCGCTTCAGCCGCTCGGCCTCGGCCAGGGCGGCCGAGCGGTCGGCCAGGGCGCTTTCCAGGTGGCGGGTGTCGGTGACGTCGGCGAAGGCGATCAGGGTCGCGCCGTCGGGCAGCGGCCGGCTCTGGTAGACGACGATGCGGCCGTCCGAGGTGCGCACCTCGCCCGAGGTGGGGGCGCGCATCTGCGGATCCGGATCGGCCACCCGGCCCTTCAGCTCGCGCCAGAAGGTCAGGTCGTGCAGGCGGCGCACGCACAGCTCGACCACGCCCTCGAAGTCGCCGGCCGCTTGAAGCGCGAGCGGGGTGACGTTCCAGAAGGTCTCGAAGGCCTCGTTGTGCAGGCGCAGGCGGCCGTCGGAGCCGAACACGGCCACGGCGTCGTTCAGCTTGTCCAGCGTGGCCTGCTGCACCTGGATCAGGGCGTTGTACTGGGCCTTCAGGCGCAGCTCGCCGGTGATGTCGGAATAGAGCAGCAGCATGCCGCCCAGCGGGTGGGGCTGGCGGACCACCTTCAGCGTGCGGCCGTCGGGCAGGTCCCACAGCTCGTCGGCCTGGGGACCGAGGTCCTCGTAGCGGGCCAGTTCGGCGGCCTTCCACTTGGCGTAGTCGACCGTCTCGGGCAGGCGGCGACGCTGGCGCAGGCGGTCGAGCACCTCGCCATGGGTCGGCCGCTCGGCCAGCCAGGCGGGCTCCAGGCCCCAGAGGTCGGCGAAGGCGGTGTTGTGGAACGACAGGCGGCGGCTGGCGCTGAAGATCGCCACGCCGTCGGCGATGTGGTTCAGGGTCTCGTCGTGGGCGGCGACGTGGTTCTTCAGCGTCTCGCGGACGTCTTCCACCTCGGTGACGTCGGCGCTGAACACCCCGGCCCCGCCGCCTTCCAGCGGCTTGACGGTGAAGCGGAAGGCCCGGCGGCGGCCGTCGATCGGCGTCCAGCGCACGGTCTCGCGGCGCTCGCCCTTGGCGGCGGTCTCGACGGCCAGGGCGTCGACGGCCCGGTCGAAGGTCTTGCCGTCGCGGGCGGCCTGCTGGGCGTTCTCGACGCCGGTGGCGCGCAGATAGGCGGCGTTGGCCCAGGTCGGGGCGCCGTCGGCGGCGGCGATCCAGGCCGGTTCCGACAGGCCGTCGACGAAGGCAGCGAAGCGGGCGGCGCTGGGCAGGCCCGCGTCGCCGGTCTGGGCGGCCAGGCGCAGCCAGGCCAGGGCGCCGGCCGCGCGGCCCTCGACGATGACCCGGCCGCCGGGACCACGGGCCTCGAAGGCGCAGGCCTCGCCGCGCTCGAACAGGGTCTTGAGCCGGGCCGCGTGGTCGGGATCGCCGACGGCCAGGGCCTGGACCACCGCATCGGGGGTCGCCGCGACGCCCAGCACCTGGGCGCAGGCGGCCAGGCTGTCCTCGCCGGAGACCAGGCGCGCGGAGCCGTCCTCGACCGCGACCAGGGCGTTGTCGAAGGCTTCGGACGAGGCCTGGGTGGCGAGCGAGCCGCTCTCCAGCTCTTGCAGGCGGCGCAGCATGGCGGCCATGCGGGCGTCGAAGGCGCGCCGCTGGGCCAGGGCCCACAGGGTGGCGCAGATCGCCAGGCAGACCGCGCCGGCCGCCGCGGCCAGGATCAGATCAAGCGATGTCATCCGGCGTGTCGCTAGGCCCCAACAAGGCGGAAAGGTCGAATCAGATTTGGCAGCTTAGACCGCGCGCGGCGAGAGCGCGATCAGCCCTTCCCCACAGGACGAATGACGCTATTTGGAGTCCATGACCTGGACCGACCGCCTCGCCCCCTCGCTGGACGACTTCGCCGCCCTGGCCAAGGCCGCCTTCGACGCCCTGCCCGAGGACTTCCGCCGCCTGACCGGCGACGTCGTCTTCCGCATCGACGACTTCGCCACCGACGACGTGCTGGCCAGTCTCGGCATCGAGGATCCGTTCGAGCTGACCGGCCTCTACCAGGGCGTGGACCTGTCGCGCCGCTCGGTGCTGGACACCCTGCCCAACCCGTCGATGGTGTTCCTCTATCGCCGTCCGATCCTGGACGAATGGACCGAACGCGGCGACGTCACCCTGGGCGAGCTGATCGAGCACGTGCTGGTCCACGAGATCGGCCACCATTTCGGGCTGTCGGACGACGACATCCACCGCATCGAGGACGAGGCATGAGCCTTTTCGACACCGACACCTGGCGCGAGCGCATGGACGAGCGCTGGTTCGAAAGCGGCGTGGCCATCGCCGAAAAGGGCGACGTCGACCTGGTGGCGATCGAGGACGACGCGGTGACCGCCCACGTCACCGGCAGCGCCGGCGACCTCTATGTGGTCGAGCTGCGCAGCCCCGCCGGCGAAGGCCGCTGCGACTGTCCGGGCTTCGAGAAGTTCGGCGCCTGCAAGCACCAGGCGGCCGTGGTGGTCGCCGCCAACGGCCTGGACGAGCCCGGCCTGCAGGCGGTGCGCGACCGCATGGCCCGCCTGCGCGACGGCCTGGCCCTGGACAGCCGCGAGGCGCTGGTCGAGCGCCTGATCGATCTGGCCCGGCGCGATCCGAAGGTGCTGGCCAGCCTGGAAGCCTGACGGCGATAGCTAAAAGCAATCGATCAAGAGTTCTGAGCAATACCTGAGGATAAAACGGCGATTATCGCCCGGTTTCGCTCAATGATCGGTGCGTAAAAGCACAATATCCCTCGTCACGAGAGTTTGCGATTGAATATCACGGATTCTGCGCAATACTTTCCGCAGATTCGTCGGAGGTTGATGCAACACCGCTGACGACTGGCCGCCCGACGCTCCACGACGTGGACGCGTGGCGGTCAGCCGCGTTGCGAGAGATTGCGTCCCGTGTTCACCCCTCGCGCCAAGGTCGGCAAGCCGGAGAACAAGACCCTCGTGGTCCTGCTGTCGGTCTTGCAACTGACGGCCGTGGTGCTGGTATGGCTGGTCGCCCTGGTTCCCGCGGCGCTGGCGGCCCTGGCCGTCACGCTGTGGAAGGCCAGCCGGCCGGCGCCTCCGGGCAAGTTTCCACCAGCCTGAACCCGCTTTTCGAGTCCCCGTCCCGTCCATGGAACTGCGCCACGTCCGCTATTTCGTCGCCCTTGCGGAGGAGTTGAACTTCACGCGGGCGGCCGCGCGCCTGGGCATCGGCCAGCCGCCGCTGAGCCAGCAGATCCGCGACCTTGAGACCGAGATCGGCTATCCCCTGTTCCTGCGCCGCCCGCACGGGGCCGAACTGACCGAGGCCGGCCGCGTGTTCCTGGCCGAGGCCCGCCAGATCCTCGAACAGGCCGACCGCGCCTTGCAGGCCGCCCGCCGGGCCGGCGGCGGCCACGTGGGCGCGCTGCGGGTGGGCTTCACCTCGTCGGCCAACTTCCACCCGGCGGTGACCGAGGCCTTCGCCGTCTTCCACTGGAAATATCCGGACGCCAGCCTGATCGTCGAGGAGAGCCATTCGGCCCGCCTGGCCGAGCGGTTGCGGCGCGCGGAACTGGACGCGGCCTTCGTGCGGCCGGGCAATGTCGCGGCCGAGGGTCTAGACCTGCTGCCGCTGGGCGAGGAGCCGCTGGTGCTGGCCCTGCCGGCCGGCCATCGGCTGGCGACCCAGGCCCGGGCGCCGGTGGCGGAGCTGCGCGGCGAGCCGTTCGTGATCTTCTCGCAGGGGATCGGGCGCACCTTCCTGGGCCTGATCCGGCAGGCCTGCGCGCAGGAGGGGTTCGAGCCCGTCATCGCCCAGGAGACGCCGCACATCGTGGCGATGATCAACCTGGTCGCCGCGGGCCTGGGCGTGGCCATGATCCCCGGCTCGATCGCCCAGCTGGCCGTGCGGGGGGTGGTCTATCGCCCGCTCGACGGCGCGACGCCGCGCGTGCCCCTGGCCCTGGCCACCCGGGCCGGCGACGCCTCGCCCCTGGTGCGCAACTTCCTGGAACTGATCCCGCAACCGGCGGCGAAGGACTAGGCCGCGCCGCCGCGCCTGTGCCATAGCTGGGGCGATGATCGAGACCGAAGCCCTGTTGCACATCGCCTGCGAAGCCGAGCAGGCCGGCGACTACGCCCGCGCCCGAGAGGGCTACGCCCGCTGCGCCGACCTGGGCGACATCACCGGCCTGACCAACCTGGCCTACATGCACGACACGGGCCTGGGCGCCCCGCCCGACAAGGACGAGGCCATGCGCCTCTATCAGCGGGCCTGGCGGCAGGCCCGCTGCACGGTCGCGGCCAACAACATCGCCATCCTCTATCGCGAGCGCGGCGACCATCGCGCCATGGTCCGCTGGTTCGCGCGCGGGGCGGCGGCGGGCGACGACTCCGCCTGCCTGCAACTGGCCAAGTGCTATCTGCAAGGCATCGGCGTGCGGCGCTCGGTCGAGGCGGCCGTGCGGTGCCTGGCCAAGGTGCTGTCGTCCGACACCGTCTACGAGGACGACGCCGACGAGGCCGAGGCGCTGATGGAGCAGTTCCGGCCGCGCCTGGCCTAGGACCGTATCGACAGTCAGCTGTTCGCGACCTTCAAATCCGTGCATCCCCGCGAAGGCGGGGACCCAAGCTGGATTTCAGGATGAGGCGCGGCCGTGGGTCGATTGCGACCTCGGCTTGGATCCCCGCCTTCGCGGGGATGCTCGGTGAAAAATGAGCCCGGGCCGCCGAATGCCGATCCGCCTCAGGCCAGCACGCTCTCCACCCAGCGCGGCACGACCTCGCCGGCGGGACCATAGAGGCGCTCGTCGAAGGCCCGGGCGTTGTCGGACGGCTCCAGATTGATCTCGCAGGTGCGGATCCCCATCCGCCGCGCCTCGCCCACGAAGCCGGCGGCCGGATAGACCGAGCCCGAGGTGCCGATGGCGACGAAGAGGTCGGCCTCCTCCAGGGCGTCGAAGATCTCGTTCATGAACAGCGGCGTCTCGCCGAACCAGACGACGTGCGGCCGCGCCATGCCGACCTCGCCGCAGGCTTCGCAGACCGCCGCCGCGTCGAGCGGACCCGGATCGGGACGCGTCGCCTGGCAGGCGTGGCAGCGGGTGACGGCCAGTTCGCCGTGCATGTGGACGACCTCGGTCGAGCCGGCCTTCTCGTGCAGGTCGTCGACGTTCTGGGTGCAGAGGAAGAGCCGCCCGCCCCGCGCCGCCAGCTCGGTCTGAAGCCGCGCCAGGGCGAAGTGGGCGGGGTTGGGCGCCGCCCCGGCCAGGTTCTCGCGACGGGCGTTGTAGAAGGCCCGCACCTTGGCCGGATCGCGGGCGAAGCCCTGCGGCGTGGCCACCTCCGAAAGGTCGTACTGGGTCCACACCCCGCCCTCGTCGCGGAAGGTGCCCAGCCCACTCTCGGCGGAAACCCCGGCTCCGGTAAGCACGAAGACGTTCAAGCCCATGGCGGCGTTTCTCTTTCTGCTTCAAGCGACTGCGGCGAAGGTGACGCCATCGTCATTTTTAATTTGACCGTACCGGAAGTTTGAGTGGACAGTGTTCACTCGGATAGAGGCCCGCGCCAGACGGGCCCTCTCCGCGCCCACAGGAGAGGAGCCGACCGTGACGGACAAGAACATCACCAAGGACGCCATGTACGACGCCGTGGCGCCCGACGACTTCGAGTCCATGCTCGAGCTCGACCGGTACAACAACCGCTCGACCGCTTTCGACAAGATCATCTCGGCCACTCACGACCACTTCTGGGACCCGCTCGACAAGGCCTATATCGATTTCGACGAGCCGTTCGACATGGAGAACCAGCCGCTGGTTCCCGAGGAACTGGTCATCGCCCTGTCGACCGACTACGTCTCCAATCACCTCTCCGATCCCAAGCAGCGCACCCGCTTCATCAACCAGTCGGTGCTGCGCAGCTTCTCGTCGATCCTGCACGGCGAGCAGGGCGCGCTGAACCTGTCGGCCAGCCTGTGCCACGTGCTGAAGGACCAGGGCGCGCAGGAATACGCCGCCAACCAGACCCGCGAAGAAGCGCGCCACGTCACCGCCTTCGCCAAGTACATCAAGGCCCGCTGGGGCAAGCCGGTCGAGTGCGGCCCGGCGCTGAAGACCCTGCTGGTCGAGATCATCGCCGCCCCCGAGGTCTACAAGAAGATCATCGGCATGCAGATGCTGGTCGAGGGCCTGGCCATGGGCGCCTTCGCCACCTTCTTCAAGGAAATCCACGATCCGCTCGGCAAGAAGCTCTTGCAGCTGGTGATGACCGACGAGGCCTTCCACCACAAGTTCGGGAAGATCTGGGCCGACCGCACCGTGCCCAAGCTGACGCCCGAGGAGCACGCCATCATCGAGGACTGGGCGGCCCACTGCTTCCAGACCCTGCTGTTCAACCTCGTCTCGCCGCACCAGCAGCTGGATCTCTACCGCGAGTTCGGCCTGGATCCGGACAAGGTGGTCGAGGAGTACGGGAAGATCATGACCGACGACCTGCGTCGGGAGAACATGAAGGAGCAGACCAACATCTTCCGGGTGCTGGTGAAGACCCTGCTCAACGCCGGCATCATCACCGACCGCACCAAGGCCTTCTACGCCATGTACGTCGACCTCGACGAACTGCGCGCCGAGGGCGACCGCATGGTCGGCGACGACATCGCCGAGGAAGGCATCCGCCACCTGCAGGCCATCAACTTCAAGGACCGCGTCGCCCCGGTGACCATCGCGGCGGAGTAGGCGCTAAAGCCCTCTAAACTCCCGTCATTCCCGCCCTTGTGGCGGGAAACCCTGGTTCCGTTAGCAAGGGAAGCGCAAGCGGCGTGCTGAGCACGCCGCCCCCTCCTGACCCTGCGGCTGACAGAGGGGTTCCCGCCACAAGGGCGGGAATGACGGGACGTTATTTGGCGGCGGTGCGCCGCCACCCACCCCGTCGGCGATACGACCCGTAGGGGAACACCCCTGCGCCGCCTTGCGTTTGCTTCCGTTCGAGGGATGAACTTGAGCAGGGCGAAAAGCCCGCCTCCCCTGGCAACCAGCAAGGGGGCAAGCAGCAAGGTGTCGGAATGCGAGCAGGCCTGATCACCATCGCGGCGGTCGTCACCGCCCTTACCACCATGGGCCCGATGCTGGCCTTCGCCGGCGCGCAGCCGCCGTCCAAGCCGGTGGCGGCCGGCTTCTATACGGGCAAGTGGTACGAGATCGCCCGCACCCCCAATTCGGGCCAGCGCAACTGCGAGGCCCCGACCACCGAGTTCACGGCCAGGACCGCCGACAGCTTCTCGGTGCGCCAGGTCTGCCGCCGCGACAGCGCCGGCGGCAAAGCCCGCACCTTCAACACCACCGGCAAGATCGTCGCCGGATCCGAGAACGCCAAGTTCTCGATGAGCTTCCTGGGCGGCATGAAGAAGCAGGAATACTGGGTGCTCGACCGGGCCGACGACGAGTCCTGGGCGATCATGGCCACGCCCGGCGGCAACTTCGTCTGGCTGCTGTCGCGCAAGCCGGTGATGGACGAGGCGGCCAAGGAGGCGGCCCTGGCCCGGGTCAAGGCGCTGGGCTACGCCAAGCTGGTGTTCCCACAGCAGCCGGAAGCCTGACGCATGCGGCGCGTCTCCCCGGCCATCGTCGGCGCGGTCCTGCTGGCCTTGGGCGCGGCGGCCGCCTGCGCCGCCCGCCCGACCGGCAATCCCAGCCCGCCGCAGCCGGCCAAGAGCGTCGAGCTGAAGCGCTATCTCGGCCTCTGGTACGAGGCCGCCCGCTACGACTTCCACTTCGAAAAGGGCTGCGACGGCGTCACCGCCGAATACGCCCTGCGCCCCGACGGCCTCGTGGAGGTGCGCAACACCTGCCGCCAGGGCGGTCCCGAAGGTGTCGAGAAGATCAGCCTGGGCAAGGCCAAGCTGGCCGACAAGGTGACCGGCGCGAAGCTGAAGGTGTCGTTCTTCGGCCCGTTCTTCGTCGGCGACTACTGGGTGCTCGACCACGCCGACGACTACAGCTGGTCGATCGTCGGCGAGGGCAGCGGCCGCTATCTCTGGCTCCTGACCCGCGACAAGCCGACCCCGGCCCTGACCCAGCAGCTGACCGACCGCGCCAAGGCCATGGGCTACGACGTCTCGCGGCTGCGGGTGACGAAGCACGCGCCGGGCTAGGGCGAGCGCCACGGTGGCGCTCGCCCGCCGGTCGTGGCAGGTTCGCTCCCGTCATCGACGGGGGCGTCCATGGAACGGAAAGTCATCGAGAGCGCGCGGTGGAAGCTGGCGCTGGGCCTGGCCGGCAGCCTGGCCTTCG
The DNA here is from genome assembly GCF_059415485.1 of Caulobacter sp. GW821-FHT10C03. NCBI lineage: Bacteria > Pseudomonadati > Pseudomonadota > Alphaproteobacteria > Caulobacterales > Caulobacteraceae > Caulobacter > Caulobacter sp. GW821-FHT10C03. The sequence continues at coordinate 175,594 of NZ_JBWKNI010000006.1, read as the reverse complement.
TGGCGCTGGGCGCCTGGCTCATCGACAAGGCCAAGGACGACGAGCGCCTGATGCCCTGGCTGTGCATCCTGTTCTTCGGCTTCTGCGCCGCGGCCTTCCTGGTGCAACTGCTCAAGCCCCAGCGGCTGGTGCTCGACGCCGACGGCTTCCAGATCCAGGGCGGGCTGAAGCCCGGCGGGAAGGTGGCCTGGGGCGACGTCGAGGCGTTCTTCGCCTGGAAGCTGCCCAAGGGCGGGACGATGGTCGCCTGGCGCCTGCACGAAAAGCCGCGACAGCACGCGCCCGTGGGCAATTTCGGGCGCGGCCCCGGCGTCGACGGCGTCCTGCCCCGAACCCTGACCGTCGGGACCAAGGCCCTGCTCGCCGAGATGGAGGCTTGGCGTACGCGTGGCCCCGCGAACAGACCCGTCGCCCCGCCGATCCTGGTGGAGTAGCCGCCGGCCCTAGGTCGGCGGATCGCTGCGGGTGCGGGCGTAGCGGGCGAACTTCGCCGTGGCCTGCTCGCCCGCCTCGGCGATAGCCTTGCGCTCCTCGGCGGGAACCTGGGCCAGCGTACGGGCATGGTCCCAGATCGGAGCGCCCCAGGCGCCCGCCTCCGAGCGCAGGGCGTAGGCCCAGATGCCCGGCGCGACCGGCGTCGCCCGCGCGTCGGGCCGGCGCAGGAAGCCGGCGACCAGGTACTGGCCGTTCGACTTCACCCGCAGATAATAGACGTTGGGCGACCCGCCGGTGGGCGCGCGCTGGGGATCGATCGGCAGGCTCCCGTCGCCGCCGAGCACCGCGCGCAGCGCCCGTCCAAGATCGACCGCGCCGGCGGCGGGGTCCTCCCTGCCCAGCGGATTGCCTTCGCCCATCAGGGCCTGCTCGGCCTTGGGCGCGCCGATGATCACCGTATAGTCCCCGTGCTCGGCCCGCCGGGCCCGGTCGACGAAGGGCGGCTTGCCGGTGCGGACGCGGTAGGCTTCGACCAGCTCGGCGATCTCGTGCACGTCGGCCACGCGCTTGGCGTCGGCGTCGGTCTGGAAGGCGTCCTCCACGGAGGCGGCCTTGGCCTTCAGCACCGCCACGCCGCCGACGCCGGCCACGGCCAGCGCGACGGCGGCCAGGATCCAGGTTCTTCTCTTCAAGACGGTCTCCCCCTCGCCCGCCGCTATAGCGCGAACCGCAGGTTGGTCGAGCCCGAAAGGCGCCCGCCCGCCGTGCACCGAGCAGACGCCGCCCGCTTGCACGGCGAACAAAGATGGAACATGGTGACAACCATGGACGTCGTCGTCGACATCGCCCTCTCGCGCTCGGACATGTCCCGGCCGGAGACCACCCTGGCCGTCACCCGCGGGGCCGCGCGGCTGCTGGTCGATCTGGGCTACGCGCCCCTGGCCGAGGTGACCCTGCCCAACGGCCGGCGGGCCGACCTGATGGCCCTGGGCCCCAAGGGCGACATCGTCATCGTCGAAGTGAAGTCGGGGCTGGAGGACTATCGCGTCGACCGCAAGTGGGGCGAGTACGCGCCCTATTGCGACGCCTTCCACTTCGCCGTCGCCCCGCACTTTCCGGATGGGATCCTGCCGGAGGAGCCGGGCCTGATCGTCGCCGACGGCTTCGGCGGGGCCGTGGTGCGGGCCGCCCCCGTCACGCCCCTGGCGCCGGCCCGGCGCAAGGCCCTGACCCTGGCCTTCGCCCGCCTGGCCGCCCTGCGCGCCGCCGGAGTCACCGCCGAGCGCCTGTCGATCTGAAAATAAACCATCCCTGCGACATTCTGTCCGAACACAACTCAAGATGACGCCAAAGCAGGGGAAAGACCCACCCTGCCCTATAGGGAAATGCCGATCTAGAGTTGTTCATTGGTCGACTACCGGACATTCCTGGTTAGTCGGATAACGTCGTGATTTAGGCAGCGTTACCTCTTCTTTACGTCCGGCGCGCGATCACCCCGCTCATAAGCCCAACAAAGGGCAGGGGATTTCAACAGAATGTCGAAGACGAAACCCGCAGCGGCGCTGGCCGCGGCGCTCCTCACCATCGCGCCTCTGAGCGCTCACGCCGACGCCGCCAAGGACCTCCAGATCGCTGGCCGCGCGCTGACCTTCCTCGAGAACGGCCCCACCGGCAAACAGGTGCTGGGCGTGGTGTTCGATCCGTCCAAGCCGGCCTCGGTCGCCGAGAAGAACGCCGTCATGGCCGCCATCGGTGGCGGCATGAACACCGGCGCCCTGACCCTGACGGCCAAGCCGGTCGAAGCCGGCGCCGTCTCGGGCGTCAGCGGCGTGGCCGCCCTCTATGTCACCACCGGCGTCAACGTCGGCGCGGCCGCCAAGGCCAAGAAGATCATCACCATCGGCTCGGACGCCTCCTGCGCCGCCAGCGGCGCATGCGTGATGAGCGTGTCGGCCGACCCCAAGGTCGAGATCATCGTCAACCGTTCGGCCGCCGCGGCCGTCGGCGCGGTCTTCAAGTCCGCCTTCCGCATGATGATCCGCGAAGTCTGATCCCGGCCAGCTGAAGAGACATAATCACATGAAAAAGACTCTCCTGGCCGGCGCTTCCGCGGGCCTCCTCGTCGTCGCCGCCTCGGCCGCGCACGCGCAATCCATCGACTACGGCTCGCTCGAGCAGCTGTTCAACGAACCGGTCACCACCAGCGCCACCGGCGCCCCGCAGCGCTCGACCGAAGCGCCGGTGGACATGACCATCATCTCGGCCGCCGACATCCAGCGCTCGGGCGCGACCGACCTGCCGACCATCCTGTCGCGCGTGGCCGGCCTCGACGTCGAGAGCCGCGGCGCCGGCGCCTCGGACGTCAGCGTCCGCGGCTACAACCAGGCCATGTCGCCGCGCCTGCTGGTGCTGATCAACGGCCGCCAGGTCTATCTCGACCACTACGGCTACACCGCCTGGGCCACCCTGCCCGTGCAGCTGTCGGAAATCCGCCAGATCGAAGTGGTGAAGGGCCCCAACAGCGCCCTGTTCGGCTTCAACGCCGTCGGCGGCGTGGTCAACATCATCACGGTCAACCCGAAGTTCGACGACACCGGCGACATCACCCTGCGCACCGGCTCGGCCCGCTACGGTGAAGTCTCGGCCGCCAAGTCGTTCAAGGTCGGCGAGCGCTTCAGCGCCCGCGTCTCGGCCGGCGCGGCCAAGTCGGACGAGTACGAAAACACCGTCGGCGTGGCCAAGAGCCAGCTGAACGACCCGTCGCGCGTCACCGCCAACATCGACACCGTCACCCAGCTGACCGACAAGGCCGAACTGCGCGTCGAGGGTTCGTACTCGAACGTCCAGGTCAGCGACATGCTGTCCAACTACGCCTACTCGCCCAGCAAGTACCTGACGAGCTCGGTGAAGGGCACGCTGACCGCCGAGACCAAGGTCGGCCAGCTGCAGCTGTCGGCCTACCAGAACGACCTGACCGCCAAGCACCTGATCCTCGGCCAGAACGCCCGCTTCGAGAACCAGATCCGCGTCGTCTCGGTGCAGGACCTGTTCAAGATCGGCGCGAAGCACACCCTGCGCATCGGCGGCGAGTACCGCCACAACGAGGTCAACACCGCCCCGATCGGCGGCGCGCAGGTCAGCTATGACGTGCTGTCGGCCTCGGCGATGTGGAACTGGGCGATCACCGACAAGCTCGCCTTCACCGCCGCCGGCCGCTACGACAGCCTGGACCTGTCGCGCGAAGGCACGTTCCCGGCCGGCTCGCCGCCGCTGGGCAACGGCTACTGGGACCGCAAGATCGAAGAGCCGAGCTACAACCTCGGCCTGGTCTGGCGCGCCACCGACGTCGACACCTTCAAGGCCACCGCCGCCCGCGGCGTGCAGGTTCCGACCCTGGTCGACCTGGGCGCCCTGCAGGCCCGCGTCACCGTCGGTCCGTACACCATCGGTCTGGCCGGCAATCCGACCCTCGAGCCGGCGATCATCACCAACTACCAGCTGACCTACGAGCGCGCCCTGCCCGCTCTCAAGGCCGAAGTCAGCGCCAAGGCCTTCGTGCAGAAGACCGAGGACGTGAAGGGCCAGCCGACCTCGGCCCAGATCGACGTGGCGGCGACCCTGGTCAGCCTGCCGGTGCTCAGCTACCGCAACATCGGCGACAGCAAGATGACCGGCTTCGAGCTGGCCGCCTCGGGTCAGCTGACGGGCGGCTTCCGCTGGAACGCCGACTGGACCCACACCGAGGTCGACGACGAGCCGACCGCCGGCTTCTCACCGGTGCTCCGCACGGCCGCCTACGCCGAGACCACCCCGGAAAACCGCGGCAACGTCTCGCTGGGCTGGACCGGCGGCGCCTGGACCGTCGACGGCTACGCCCACTTCGTCGGCGAGCACCGCGCCTACGCGCTCTACAGCGCCGCGGCCGCGCCGAACCTGGTGGACATCGACGCCTACGCCGCCCTCGGCGGCCGGGTGGCCCGCGCGTTCGACCACGGCGTGACCGTGGCCCTGAGCGGCCAGAACCTCGGCGACAACCGCCAGCGCCAGAGCGCCGGCCTGGAAGTCGAACGCCGCGTGTTCCTGAGCGTCAGCAAGACCTGGTAAGCGTTTCGGGTCTCCCGAAAACCGGAAAGGGCGGCCTGCGAGGGCCGCCCTTTTTGATTCAGCCTTCTCCCCTTGCGGGAGAAGGTGGCGGCGAAGCCGTCGGATGAGGGGTCTCTCAAACTCCAGACACCTCACCCGGCTGATCCGCCCTACGCGGTGTAGAGGTCTGAGAGACCCCTCACCCGACCTCCTTCGGAGGCCACCCTCTCCCGCAAGGGGAGAGGGATCACCAGTCGTCCTTTTTCTTCTTCATCAGGGCCAGCAGGCCCGGATACGGCCCCTGCCCCGTGCGGTAGAGGCACCACTCGTCGTCCTTCTTGCAGGCGCCGTCGAAGAAGTCCTTCTTGGACTGGTCGATCACCGCGTACATCGGCGCGTCCTTGGCCTTGATCCCCAGCTTGTCGTCGCAGGCGGCGCGTTCGGCCTTGGTCAGGCGGTAGAGGTCGGCGTGGTTGCAGCCGCCGCCTTCGCGGGCGGCCTGGCGCAGCGCATCACCGCCGGGCGTGGGCGTGCCGCGCGACTTGAACCCAGGGGGAGCGACGGCGGCGCGGGGCGCTTCGGGCGCGGCCGGCGCCGGCGTCGGAGCGCTGGCGACCTGGGCGGGCGTTTGGGGCGGCAGCGGAACCACGGCGTGGGCCGGAGGCGCGGCGGCGGAGGCCTGCGGCGCGGGCGCGGCGTCCGGGAGCCGCAGATGCGCGAGCGGCGGCGGGGCGACGTCGACCAGGTCGACGATCAGGCTCTGCGGCTCGACCGGCGGCGGCATGATCTTGATACCGCTGACCAGGGCCACGCCCAGCAGCACGTGCAGGCCGCTCACCACGATCAGGGCGAGGGCGAAAGGCCTTCTGCGGCGAGCTGTCGATCGCCTACCGGCCATCCCGAATCCTTACCTCCGCGCAACAGGCGCGAGGCGTTCCCGTTACAGAGCCCATGGGGCGCGAGGATGTCGGCAATGATGCGGCGGCGAAAAGAAAAGGCCCGGCGTCGCCGCCGGGCCTCCTCATTTCACCTGTGGGGCGAAAGCGACCTCAGGCGGCCGCCTTCTCCTTGACGCCGAAGCGGCTGTAGAAGGTCTCGCCCTTGGCGGCCATCTCGCGCAGCAGGGCCGGCGGGGCGAAGCGCGCGCCGTAGGACGCGGTCAGTTGGTCGAGGGTCTCGACGAACTTGGCCACGCCGATGCCGTCGATGAAGCTGACCGGGCCGCCGGTCCAGGGCGCGAAGCCCCAGCCCAGGATGGCGCCGACGTCGGCTTCACGCGGATCGGTGATCACGCCTTCCTCGAAGCAGCGCGCGGCCTCGACGGCCTGGCGGTACAGCAGGCGGGTGCGGATCTGCTCGATCAGCGCCTTGTCGGCTTCGGTGGTCTTGACTTCAACCAGCTCAGAAAGGCCCGGCCACAGGGTCTTGGGACCCTTTTCCGGATAGTCGTAGAAGCCCTTGCCGTTCTTGCGGCCGTAGCGGCCCAGGTCCTCGACCATCTTGGCGATGATCGCGGTGAACGGGCGCTCCTCGTACTTGTCGCCGAGGTCCTTCTTCGTCTGGACAGCGATCTTGTGCGACAGGTCCAGCGCGACGTCGTCGTGCATTTCCAGCGGGCCGCGCGGCATGCCGGTGGCGCGACCGACATTGTCGATGATCGCCGGGGCGATGCCGTCGCTGAGCAGCTCCATGCCTTCCTGCACGAAGGTGCCGAAGCAGCGCGACGTGTAGAAGCCGCGGCTGTCGTTGACGACGATCGGGGTCTTCTTGATCTTCAGGACGTAGTCGATCGACTTGGCGATGGTCGCCTGGTCGGTCTTCTCGCCGAGGATGATCTCGACCAGGCCCATCTTGTCGACCGGCGAGAAGAAGTGGATGCCGATGAAGCTTTCCGGACGGATCGAGGCTTCGGCCAGGCCGGTGATCGGCAGGGTCGAGGTGTTGGAGCCGAACACGGCGGTGTCGGCCAGCTCAGCCTCGGCCAGCTTGGTGACGGCGGCCTTGACGTCGCGGTTCTCGAACACGGCCTCGACGACCAGATCGCTGCCCTTGACGTTGGCGTAGTCCGACGTCGGATGGATGAGGGCCAGGATGGCCTCGCCCTTCTCGGCCGTCAGCTTGCCGCGCGAAACGGCCTTCTTGACCAGGCCTTCGGCGTAGCCCTTGCCCTTGTCGGCGGCTTCCTGCGTCTGGTCGATCAGCACGGTCTCGATGCCGGCCATGGCTTGGACGTAGGCGATGCCCGCGCCCATCATGCCGGCGCCGAGCACGGCGACCTTCTTGACGTCGTAGTAGGGCACGCCGGCCGGACGGCCCGAACCCTTGCCCAGCTCTTGCAAGCTGAGGAACAGGGTGCGGATCATGCCCTTGGCCTGCGGGGTCATCAGGGTCTTGAGGAAGTAGCGGGTCTCGATGCGGATGGCCGCGTCGAACGGAACTTGCAGGCCCTCATAGACGGCCTTCATGATGTTCTGCTGGGCCGGGTAGTTGCCGTAGGTGTTCTTGCGCAGCATGGCGTTGCCCATGATGAACACCTGGGCGCCGGTCGGGGTGTAGGGGCCGCCGCCGGGGATCTTGAATTCCTTCTTGTCCCAGGGCGCGACCGGGTCGCCCTTGGTCTTGATCCAGGTCTTGGCGGCTTCGACTTCCGTGCCGGCCGGCACGACTTCGTGCACGACCTTGGCGCCGAGCGCCTCGGCCGGCTTCATCGACTTGCCTTCGAGCAGGTACGGAGCTGCGGCCATGACGCCCATGAGGCGCGTCAGGCGCTGGGTGCCGCCGCCGCCCGGCAGCAGGCCGACCTTGGCTTCCGGCAGGCCCAGCTGCAGCTTCGGCAGGTCGGCGACCACGCGGTAGTGGGTGGCCAGGACGAATTCCAGGCCGCCGCCGAGCGCCAGGCCGTTGATGGCCGCGGCCACCGGCTTGCCGCTGGTTTCCAGGCCGCGGAAGGCCTTGTTCAGCGCGAAGCCGGCGTCGAACGCGGCTTGCAAATCACCGCCGCCCAGGCCGCCATTGCCGCCCAGTTCACCCAGGTCCGCGCCGGCGCAGAAGCCGGTGGTCTTGCCCGAGGTGATGACGACGCCCTTGATCTCGGCGTCGGTCTTGATGCGCTCGACCAGCTCGCCGACTTCCTTGATCACCGAAGCGGTCAGGGTGTTCATCGAACGGCCGGGGACGTCGAAGGTGACCAGGGCGATGCCGTCGCCGTCGACCTCGATCTTGAAGTTTTCCATGTTCTCTTCTCCAGATCCGCGGGGACTGGAAAGAGGAGCGCGCCGCGCTCACCCCCTCAGTCGCTCCGCGACAGCTCCCCCCAGAGGGGGAGCATCGGGTTGTTATGATCAGACGCGTTCGATGACCGTGGCGGTGCCCATGCCGGCGCCGACGCACAGGGTGATCAGGGCGGTTTCCTTGTCGGAGCGTTCCAGCTCGTCGACCATGGTGCCCAGGATCATCGCGCCGGTGGCGCCCAGCGGGTGGCCCATGGCGATGGCGCCGCCGTTGACGTTCATCTTCTCGTGCGGGATGTCCAGCGCCTGCATCATGCGCAGGACGACGGCCGCGAAGGCTTCGTTCAGCTCGTAGAGGTCGATGTCGGCGACTTCCATGCCGAGCTTCTTGAGCAGCTTCTCGGTGACCAGCGACGGACCCGTGAGCATGATCGACGGCTCCGAACCGATCGAGGCCATGCCCTTGATGCGGGCGCGGGCCTTGAGGCCGAGCGCGTCGCCCATTTCCTTGGTGCCGATCAGCACGCCGGCGGCGCCGTCGACGATGCCCGAGCTGTTGCCCGCGTGGTGCACGTGAGTCATGCGCTCGACCTGCGGGTAGCGCTGGGTGGCCACCGCGTCGAAGGCCATCTCGCCCATGCCGGTGAACGAGGCGTTCAGCGAGGCCAGGGTCTGCATGGTGGTCGAGGCGCGGACGGTCTCGTCGTGGCTCAGGATGTTGAGGCCCAGTTGGTCCTTCACCGGCACGACCGACTTGGAGAAGCGGCCCTCGGCCCACGACTGGGCGGCGCGGCGCTGGCTCTCGACGGCGTAGGCGTCGACGTCGTCGCGGCTGAAGCCGTAGAGGGTGGCGATCAGGTCGGCCGACACGCCCTGCGGCATGAAGTAGGTCTTGAAGGCCGACGACGGGTCGGTCGGCCAGGCGCCGCCGTCGCTGCCCATCGGCACGCGGCTCATGCTCTCGACACCGCCACCGATGGTCAGGTCGGCTTCACCCGAGATGACCTTGGCCGCGGCCATGTTCACGGCTTCCAGGCCCGAGGCGCAGAAGCGGTTGATCTGCACGCCGGCGACGCTCTCGGCGTAGTCGGCGGTCAGCACGGCGGTGCGGGCGATGTCCGAACCCTGCTCGCCGACCGGGGCGACGCAGCCCAGGACGACGTCGTCGACCTTGGAGGTGTCCAGGCCGTTGCGGTCGCGGATGGCTTCCAGGACCTGGCTGGCGAGGGACAGGGCGGTGATCTCATGCAGAGAGCCGTCCTTCTTGCCCTTGCCGCGCGGGGTGCGCACGGCGTCGAAGATGTAAGCGTCGGCCATTGAATGGCTCCTTCCTGCGATCTTTTAAATCGTTAGCCCCAAAGGGGATTCTTTGACCGCCGGCTCGACGCGGACGTCCGTCCGCACCGAGTTGGCGATGAAACACGCGTGGTGGGCGGCCTCGTGCAGGGCCGCCAGCTTGGCTTCGTCGGGCGCGTCGCCCTCGAAGACGATGTCGGGACGAAGGGCGACATGGCTGACCCAGTGAGCGCCATGCTCGTTCTTGGTCATCGTTCCCTCGGCCTCGTCGCGATAGGCGCTGATGAAGAAGCCGGCGCGACGGGCTAGGTCGAGGAAGGTCAGCATGTGGCAGGACGACAGCGCCGCCACGAACATCTCCTCGGGATCGACGCCCGCCGGGTCCGACCAGGGCAGCGGCACCACCGACGGCGAAGCCGAGCCGAGCGCCGTCACGCCGCCGTCGAACGACAGGGTATGGGCGCGGCTGTAGCGGCCCTTGGGGAAATCCGCCCCGGCCTCCAGCTTCCAGTCGATAATGGCGACGTGGGTCGACATCACTTCTTCCAGGCGCCGATCGGCGACTTGTGGATCGGGGCGCAGGACAGGCCGCGCGCGCCGGCCTTGGCCGAATAGACCACCCGCTGGCCGAACTCCGGCGTGGGCAGGCGGCAGGGCGTGAAGCCCGGCGTGTTCACGGTCAGGGTCCAGGTGGCGATCTTGGAGCGCAGCAGGTTGTTGCACTGCTCGACGCCCGGCTTCAGCGGCAGGTCGAAGGCGCCGGGCTGCGGGCGCTTGCCCTCCAGCTTGCCGGAGAACTGCAGCGGGCGGCGGCCCTCGGCGCGCACGCAGACCACGGCCGCGCGGGCCGTATCCTGAGCGGGCGGAGGCGGAGCGTCGGCGAAAAACATCAGAGCGTCCTCGCGATCAGCAGTTTCATGATCTCGTTAGTGCCGCCGTAGATGCGCTGGACGCGGCTGTCCTTGTACATCCGGGCGATCGGGTACTCGTTCATGAAGCCGTAGCCGCCGAACAGCTGCAGGCAGCGGTCGACGATCTTGTTCTCCAGGTCGGTCACCCAGTACTTGGCCATCGAGGCGGTGGCCGCGTCGAGGTCGCCCTTCAGGTGGCGCTCGATGCAGTGGTTGACGAACACCTTGGCGACGGTGCCTTCCGTCTTGCACTCGGCCAGCACGAACTGGGTGTTCTGGAAGGCGATGATCGGCTTGCCGAACGCCTGACGCTCCTTGACGTAGGCGATGGTCAGCTCGAGCGCGCGCTCGATGGTGGCCATGCCCTGGACGGCGATGTTCAGCCGCTCCTGCGGCAGCTGGGCCATCAGCTGGAAGAAGCCCTGGCCCTCGTCCGTGCCCAGCAGGTTCTCGGTCGGGATCTTCACGTCGTTGAAGAACAGCTCGGACGTGTCCTGGGCTTCGTGGCCCAGCTTGTCGAGGTTGCGGCCGCGCTCGAAGCCTTCCGCCCCGTCGGTCTCGACGACCAGCAGGCTGGTGCCGCGCGCGCCGCCGGCCGGATCGGTCTTGGCCACGACGATGATCAGATTGGCCGTCTGGCCGTTGGTGATGAAGGTCTTGGAGCCGTTGAGGACGTACTGGTTGCCGTCCTTCTTGGCGCTGGTCTTGATGCCTTGCAGGTCGGAGCCCGCGCCCGGCTCGGTCATGGCGATCGCGCCGACCAGCTCGCCGGTCGACAGGCGCGGCAGCCAGCGGCGCTTCTGCTCCTCGGTGCCGTAATGGGTGATGTACGGCATGACGATGGCGTTGTGCAGGCTGGCGCCGAAGCCGTCGACGCCCTTCTTGCCCAGCTGTTCCATCAGCACGACCTCGTGGCGATAGTCGCCGCCGGAGCCGCCGTATTCCTCGGGCGTGGAGAGGCCGAGCAGCCCGGCCTCCCCCGCCTTGTTCCACATCGCGCGATCGACGCAGTGATTCTTGCGCCAGGTCGCGACGACGGATTCAGGGGCGTGCTCGTCGAAGAACTTGCCCACCGCGTCCTCGAAGATCGTGATGTCTTCTTCGGCCATGAAGGCGGGTTTGGCGACGTCGAGCACGCTCATGATCAGAAGGCCTCCGCGGGCAGCGCCATCAGGGTCGCCGAGCCGGTCTTCAGTTTGGCCAGATGCGCCGCAGCGTCAGGCAAGACCCGCTCGATGAAATAACGCGCCGTGGCGACCTTGGTCGTGAAGAACGGGTCGGTGGAGCCCTCGGCGATCTTGGCGTTGGCCGCCTTGACCATCAGGACCCACATGTAGGCCAGGCCCGTCAGGCCGAAGAGGTGCATGTAGTCGGTCGAGGCCGCGCCGGCGTTGTCCGGGTTCTGCAGGCCGTTCTGCATCAGCCACATGGTGCCGTCCTGCAGTTGGGCCTTGGTCGCCGCCAGGGCGTCGACGAAGGGCTTCAGGTCGGCGTCGCCGTCGTTCTCGCCGACGAACTGGTCGATCTCCTGGAAGAAGGTCATCACGCCGCGGCCGCCCTTGGCCGCCAGCTTGCGGCCGACCAGGTCGAGGGCCTGCACGCCGTTGGTGCCTTCGTAGATCAGGGCGATGCGGCAGTCGCGCAGGTACTGGCTGACCGGGAAGTGCTCGGTGAAGCCCGAGCCGCCGTGCACCTGCACCGCGTTCGAGCAGACCTGGAAGCCGCGGTCGGTCAGGTAGCCTTTGAGCACCGGCGTCAGCAGGCCCATGTAGTCGTCGGCCTTGGTGCGCACGGCCTCATCGGGGTGGCTGTGGGCCAGGTCGCCGTGCAGGGCGGTCCAGAACAGGAAGGCGCGGCCGCCTTCGATGATGGCCTTGTTTTCCAGCAGCAGGCGACGCACGTCCGGGTGGACGATGATCGGGTCGGCCGGGCCTTCGGCGTTCTTCGGGCCGGTCAGCGAGCGGCCTTGCAGGCGGTCCTTGGCGAAGGCGACGGCGGCCTGGTTGGCCGCTTCGGCCTGGGCGACGCCCTGCAGGCCGACGCCCAGGCGGGCCTCGTTCATCATCACGAACATCAGCTTCAGGCCGCTGTTCTCTTCACCGATCAGATAGCCCTCGGCGTCGTCGTACTGCATGACGCAGGTGGCGTTGCCGTGGATGCCCATCTTCTCTTCGAGGCCAACGCACTTGGCGCCCTCGTTGCGCGCGCCCACCGAGCCGTCGGCGTTGGGGAAGAACTTCGGCACGATGAACAGGCTGATGCCCTTCACGCCGGCCGGGGCGCCCTCGATACGGGCCAGCACCAGGTGGACGATGTTGTCCGACATGTCGTGCTCGCCGGCCGAGATCCAGATCTTCTGGCCGGTGATCTTGTAGCTGCCGTCGCCGTTGGGAACGGCCTTGGTGCGCAGCAAACCGAGGTCCGTGCCGCAGTGCGGCTCGGTCAGGTTCATGGTGCCGGTCCACTCGCCCGTGATCATCTTGGGCAGGTAGGTCTGCTTCTGGTCGTCGGTGCCGCCGGTGTGGATGGCCGAATAGGCGCCGTGCGCCAGGCCCGGATACATCGAGAAGGCCATGTTGGCCGAGCTCGACATTTCCGAGAACGACAGGTTCACGACGTGCGGCAGGCCCTGGCCGCCGTAGGTCGGGTCCGAGCCGAGGCCGGTCCAGCCGCCTTCGCACAGGGCCTTGTAGGCTTCCTTGAAGCCCGGCGGGGTGGTGACGGTGTTGGTGACCGGGTCGAGCTTGCAGCCGGTCTTGTCGCCGACGCTGTTCAGCGGGGCCAGGACTTCGCCGGTGAACTGGGCCGCGCCCTCGACGATCTGCTCGACGACGTCGATCGAGGCGTCGGCGAAGGCCGGCAGGTTGCCGTACTGCTCGATGTTGAGCACGTCACGCAGGAGGAACATGTGGTCGCGGACGGGCGGCTGATAGGTCATTTAAGCGGTCCTGACTGATCGGGATCGGGGAGAAAGGCGAAGGGAAACCCGCCCGTTCCGCCGGTCTTGGCGAAAGCGGGCGCGGAAGGGATGGTCTTGGCTGGTTACTTGCCCAACCTTACTTACCGAGGGCCATGTCGGCGTGGCCGTCGAGGCGGGCGCGCAGCAGCTGCTCGTAGTCGGCCGAGCGCGGCAGCAGGTCCGGACGGATCTCGGCCAGGCGCTTCTCGAGGCGATCGCAGGCCTCGCGCAGTTCGATCAGGGCGCCGTCGATGTCCTCGCGCTGCTGCTCCAGGGCGGCGGCGCGCTCACGGAACTTCTTCAGCGACCGGGCCATCTGGGCCGCGCCGTCGTCGTTCTCGTCGTACAGGTCCAGCAGTTCGCGGATTTCAGACAGCGACAGACCCACGCGCTTGCCGCGCAGGATCAGCTGCAGGCGGACGCGGTCCTTGTGGGAATAGACGCGGTTGAGGCCCTCGCGGGCCGGCGTCAGCAGGCCCTTGTCCTCGTAGAAGCGCAGCGCCCGGGGCGTGGCCTTGAACTCGTTGCAGAGCTGACGGATCGAGAACGTGCGCTCGGGACGTCGAAGATCAGCCACCATCGTTACCCTCCCAGGGTGCGGCCGGCCTTCCCGGCCGGGTCGTTGGTTATCGACGTTCACGCTACGCCGGACCCTGCGGAACGTCAACGCTTACGTAAACGTCAACCTTGACCATTGTCGCTAGGTTTACATTCCTAAGCCCTGGGCATAATTTCCTCGGGACGCCCGCGGCTCGGCGTCATCAGGACTCGGGGACGATCCGATGCTCTCGCACGCCGAACTGTGGACGGCGATCGACGCCCTGGCCAAACGCTTCGACATGAGCCCTTCGGCCATGGCCAAGCTGGCGGGCCTGGATCCCACCGCCTTCAATCGCTCGAAACGCGGCGACGCCGACACGCGGCCGCGCTGGCCCTCGACCGAGAGCCTGGCCAAGGTGCTGGAAGCGACGGGGGTGGGTTTTTCGGAATTCGCCGCCCTGACCGAGACCGCTGCGCCGGGCCGGCGGGCGGGCGTGCCGCTGATCGGCCTCACGCGGGCCGGGGCGCCGGGCATGTTCGACGAGGCGGGGACGCCGCGCGGATCGGGCTGGGAAGAGGTGGAACTGCCGGGGCCGCGGGAAGAGGGCCTGTTCGCCCTGGAGATCGAGGGCGACGCCCTGGCGCCGGTCTATCGCGACGGCGACCGGCTGCTGGTCTCGCCGACGGCCGAACCGCGACGCGGCGACCGGGTGGTGGTGATGACCACGCAGGGCGAGGTGCTGATCCGCGAGATGGGCCGCCTGACGGCCCGGACGATCGAACTGACCTCGGTGCTGCGCGACGGCGACGACCGGGTGCTCGACCGCATGAGCGTGGCCTGGGCGGCCTGCATCCAGTGGGTCAGCCAGTAGCGGCCGACCTCACGGGAAGGTCAGGCGATCAGGTGCGCGGGCAGGCGGCGTGGTGGCCGTTGAGCCAGTCGCGAAGGGCCGTGGCGCGGGGATCCTCGCACGACACGTCGACCCGGTAGGACTGCCAGGTGTCGTTGTGCGCGGCCTCGATGCGAGCGCCGGGAAACTGCGAAGCGATGCCGCCGATCAGGGAGTCGAATTCCGAACGGTCGTGCGGGCGAAGGGTGAAGGAAGCCATCGGACTATTCCTGGTTCTGATGGTTCCAGCCTAGACTCCGAAGTTCGCACAAACCCTTAATTCGAAATTCAGAAAGCGTTCATCAAACGAGGCACGGTGTCGCACTCTGCTCCCTCTCCCCTTGCGGGAGAGGGTGGCCTCCGAAGGAGGTCGGGTGAGGGGTCGCACGTACAGAAACGCCGCGACGGCTGTTCAGCTGTCGCGGCGTTTTACTTCTGAGAGACCCCTCATCCGTCGCCTGCGGCGACACCTTCTCCCTCAAGGGGAGAAGGATCAGGAGAGCTTCTCTTCGATCAGCGCGATCGTGCGATCCACGCCGAAGATCGCCGCGAACGAGCCGAAGCGCGGGCCCTGGCTCTGGCCGAGGAGAACCTCATACAGGGCCTGGAACCAGGCGCGCAGCGGGTCGAAGCCGTGGGTCTTGCCGACCTCGAACACTTCGTTCTGGATCAACTCGGCGTCCTGGGCGCCCTCCGGCATGGCCTTCAGCTTGGCCAGCAGGTCGAGGATCGCCGCGCGCTCCACGTCGGTCGGGGCGCGGAAGGTCTTCGTGGGCTTCACGAAGTCCTCGTAATAGTTGATCGCGTAGCCGGCCAGGCGGTCGAGCAGCGGCTGGGTCTCCGCCGACGCGCCCGGGATGTAGCGCGACAGGAAGCCCCAGAGGATCTCCTTGGTCGAGGCGTCGGCGGCCGACACCAGGTTCAGCATCAGGCTGAACGACACCGGCGAGCTCTGCTGCGGCGGCTTGCCCGAATGGATGTGCCAGACCGGGTTGTCGAGCTGCTTGGCGGGTTCCTGGCGGCCGAAGGCGTCCAGCTGCTGCAGGTACTCGTCCGTCGCCTTGGGGATGACGTCGAAATAGAGCTTCTTGGCCGACTTGGGGCTCTGGAACATGTAGTACGACAGGCTTTCCGGCGCGCCGTAGCGCAGCCAGTCCTCCATCGACAGGCCGTTGCCCTTGGACTTGGAGATCTTCTGGTTGTTCTCGTCCAGGAAGAGCTCGTAGTTGAAGCCTTCCGGCGGCGTGCCGCCCAGCGCCTTGCAGATCGCGCCCGAGGCCTTGACCGAGTCGATCAGGTCCTTGCCGCTCATCTCGTAGTCGACGCCCAGGGCGGTCCAGCGCATGGCCCAGTCGGGCTTCCACTGCATCTTCACGTGGCCGCCGGTGACCGGGACCTCGACCTTGGAGCCGTCCTCGTCCTCGAAGACGATCGTGCCCTTCTCGACGTTGCGCTCCAGGGTCGGCACCTGCAGCACCTTGCCGGTGCTGGGGCTGACGGGGAGGAACGGCGAATAGGTGGCGCGGCGCTCTTCGCCCAGGGTCGGCAGCATGACCTTCTGGATGGCGTCGAAGCGGGCCAGGGCCGTCAGCAGGGTCTCGTCGAACAGGCCGCCCTTGTAGCATTCGGTCGAGGACACGAACTCGTACTCGAAGCCGAAGCCGTCGAGGAAGGCGCGCAGGCGGGCGTTGTTGTGGGCGCCGAAGCTGTCATGGGTGCCGAACGGGTCGCGGACGACGGTCAGCGGCTTGCCCAGATCCTCGATCAGCGGCTGCTTGTTCTCGATGTTGTCCGGCACCTTGCGCAGACCGTCCATGTCGTCGCTGAAGGCGATCAGGCGCGTGGGGATGGCGTCGTCGGTGAGCGCGCGGAAGGCCTGGCGCACCATGGTCGTGCGCGCCACTTCGCCGAAGGTGCCCAGGTGCGGCAGGCCGGACGGACCGTAGCCGGTCTCGAAGATCACCGCTTTGGAGAGAGCCGGATAGGCTTTCACCGCCTCGTCGGTCTTGCCGGCGTCGATCAGGGCCTTGGCGGCCTCCTGGTCGGCGCGGTCGGGAAGACGCACGCGCAGGACGCGGGCGATGGTGGCGCGCGCCTGCTCGAACGGCCAGGAGCGGGCTTCGCGGGCGAGGGGGGAGAGGCCTTCAAACATGGCCGGGCTATAAACCCTGGCGGGGGATGAGGCTAGGGCGACCGCCCTTCCCTTCTCCCCTTGCGGGAGAAGGTGTCGCCGAAAGGCGACGGATGAGGGGGCGCGCGGAGGGTTCTGAGAGACCCCTCACCCGACCCCGCTCCGCGGGGCCACCCTCTCCCGCAAGGGGAGAGGGACGATTACGCCGCCTTCGCGCCCGCGCGGTTGCGCACTAGGTCGTCGACCACCGACGGATCGGCCAGGGTCGAGGTGTCGCCCAGGGCGTCCACCGCGTTCTCGGCGATCTTGCGCAGGATGCGGCGCATGATCTTGCCAGACCGGGTCTTGGGCAGGCCCGGCGCCCATTGCAGGACGTCCGGCGCGGCGAAGGGGCCGATCTCGTGGCGGACCCAGAGGACGAGCTGCTTGCGCAGTTCCTCGGTCGGCGTCGCGTCGGCCTTCAGGGTGACGTAGGCGTAGACGCCCTGGCCCTTGATGTCGTGCGGATAGCCGACCACCGCCGCCTCGGCGACGGCTTCGTGGGCCACGAGAGCGCTCTCGATCTCGGCGGTGCCCAGGCGGTGGCCCGAGACGTTGATGACGTCGTCCACCCGGCCGGTGATCCAGTAGTAGCCGTCGGCGTCGCGCTTGCAGCCGTCGCCGGTGAAGTACTTGCCGGGATAGGTCGAGAAATAGGTCTCGAAGAAGCGCTGGTGGTCGCCATAGACCGTGCGCATCTGGCCCGGCCAGCTGTCGGTGATGACGAGGTTGCCCTCGGTCGCCCCCTCCAGCACCGCGCCCTCGGCGTCGACCAGCTGCAGCTTGACGCCCGGCAGCGGCTTGGTGGCCGAGCCCGGCTTGAGGGCCGTGGCGCCCGGCAGCGGCGAGACGAGAATGCCGCCGGTCTCGGTCTGCCACCAGGTGTCGACGATCGGCAGGCGATCCTTGCCGACCACGCGATGGTACCAGAGCCAGGCCTCAGGATTGATCGGCTCGCCGACGCTGCCCAGCAGGCGCAGGGACGACAGGTCGTTCTTGGTGACGTGCTCGTCTCCCTCGCGCATCAGGGCGCGCAGGGCGGTGGGGGCGGTGTAGAAGATCTCGACCTTGTGCTTGTCGACCACTTCCCAGAACCGCGACGGGGTCGGGTAGTTGGGCACGCCCTCGAAGATCAGGCTGGTCCCGCCATTGGCCAGCGGGCCGTAGACGACGTAGCTGTGGCCGGTGACCCAGCCGACGTCGGCCGTGCACCAGAACACCTCGCCCGGGCGATAGTCGAAGACGGACTCGAAGGTCCAGCTGGCCCAGGCCAGGTAGCCGCCGGTGGTGTGCAGCACGCCCTTGGGCTTACCCGTCGAGCCGGAGGTGTAGAGGATGAACAGCGGATCCTCGGCGTTCATCGGCTCGGGTTCGCAGACGTTCGAGGCGGCGTCCCGGACGTCGTTCCAGACCACATCGCGCCCCTCGACGATCGGAACCTCGGCGCCGGTCCAGCGGACCAGCAACACCTTCTCGACCTGCGGGCACTGCTCGAGCGCCTCGTCGATATTGGCCTTCAGCGGCACCTTCTTGCCGCCGCGACGGCCCTGGTCGGCGGTGATGACGAGGCGGGAGTCGCAGTCCTGGATGCGGCCGGCGATGCTGTCGGGCGAGAAGCCGCCGAACACCACCGAGTGGATGGCGCCGATGCGGGCGCAGGCCAGCATGGCGACGGCGGCCACGGGGACCATCGGCAGGTAGATGGTGATCCGGTCGCCCTTCTTGGCGCCCAGGTCTTTCAGCACATTGGCCATGCGGCAAACGTCGTCGTGCAGCTGGCCGTAGGTGATCTTGTCGGAGACGCCCGGCTCGTCGCCCTCGAAGATCAGGGCGACGTCGTCCTTGCGGTGCGGCAGGTGGCGGTCGATGCAGTTGGCGCTGACGTTCAGCACCCCGTCCTCGTACCAGCGGATGCGGAAGTCGTCCTTGGCGTAGGAGACGTCCTTGATTTTGGTGGGGGCCTTGATCCAGTCGAGGCGGGCGGCGAGATCGCGCCAGTAGCCTTCAGGATCGCTCTCGACCCGGGCCACGGCGGCCTCGTAGGCGGCGGCGTCGATATGGGCCTTGCCCGCCCAGTCTTCCGGAACCGGAAACAGCTGTCCGTCGCTCACCACGCGTCTCCCTAAGGTCTCTACAGTCGATCTTGTCGTCGCCAGCGATGTTGCCGCTGCGTCAGTCGTCGTCTTGCGAGCGGGAGTATGCGAAGCGCCGCCCCCTGCGCAAGCAGACCAATTCTGTTTCTGACGACAGAAACTTGGTCTTGTTCGATTTGTCGGTTTTGAGGCCGCTAGAGCCCACCCCATCAGCCCGTCGCCGGGCGAAAGAAAGGGCCCCCGCCACGCGGCGGAGGCCCAGGGGGAGGAACGGAAAGCGCCTAGAAGAAGCCCAGCGCCTTGGCGCTGTAGCTGACCAGCAGGTTCTTGGTCTGCTGGTAGTGGTCGAGCATCATCTTGTGGGTCTCGCGGCCCACGCCCGACTGCTTGTAGCCGCCGAAGGCCGCATGGGCCGGATAGGCGTGGTAGCAGTTGGTCCACACCCGGCCCGCCTGGATGCCGCGCCCGAAGCGGTAGGCGCGCGAGCCGTCGCGGGTCCACACCCCGGCCCCGAGGCCGAAGGCGGTGTCGTTGGCGATCTCCAGCGCCTCTTCTTCCGTCTCGAAGGTGGTCACCGCCAGGACGGGGCCGAAGATCTCCTCCTGGAAGATCCGCATCTTGTTGTGGCCTTCGAACACCGTCGGCTCGACATAGAAGCCGTCGGCCAGCTGGCCCGGCAGCACGGTGCGCGAGCCGCCGGTCAGGAGCTTGGCGCCCTCGCCCTTGCCGATGTCCATGTAGCCGAGGATCTTCTTCAACTGCTCCTCGGAGGCCTGGGCGCCGATCATGGTCGCGGGATCGAGCGGATTGCCCTGCACCACCGCCTGCACGCGCTTCAGCGCCTTCTCCATGAACCTGTCGTAGATCGACTTCTGCACCAGGGCGCGGCTGGGGCAGGTGCAGACCTCGCCCTGGTTCAGGGCGAACATCGCGAAGCCCTCCAGCGCCTTGTCGAGATAGTCGTCATCTTCGGCGGTGACGTCGGCGAAGAAGATGTTGGGCGACTTGCCGCCCAGTTCCAGCGTCACCGGGATCAGGTTCTGGCTGGCGTACTGCATGATCAGCCGGCCGGTGCTGGTCTCGCCGGTGAAGGCGATCTTGGCGATGCGCGGGCTGGACGCCAGCGGCTTGCCGGCCTCCAGGCCAAAGCCGTTGACCACATTGACCACGCCGGGCGGCAGCAGGTCGCCGATCAGCTCGAACAGCACCATGATCGAGGCCGGCGTCTGCTCGGCGGGCTTCAGCACCACGCAGTTGCCGGCCGCAATCGCCGGGGCCAGCTTCCAGCAGGCCATCAGCAGCGGGAAGTTCCACGGGATGATCTGGCCGACCACGCCCAGCGGCTCGTGGAAGTGGTAGGCGATGGTGTCGTGGTCGATCTCGGAGATCGAGCCTTCCTGGCTGCGCAGGCAGCCGGCGAAATAGCGGAAGTGGTCGATGGCCAGCGGCAGGTCGGCGGCCATGGTCTCGCGGATCGGCTTGCCGTTGTCCCAGGTCTCGGCCGTGGCCAGGGTGGCGAGGTTCTCCTCCATGCGGTCGGCGATCCGGAGCAGAACGCGCGAGCGGTCGGCGGCGCTCGTCCTGCCCCAGGCGTCCTTGGCGGCGTGGGCGGCGTCGAGGGCGCGCTCGACGTCCTCGGCCTGGGAGCGGGCGATCTCGCAGACCTTGCGGCCGGTGATCGGCGAGGCGTTGTCGAAATAGCGGCCGTCGGCCGGGGCGACCCACTGGCCGCCGATGAAGTTGTCGTAGCGCGCCTTGAACGGCGGGCGGGACAGCGAGTCGATGAACTCTGGCTTGGTCATGGTTTCCTCCGTCGCGCCGTCTTCGGCGTCTGGGAGGAGCTTGCGCCCCGATTTTTGATCTGGAGCGGGGCGCAAGCGGCGACGGGCCGGAGGTGTCTCAGGCTTGCGACAGGTTCAGAGCGTTCGATAGCTCTCAGGGCGAAACGTGGATGATCGCGCGGCGGTAGCGGACGAAGGGCGGGCCGCCGGCCTTGGGCTGGTCGCGCACTTCCAGGATCAGGTGATAGACCTTCTCGCCGGGTACCATCTGCTTGGTCGGCAGCACGACCTGCGTCGAGGCGGCGGCGGGGGTGCGGATGTCGGGCGGGGTCATCGGGAACAGCGGCGGCGAAGGGTCCCTGTACCACCACCATTTGTAGACGAGCGGATCGCCGTCGGGATCGGTCGATCCCGCCGCGTCGAGCGTGATGGTCGCGCCGGCCTTCACCGTCATCTCCAGCGGCGCGAGACCGCCCTGCCCCTGCAGCAGCACCTGGGGCGGATGGTTGGCGGAGCCATAGTCCGCGCGAAGCGTCCACTGGATGCGGTTGGCGAAGTCGAACTGCACCGCGTCCCGCCAGCGCCAGACGCCCACGCGGTTGCCCAGGTGCGGCGCGCCGTCCGCGCCGATCGCGCTGTCCTGGGTGTCGGCGAACAGTCCGACGCCGGGCGCCAGCGCCCCGTATCGGCCGCCCCAGCCGCCGTAGTCCGGGTGCTCCACATCGCCCAGCCCGTTCGGGATCAGATAGAGGAACGACGGGCTGTCGCCCTCGATCGCGAACAGGGGCTTGGGATAGAGCCCGCCCAGGGCGCCCAGGCGGATGTGGCGGTCCAGCCAGTCGGGGCTCATCAGCTTGGTGTCGGGCCCGGGATCAGGAAAGACGGTGTCGGCCGACATGCCCTGCCAGGCGGCCTGCGGGTAGTCGCTGAAGGCGTGGATGCTGGCGATCCAGAAGATCTCCGGAAACCGCGCGCGGATCCACGGGCCGGCGTCGTCCTGGTCGGAGATGGAATAGACCCGCAGCTTGCGCGCGAAGGCCGCGAGCGCCTGCGGCGAGCGGGTCTGCCTGACGTGGTGCAGCGCCTGGGCCAGGTCGGCCGCGCCGCCCCAGACGCAGATCCACACCGGCCCCTGGGCGGCGTCGACGGTGTCGACGATCAGCCGCGAGGCCTCGGTGTCCTTGCCGTCGCCCACGCCGGACAGGCCATAGCTGGCGCTGCCGGCGCGAACCGTGGCCAGCAGCTGCTCCGCGTCAGGGTAGCCCGAGGCGTGGACGCGAAGATTGGGCAGGACCTGGCCGTAGGCGGCGATCAGCCGGCGGATCTCCTCGGGATGAACCGCGCTCCGCTGCCAGGCCGAGGTGGTCGCGACCAGGCCCTTGATCTCGATCTCGTTGCTGTAGAGCAGGGCGCGGATCAGCGACTGGGTGTCGTCCGGCTCGTTGAGCACGTCGGTCAGGATGATGACCTTGGTTTTCGGCGGCGCCGAGGGGGCCGGGTCGGCGGCCGCCGCGCCCAGCGCTCCGGCGGCCAGACCCAGCGCGAGGATCGCGCCGGCGAGCCTCGAGAACCCTCGGATTTTCCTGGTCATCGTTCCGTCCCTGTCGGCGCCTCGGCGGGCGCTTCGTTTCGGGAGCAGGCTAGCCAGCGCTCCCGGGGGCGGAAAATTCAATCCCTGAATGCGAAGCATGGATGCCGCTGATCGCGGCCCCTAGCCGCGCCCCAGCCCCAGCCGGTTGATCTTCCGGTGCAGCGTCGCCCGGCTCACCCCCAGAGCGGTAGCCGCGGCGGAGACGTTGCCGCCCGCCGACCCCAGCGCCCGGCGCACCACCGCGCGTTCGGCGTCTTCCAGGTCGGCCCCGCGATCGGGCGAGGGCATCCCGCGTTTGAGCTTGTCGTCGGTGAGGTCGAGGGCCTGGCGGGCGGCGCGGGTGGCGCCGATGACCACGTCGTCGGCGTCGACGGCCAGCATCGGGGTCGAGGCGCGGTCGGCGCGCACCTCGCCCAGCAGCACGATGCGCGCGCCGGGGAAGGCCTCGCGGAAAGCCTTGGACTCGATGCGGCGGGCGGCGTCGTTGACCACCGTCTCCATCAGCCCGGTCATGCCGTCGAGACCCGGCCGGCAGGACGAAACGTCGAGCGCCCCGGCCAATCTACCTTGCGGATCGAACAGCGGCGCGACCGTGCAGCTAAGGCCGATGTTGCGGGTGTGGAAGTGCTGGTCGCGGTGGATGGTCAGGGTGCGCTGTTCGGCCAGGCACGTGCCGATGCCGTTGGTGCCCTCGCGGGCCTCGCTCCATATCGCGCCGGGCCACAGGCCCCAGCGGTGGAACACCGGATCGTCGGCCGCCATGCCGCGCCGGTCGACCGGCACCCCGACGCTGTCGGTCAGCAGCACGCAGGCGCCCGAGGCGCCGACGGCCTGGAACAGGGCGTCCAGCGTGTCGGAGGCGGCCGCGCGCAGGGCGCCCATCCGCTCCTGGGCCTCGCCCAGCTCGCGCTGGGTCAGGGTGTCGGGGGCCTTGCGGTTTTCGGGATCGAGGCCGTGCAGGACGAGGCTGCGCCGCCAGGAGGCCGCCACCGGCGACAGGGCCGGACCCGCGCCGTCGAGCACGGCGAGCACGTCCCGGGCGTGGGCTGCGGCCATCGATGTCTCCTCCCCCGGCGTCTTCGTTGACGCCAGGAGGAGGACTTTGCGCGCGCGCGGCGCTCCCGTGCAAGCGCGCGAAGGTGGAGCGGGTGCGGCAGTAAGCGCGGCCACCCCAAACCGTTAGATCCCCGCGAAAGCGGGGATCCAAGCTGACGTTCGGGTTTGGGCGCGTTCAGCGCCAGCTTCCTCTAGCTCGGCTTGGGTCCCCGCCTTCGCGGGGATGCTCGAAGAAAAATAGCCGAACGACGAGGACGAAAGCCCTTACGCGGGCTGCGGCACCACGCGCAGATAGGGCTTCTGCTCGTCCCAGCCGCCCGGGAAGAGGGTCTTGGCCGTCTCGTTATCGACCGAGGGGACGATGATCACGTCGCCGCCCTGGGTCCAGTTGGCCGGGGTGGCGACCTTGTGGCCGTCGGTCAGCTGCAGGCTGTCGATGACCCGCAGGATCTCGTCGAAGTTCCGCCCGGTGGAGGCCGGATAGGTCAGGGTCAGGCGCAGCTTCTTGTTGGCGTCGATGATGTAGACGCTGCGGACGGTCAGGGTGTCCGAGGCGTTGGGATGGATCATGCCGTAGAGGTTCGACACCGAGCGGTCGGTGTCGGCGATCAGCGGGAAGTTCAGCTTCGCGCCTTGGGTTTCCTCGATGTCGGCCGCCCAGCCGCCGTGATTCTCCAGGCCGTCGACCGACAGGCCGATCACCTTGACGCCGCGCTTGTCGAATTCCGGCTTCAGCTTGGCCACCGTGCCGAGCTCGGTGGTGCAGACCGGGGTGAAGTCCTTGGGGTGCGAGAACAGCACCACCCACGAACCGGCCGCCCAGTCGTGGAACTGGATCGGGCCTTCGGTGGAGGCCTGGGTGAAGTCCGGAACGATGTCGCCGAGTTGCAGGCCCATGGCGGGCTCCCATGCTGAAATTTCGGGTCGGCTCCGCGCGCCATCGGGCGTAAAGCCGTGGCCGGACACTAGGCGCGGGTCCCCCGCCGCGCCGACCCAGGATTTCTTTCGGAGTTTCCAGCCATGCTGCTCGCCCTTTCGACCTGGCCCGAGATCGAAGCCTTCCTGACGCGGTCGAAGACGGTGGTGGTGCCGATCGGCTCCAACGAGCAGCACGGCCCCACGGGCCTCTTGGGCACCGACTGGCTGTGCCCCGAGATCATCGCCCACGAGGCCAGCAAGCGCTCGGACGAGGTGCTGGTGGCCCCGACCTTCAATGTCGGCATGGCCCAGCATCACCTGGCCTTCCCGGGCACCATCTTCCTGCGCCCCTCGACCTTCATGGCGGCGATCGGCGACTGGACGCGCTCGCTGGGCGCCCACGGCTTCGAGCGGATCTATTTCCTCAACGGCCACGGCGGCAACGTCGCCACCATCGAGGCGGCGTTCTCCGAGATCTACGCCGAGTACAGCTTCCGCAGGGAGCGCTGCCCCTTCGCCATGAAGCTGAAGAACTGGTGGGATCTGGACGGCGTCAACAGCCTGGCCATGCGCCAATTCCCCGTCGGCCACGGCAGCCACGCCACCCCGTCGGAGATCGCGGTGACCCAGTGGGGCTATCCCGACAGCATCAAGACGGCGGACTATGAGCCCAAGATCGCCCCCACCGGCCCGATCCGCGAGGCGCTGGACTTCCGCGCCCGCTACGCCGACGGCCGCATGGGCTCCGACCCCGCCCTGGCCACCCCCGAAAAGGGCGGCGAACTGGTCGAGCAGGCGGTCGTGTCGCTGATCCGTGACCTTGCGGCGTTCGGGTCCGAGGCGCGCCCGTAGGCGCCGTCATAAGATCCCTCTCTCTTTGAGAGAGGGAGGGGCCCGCCGCGCAGCGGTGGGAGGGTGAGAGGTTTCACCGTTTGCCGGGAAACCTCGACCCTAAGCCCCATCTTTGCTCGGCGTCTGTCCGCGCCACGTTCGGACGAGCTGTAACCTCTCACCCTCCCACGCCTCCGGCGTGGGCCCCTCCCTCTCTCTCAGAGAGAGGGGTCTTTAAATAACCCCGGCCCGCAGCAGATCGTGGACGTGCAGCACGCCCACGGGCTTGCCGGCCTCGACGACGAACAGCACGGTGATCCGGCGCTCGTTCATCACCTTCAGGGCCTCGGCGGCCAGGGCGCCCGAGGCGATCACCAGCGGGCTCCTGGTCATCACCTCGCCGGCGGCGTGGCCCATCAGGCCGTCCATGTGGCGGCGAAGGTCGCCGTCGGTGATCAGGCCGACGAGATCGCCGGCCGCGTCGGTCACGCCCACCGCGCCGAAACGTTTCTGGCTCATGACCAGCAGGGCCTCGCCCATCGGCGCGCTCTCGGCCACCAGCGGCAGTTCCTCGGCCCCGTGCATCAGGTCGGCCACGGTGCGCAGCACCGCCCCCAGCTTGCCGCCCGGGTGGAAGATGCGGAAGTCGCTGGCCGTGAAGCCGCGGCTTTCCAGCAGCGCCACGGCCAGGGCGTCGCCAAGAGCGATCTGCAGGGTGGTCGAGGTGGTCGGGGCGTTGACCTCCGCCGTGGCTTCCGGCGCATCCGGCAGCAGCAGCAGCACGTCGCCGGCCTTGCCCAGCTGGCTGGTGGCGACGGCGGTGACGGCGATCAGCGGGATCGAGAAGCGCTTGCAGTAGGTCAGGGTGTCGGCCAGTTCGCGGGCCTCGCCCGACTTCGACAGGGCCAGCACCACGTCGTCGGGACCGATCATGCCGAGGTCGCCGTGGCTGGCCTCGGCCGGGTGGACGAACATCGCCTGGCTGCCGGTCGAGGCCAGGGTGGCGGCGATCTTGCGCGCCACGTGGCCCGACTTGCCCATGCCGGTGCAGACGATGCGGCCCTTGGCGTCGTGCATCACCCGCACGGCCTGCGTGAAGGCCTCGCCCAGGCCGTCGGCCATCTGCGAAAGGGCCTGGGCCTCGATGCTCAGCACTCGGCGGCCCACGGCCACGGCGTCGGAAATCGTATCGGTCATGTGGTCAGAAACTCCGTGCGCTGCCCATACCAGCCCGCGCGCGGTTGAGCGAGGGCGCGCCGCTAGCCGAACAGGACCCAGGCCTCTTCCAGCAGATCCTGCCGCCAGTCCTCGGCGACCGCGCCCGCCCGGGCCGAGTCCAGACGGGCCTGAGCCCGGCGGCCTTCGTCGGACGGCATCGGGTCGATCGCTTCGAGCGCCGAGACCGCCTCGTGGGCGACCTCGAACCCGCCGGTGATCGCCAGCTCGACCAGCAGCCCGACATAGGGCGCGCAGTCGAGCATGCCCAGGGCGTGGACCAGCGTTCCCCTTTGCCGCGCGAGATCCGGCCGCCGGATCAGCCGCGCCAGCACCTCGGCCAGGCCTGGCGTCCCGGCGTCGGCCAGCTTCAGGGCCAGGGCGTTGCGCTCGACGGCGTCGGCGCAGGTTTCGAGGGCGTGGAGATCGGCGGCGGTCACGCCCCTCCGATAACCCAAAGCGCGGCGGGAGGAAATCAGGCCGCGCGGCGCCCGCCCGGACGTTCACCCGGACGCTGACCGGTCCGCTCGGCCCCGCCGGCGATCTTCAGCTCGCCCATGCGGTCGGCCAGGCGCGTGGCCTCGTTGGAAAGGGCGTGGCTGGCCGCCGTGGTCTCCTCCACCATGGCGGCGTTCTGCTGGGTGACCTGGTCCATCTGGTTCACGGTCGCATTGACCTCCGCCAACCCTTGCGCCTGGGTCTTGGCCGAGGCGGTGATCTCGCGCACCAGGGTGTCGATCTCCTCGACCTGGCCGGCGATGCCGCGCAGCACCTCGCCGGCGCGACCCACGTAAGAGACCCCCTGCCCGACCTCGGCCGCGCTGGCGGCGATCAGGGTCTTGATCTCCTTGGCGGCTTCGGCCGAGCGCTGGGCCAGGGCCCGCACCTCGGAGGCCACCACGGCGAAGCCGCGGCCGGCCTCGCCCGCGCGGGCGGCCTCGACCCCGGCGTTGAGGGCCAGAAGGTTGGTCTGGAAGGCGATCTCGTCGATCACCCCGATGATCCGGCCGATCTGGCTGGAGGACTGCTCGATGCCGGCCATGGCCCCGACGGCCTGGTCGACGACGTCGCCGCTGGCCTGGGCGGCCTGGCGGGCGCGGGCCACCACCTGGCGGGCGCGCTCGGCCCCGTCGGCGGCGGCGCGGACGGTGCTGGTGATCTCGTCGAGGGCCGCGGCTGTCTCTTCCAGGCTGGCGGCCTGGTGCTCGGTGCGGCGGGAGAGGTCGTCGGCGGCCTCGGTGATCTCGCGGGCGCCGCCCTGGATCATGGCCACCCCGTCCAGCGAGGCGGCGACCAGGCCGGCCAGCTTGTCCAGCGCGAGGTTGTAGTCCTGGCGCAGGGCCTCGTAGCCGGCCGGGAAGGCCTGGTCGATGCGCTGCGACAGATCGCCGACCGCCAGGCTCTGCAGGGCCGAGCCGAGAGCCTCGACCACCGCGCGCTGGGTGGCGTCGGCCTCGTCGCGACGGGCCTCGGCGGCCTTGCGCTCTTCTTCCAGCGCTTCACGAACATCGGCGGCCTCCAGCTCCTGCTGGCGGGCGACGACGGCGTCCTTGAAGGCGTGCAGGGCGGCGGTCATCTGGCCGATCTCGTCCTTGCGGGCGCTGCTGGGCAGCACCACGGTCAGGTCGCCCTGGGCCAGGCGGCGCAGGCAGCCGGTGATCGCCACCAGCGGCGCGATCAGCACCCGGCGGGCGGCGATGACCATGGCGGCGGCGAACAGGGCCGCCACGCCCAGCAGGGCGGCCATCAGCACCTGGCCAAGATCGCCCATGCGCTTGGCGGCGTCGGCGTCGGCCTGGGCGGCGACCTCGATCTTCTGCGACGCGTCCTCCATCGCCGTCTCCAGCGCCGAGAACTGCTTGTTGAACTCGGGCAACAGGGCGCGGGCGGCGGCGGGATCGCTCCCGGCCGCGCCGACCAGCTTGCGGGCGGTGGCGATATAGGCCGCCAGGGGCCCGGACACGTGGTCGAGCGCGGCCTGGGCGGCGGGGTCCTGGGCCAGGGACCGGCCTTGCTTGATGTCGGTCTCGAAGGCGCCGACGTGCTCGGCCAGATCGGCCTGGACCTGCTTGAGGTCGACGCCCAGCGACGGGTCGGTGGCCATGATCGCGCCGCTGGCGTCGCCGCGCAGGGCGTCGTGCATCATGTCGGCGTGCATGTGCAGCCGCAGCACCCGCGACGAGGCCGCCGAGCGGTCCAGCGCGTGCGACAGGCTGACGGCGACCCACAGGCCAGCGCCCGCCGCGGCCGCACACAGCAGCGCCGCCCCGACGCTGGCGCCCATGATCTTCTGACTCAGCGAAGCCATAGGCCCCTCCCCCGCGATCTCACGCGCAAGGATGCGGGGCGGGGTCTCTAACGGGCCTTAACCACGCCAGCGACCGATGGTCACGGACCGGAGGTTGCGGAGGTGGGTCAGGTTCCCGGCTTCGGCGCCCGCGCCGATTTCCCGCGACCCTGACCGGACGCTTCCCGTCTACTCACCGGCGACCAGCAGGGTGGGCAAGGGCGTCTGGCGCTCGCCCTTCTGGTTGCGCCGCGCGTAGAGGCTTTGATAGGCGCGTCTCTGTTTCGAGACCTCGTAGAGGACGATGCCCGAACTGGTGCCGATGTTCAGGCTCTCGATCATGCCGAACATCGGAATGCTGACGCACATCTCGCTTCGCTCGACGGCCCTCTCGCTGATCCCCGTCGTCTCGCTGCCGAACCAGACGGCAAGCTTGGGATGGACCGTGTAGTCGCCCTCGTCGAGGAAGACGCTCGCCTTGCCCTTCACGTGCGGCGAGGTGACGATCGACTTGAAATTCGCCTCTTCAAGGTGATCGAAGCAATCGTCGGTGCTGTCGAAGCGCTTCACGAAGGTCCACTTCACGGCGGAAGCCGAGACCTTCGAATGGGCTCTGTCGCCACGCAAATCCTGCCAATCGTCGGAAAGGGCGCGTCGCGGATCGACGACATAGACCTTCTCGACGCCAAAGGCGTTCACGTTGCGGATCACCGTCCCGATGTTCTTTACATCAGTAGGATTTTCGATGACCGCGATGACGTTCTTGCAGCGGAATGGCTTGATCGCGTTCGCCCGTACGCGGACCGATCTTTTCGATTGAGCTACCTCTTCCATCTCAACCTTCTACATCGCCGCCGCATCCGACTTCCAGCCCTTCGCCGTAGCCGAGCTTAGCCGGGGGCTCTGTCGGTATCGATGGGGTTTCTGACTTGGAAGAGGGGTCTCAGGCTTCCCTACCGCGGAATCTCCGCCATCTTCACCAGGGCCACCTGGCGGTAGACGGCGGCGACGTCGAAGTAGCGGCCGAAGGCGGCGTGGAACTGGTCGACGGCCTGCTTCACGCCGGGGCCGCCGATCTCGCTGATGTCGTGCCAGTAGTCGTCGAGCACCATCATGCCGCCCACCTCCAGCAGGCTGGCGCAGCAGCACAGGTCGATCATCACCGCCAGGGCCGTGTGGCTGCCGTCGACATAGATCAGGTCGAACTTCTGGTCGGCCTCGAGCATCTTGGGCAGCTCGTAGGTCGAGAAGCCCTTGTGGGTGTGGACCTTGCCGAAGGTGGTGCGCGCCATGTTGCGGTGAAAGCGCGGCTCGACGGCGTGGTACTTCTCTTCCGGGTTCAGGTTCTCGTCGAACCAGGGATCGATCACCGTCACCTCGAGGCGATCGGGGAACATCCAGTCCATGAAGGCGAGGTTGCGGCCCTCGTAGGCGCCGATCTCCATGTAGCGGACCTTCGGCCCGGCGGCCGGGCGCTTGTCCATGAAGTCGCGCAGCAGCGGGGCCACGAACGGGATGTTGTTGGCGGCCCAGGCCGAGGTGAACTCGAAGCCCTTGGCCTCGGAATAGGCGGCGAACTGGCCGGCGCTGTCGTGGTCGCGGGTCTTGGCCAGCATGGTGCGGGCCAGTTGCGAGGCGAAGCGCGGATTGATCTTGCCCAGGGAGCGCAGCTTGGCGCCGGCCCCGCGCGCGTCGACGGCGTCGGTCAGTTCGGCGTCGAAAGCGGGATTAGATCCGTCGGCCATGGCCCTGACTCCTCTTTGGGTGGAGAGAGCCTTACCGACCATCGGTTAAGGAAGGGTCAGGCGATCAGGAGTCAGGCCGCGACCACCTGCCCGCCCTCGACCCGCACGGACCAGACGGTGAGGCTCTTGCCGCCGCAGGGGCCGGCCACGCAGGCGCCGTCGGCGATGCGGAACAGGGCCGCGTGGCCGCCGCACAGGATCAGGTCGTTCTCGCGGGTCAGGAACCGGCCGCTGATCCCGGCCAGCGGCCAGCCGGCGTGCGGGCAGCTGTCGACATAGGCGAAGACCCCGCCGTCCTTGCGGACGACGAAGCCGGCGAACATCGCCTCGCCCTCGCGATAGCGAAAGCCCGCCGCGCCCGGCTCGGGGATGTCGGCCAGGGCGCAGATCGCCTGGCCGGGCGCTGGGCGGGCGGGGTTGTCGCTCATCGTTCAGGGTCGGGGGATCAGAACGAACCGATGGCAAGGCGCCAGGGGCGGACCTCGACGCTCTCGAACACGCCGGCGGCGGTGAACGGGTCGTTGTCGGCCTGGGCCTGGGCGGCGGCCTTGTCCTCGACCTCGACGACGATGATCGAGCCGATCGGATTGCCGTCGTCGTCCAGCAGGGCCCCGGCGGCCTTCAGACCCGTCGAGGCGTTCAGGTAGTCCAGGTGCTTGGGGCGCACGGCCAGGCGGGTCTCGAGAGCGCCGGGCTTGTCCTTGCAGACGATGGCGTAGAGCGGCATGGGCGGTTCCTTGTTGAAGTCAGTGAGCGAGGCCGTCCTAAAGGATCCTCCCCCTCTGGGGGAGGTGTCGGCGAAGCCGACGGAGGGGGGTGTGGCTGATGAGACGGCCAGCGCCTCGAAAGCTGAAACCGCCCCCCCCTCCGGCGCTACGCGCCACCTCCCCCAGAGGGGGAGGATCTTGTCACCCTTACCCCTCCGCCTTCAGCGGGCGGGAGAGCAGGCCGAGGATGGCGCTGTCGACATCGACCTCGCCGGCCAGGATGGCGGCGACGGCTTCGCAGATCGGGGTCTCGACGCCGAGTTTTTGAGCCAGGGCGCGGACGGCCGGGGCCGAGGCGACGCCTTCGGCGACGCTGACCTTGCCGGCCAGGGCCTGTTCCAGGGTCTGGCCCTGGCCCAGCGCAAGGCCCACCGTCATGTTGCGCGACTGGCTGGACGAGCAGGTGAGCACCAGGTCGCCCAGGCCGCAGAGGCCGGCGACGGTCTCGGCCTTGCCGCCCAGGGCCAGGGCCAGGCGGGTGAGCTCGGCGAAGCCGCGGGTGATCAGGGCGGCGTGGGCGTTGCGGCCCAGGCCCTTGCCCTCGGAGATGCCGCAGGCGATGGCTAGGACGTTCTTCACCGCCCCGCCGGCCTCGGCCCCGATCACGTCGGCGGCCCAGTAGGGGCGGAAGGTCGGGATGGCGATGGCCTCGACGATCGCCTTGCCCAGGGCCTCGTCCTCGCAGGCCAGGGTGGCGGCGGCGGGCAGGCCGCGCGCGACCTCGCCGGCGAAGCTGGGACCCGACAGCACGGCGATGGCCACGCCCGGCAGGGTCTCGGCCGCCACGTCGGTCATCAGCTTCAGCGAGCCCTGCTCGACGCCCTTGGAGCACAGCACCACCGGAACGCCCGGCTTCAGGTGCGGCTTCAGGGCGGCCATGGCCGAGCGCAGGTGCTGAGCCGGCGGCACGGCCAGGATCAGGTCGCACTCGGCCAGGGCGGCCATGTCGGAAACGGCGGTGATCGCCGGCTCCAGCGCGACGCCCGCCAGGAACATCGTGTTCTCGCGCTTGTCGGCGATCGAGGCGACGACCTCCGGCTCGCGGGCCTGCAACGTGACTTGAAGGCCGGCGCGCGCCGCGACCTGGGCCAGGGCCGTGCCCCACGCCCCGGCGCCGACGACGCCCGCCTGCTTGAAGCTCATGCCTTGGCTCCCTTTCGACCGAAACTGTTGCTCGGATTGGATAACGCCGCCGCCTCGTCGAGGGGCCAGCGAGGACGCGCGACGGCGTCCAGATCATCGGAAATGCCGGCCGCCAGACGCTCGGCCCCGGCCAGGGCGATCATGGCGGCGTTGTCGGTGCAATAGGCCAGCGGCGGGGCATCGAACGTAAAGCCGTTGTCCTCGCAGACCTTCAGCAGGGCCGCGCGGACCGCGCCGTTGGCGGCCACCCCGCCGGCCACGACGAAGCGGCGCTCGCCGGCCGCGTGACCTTCGGCATAGAGCTTCATGGCCCGGTCGGTGCGTTCGGAAAGCTGGCGGGCGATGGCGAACTGCACGGCGGCCGCCAGGTCGGCGCGTTCCTTGTCGGTGGTCAGGGTCACGGCGATGCGGGCGGCGGCGGTCTTCAGGCCCGAGAACGAGAAGTCGCAGTCCTTGCGGCCCAGCAGAGCGCGCGGCAGCTCGTACTTGCTGGCGTCACCGGTCTTGGCCAGCTTCTCCAGGGCCGGACCGCCCGGATAGGGCAGACCCAGGCTCTTGGCGATCTTGTCGAAGGCCTCGCCGGCCGCGTCGTCGATGGTGGTGCCCAGGCGCTTGCAGGCGCCGACGCCGCCGACCTCCAGCAGCTGGCAGTGCCCGCCGGAGACCAGCAGCAGCAGGAACGGATAGGCCACCTCCGCGCCCAGCCGGGCAGAGACCGCGTGACCCTCCAGATGATTGACCGCCACCAGCGGCAGGTCGCGGGCCAGGGCCACCGCCTTGCCGAAGGCCAGGCCGACCATCACCCCGCCCACGAGGCCGGGACCGGCCGTGGCCGCCACACCGTCCAGGGCGTCGTAGCCGATCCCGGCCGCGCGCATCGCTTCGGCCGCGACGCTGTCGATGACTTCCACATGGGCGCGGGCGGCGATCTCGGGCACCACCCCGCCGAACGGGGCGTGCTGCTCGAACTGGGTGCCGACGATCGAGGACAGCACCTCCACGCGGCCGTCGGCGTCCCGGCGCACGACGGACGCGGCGGTCTCGTCGCAGCTGGTCTCCAGCCCGAGGATGGTGAGACCCTTGTCCAGGCCCGAGTTCGTAAGGGTTGTCATTCGGTTGCGGGGTTCCCGCCGCTCCTGTAGCAGCGAAGGCAGTTGTTTCGCTCAGCAGGTAACGTCCAGACCGTGTCCCGGCAACCCATCCGCATCGGCGCGCGCGGCTCCAAGCTGTCGCTGGCCCAGTCCGGCCACATGCAGGCGCGGATCGCCCGAGCCCTCGGCGCCCCCGACGCCGCCGGTCCGGAAGAGATCGCCACCTACGCCCAGCTGATCCCGATCGTCACCAGCGGCGACCGCATCCAGGACCGCCGGCTGATGGAGATCGGCGGCAAGGGCCTGTTCACCAAGGAGATCGAGGAGGCCCTGCTCGACGGCCGCATCGACTGCGCGGTGCATTCGCTGAAGGACATGCCGGCCGTGCTGCCGCCGGGCCTCGTGCTGGCCGCGACGCCGGAACGGGAAGACGTCCGCGACGCCTTCATCAGCCACAAGGCCCAGCGGCTGGAAGACCTTCCCCACGGCGCGCGCCTGGGCACCGCCAGCTTGCGTCGCCAGGCCCAGGCCCTGCACGTGCGGCCCGACCTCGACATCGTCATGCTGCGCGGCAATGTCGACACCCGCCTGGCCAAGCTGGAGCGCGGCGAGGCCGACGCCATCCTGCTGGCCCAGTCGGGTCTGAACCGCCTGGGCCTGGGCCACATCCCGCAGAGCTGGCTCGACCCGGTCGCCGCGCCTCCCGCCCCCGGCCAGGGCGCCCTGGCCATCGAGAGCCGGGCCGAAGACGCCGGCCTGCCCTGGCTGCAGGCCATCGCCTGCCGCGCCACCACCCTGGCCGTCGCCGCCGAGCGCGGCGCGCTCTACGCCCTGGAAGGCTCGTGCCGCACGGCCGTCGGCGCTCACGCCCGCCTGGATGGGGCCAAGCTCCACCTGATCGTCGAGGCCCTCAGCCCCGACGGCGTGATCCGCATCCGCCACGAGGGCGAAATCACGCTCGCCGGCGCCGACGACGAGGGCCAGGCCCGGGCGCTAGGCCTGGAGCTGGGCGCGGTCGTCAAGGCCGAGGGCGGCGACGCCATCATCGCGCCGAGCGAATGACGACGGGCGCGCCCCGCGTCTGGATCACCCGCGCCCGCCCCGGCGCCGAGGCCACCGCCGCGCGCCTTTCGGCCCTGGGCTTCGAACCCTTGATCGAACCGCTGCTGGAGGTCCGCGACCTGCCGTGGACGGCCGATCTCGCGGGCGTCGGCGCCCTGGCCTTCACCAGCCGCAACGGCGTCGCCGCCTTCGCCCGCGCCAGCGGAGAGCGGGGCCTGCCGGTGTTCGCGGTCGGCGAGGCCACGGCCGAGGTCGCCGCCGAGGCCGGCTTCACCCGCATCGAATCGGCCCAGGGCGACGTCGCCGACCTCGCCGCCCTGATCGCCGAGCGCCGCCCGGCCGGCGCCGTGCTGCATCCCGCCGCCGCCGAACCGGCCGGCGACCTCGTCTCGCCCCTGGTCCGCGCCGGGATCGAGGCGCGATCGGTCGCCGTCTACGAGACGGTCGAGCGCGCCCCGAACGCCGCGACGCTGGACGCCCTCGACGACCTGGCCGCCGTGCTGCTCCATTCGCCCAAGGCCGCGCGGGCCCTGGCGGCGGTGCTGGAAGCCCGCCCCGCCCCGGCCCTGCGCGCGCTGTGCCTGTCGCCCGCCGTGGCCGCGGCGCTGGCCGGCCTTGTCGCCGACGGACGGCTGGGCGCTGTGGCCGCCGCGCCGCGCCCCCGCGAAACAGCGTTGTTCGACCTGCTCGTCCCTTAAGGCGAAGTTGCACGCAAACCGCGCGTGGGGCACGAATGGACCATGAGCGCCGCCCCCGATCCCACCGAAATCGCCGCCCCCAGCGACCCGGCCCTCTACGCCAGGAAGCCCCTGCTCGGCCCCATGTTCTGGGTGATGATCGGGCTGTGCGTGATCTGCGTCGGAGCCGGCGCGGCCATCGCCCATTACGGCCCGACCTGGTTTTCCAAGCGCGGCGCGGCCCCGGAAGCGCCCGCCGCCCCCGCGCCCGTCGCCGGCGGCTTCGCTGCGGCGTCCTCGTC
Organism: Caulobacter sp. GW821-FHT10C03; assembly: GCF_059415485.1. Taxonomy (NCBI): domain Bacteria; kingdom Pseudomonadati; phylum Pseudomonadota; class Alphaproteobacteria; order Caulobacterales; family Caulobacteraceae; genus Caulobacter; species Caulobacter sp. GW821-FHT10C03. The sequence goes on along the minus strand of NZ_JBWKNI010000006.1, from coordinate 140,521 downwards.
GGCGCCCGTCGTCGCGACCCCGCCTGAGGCGCCCTCCCCCTCGCCCGAGATCGGCCGGCTGGAGGGTCGCATCGCCCTGCTCGAATCGGGCCAGCAGCGCACCCTCGACGCCGCCGCCGGCGCCCTGGCCGCCGCCAGCCTGGCCGAGGCCGCGCAGGGCAGCGAGCCCTTCGCCGACGCCGTGGCGAGCCTGGAGCGGGTGCTGCCGATGTCGTCGGAGGTCCGCGCCCTCGAACGCCTGGCTAGGGCCGGCGCGCCGACCGTGGCGGGCCTGGCCGCCAGCTTCGACGACCTGGCCGGCAGCGTCTCGGTCGCCGCCCACGATCCCGGCCCCGACGCCGGCGCCCTCGCCCGCCTGGGCCACGCCCTTTCCCGCGTCGTCACCATCCGCCAGGTCGGCTCGACGACCGGCAGCGGTCCCGACGCCCTGCTGGCCCGCGCCCAGGCCAGGCTCGACGCCGGCGACGTCGGCGGCGCCCTGCGCCTGCTCGACGCCCTGCCGGCCAGCGCCCGCCCCGCCCTCGCCGCCTGGCGGGCCGAAGCCGAGCGCCGGGCCGAGATCGGCCGCCTGGTCGCCTCGGTCCGCCAGCAGGCCCTGGCCGGCCTCGTCCAGGTGCAGCGCAGCCAGGCCGACGCCCGTCTCGCCGGGGGCGCTCAATGATCCGCGCCCTCTTCGCCCTGGTCGTCATCGCCGTCGTCGCCGTGGTCGTGGTCTCGCTGACCGGCGAACCGGGCGCGGCCAGCCTAGAGTGGCTGGGCTGGCGGGTCGAGATGACGGCCGCCGCCGCCGCCCTGCTGACCCTGCTGCTGGCCCTGGTCGCCGCCGCCCTGTGGCGCGGCCTGCTGTGGATCATCGAGGCCCCCGCGCGCGCCGCGCGCGCGCGCGCCGAGGCCCGCCGCAAGCAGGCGACCGAGGCCCTGTCGCGCGGCTTCCTCGCCGTAGCGGCCGGCGACGGCTCCGAGGCCCGCCGCCTGGCCCAGAAGGCCGCCGACCTCAATGACGACGCCCCGGCCCTGGTCCGCGTGCTGGCCGCCCAGGCGGCCGAAGCCGCGGGCGACAATGTCGCCGCCCGCCAGGCCTGGAACGCCATGCTGGGCTTTCCCGAGATGCGGCTGGCCGGCCTGCGCGGCCTGATGCAGCTGGCCTTGGCCGAAGGCGACCGCCAACTGGCCCTGCGCCACGCCGAGACCGCCTATGGCCTGGCCCGTTCGGCCCTGTGGGCCTGGCGCGCCCTGCTGGAGGCCAAGCTCGAAGCCGGCGACTGGGCGGCGGCTCTGCAACTGGTCCAAGGCGGCCAGGAGCGCAAGATCGTCTCGCCGGCCGTCGCCGAGCGGGCCCGCGCCGCGCTCCTTGCCGCTTCCGCGGCGAGTCTCGAAGAGTCCGACGAACCCAAGAGCCTGTCGCAGGCCCTCGACTTCGCCCTGCAGTCGGTGAAGCTGAAGCCCGACTTCGCCCCCGGCGTGGTCATGGCCGCCCGCCTGCTGGCCGCCGACGGCAAGGCCGCCAAGGCCGGAACCCTGATCGAGGCCGCCTGGAAGGGCGCGCCCCACCCGGCCCTGTGGCTGGCCTATCGCGACCTGAAGACCAGCGAGACCCCCAAGGCCCGCGCCGCGCGCCTGGCCGCCCTGGCTCAGCTGAAGCCCGAGGCCCGCGAAAGCCGCATCCTCAAGGTCGAGAGCGCCCTGATCGCCGGCGATCCGGCCGCCGCCAGCGCCGCCGCCCGCCTGCTGCCGGAAGAGCCCGTCCCGACCGCCCGCCTGGCCGGGCTGATGGCCCGGGTGGCTTTCGCCAACGGCGAGCCCGACGAGGCCCGCGCCTGGGTCGCCCGGGGCGTCGCCGCCCCCCAGGAGCCCGACTGGAGCGACCTCGACCCCGAGGGCCAGGCCTTCGCCTACGGCCGCGAGGACTGGGCCCGCCTGGCCGCCAGCTACGCCGAGACCGGCGAACTGGTGCATCCGCGATTCGAGCGCCGCGAGCGCACGATGAGCGACCTGCCCGAGCTGCCCTCGGCCTACGGACAGTCGGCCTACGCCGAATCCACCGCCTTCGTGCACGCGGCCGAGACCGGCGGCGCCCTGATCCCGTTCCTTGACCACCCAGGCCTGGACGACGCCGGCGGGCTCGACGATCCGCCCTCGCCGGACGCCCCAGGACCGGCTCCGGCGCCCCGTCGCAACACGAACGCACGCCGACGCTTGGCAAGCGGCCCGCGCCCCGCTAAATAGGCGCTCCCTCCGCCCGGCGAATCTCGCCAGACGGGCCGTGGGCCGCCTTAGCTCAGCCGGTAGAGCGGCGCATTCGTAATGCGTAGGTCAGGTGTTCGAGTCACCTAGGCGGCACCACTTTCTCCCTTTTCCAGGTTCCAATACCGGCTTCGCCCGGAGCGCTTTGGGCTGCCGTGCGCATTTGCACAAAGCTCGGCGGTTGCGCGGTTCGCGGCCGCGCGCCAAAGTGCAGCCCTGTTCCGGATGCGCGCTGGACGGTCGACGCCGCGCCGCTGGTAGAGGGGGAAGGACCACCATGCAGTTGCTTCAGATGCAGAGCTTCGGCGCTCAGGCCAACACGACCTACGAACTGCTGGTCGCCGGCGGGTCGATGCACCTGACCCTGATCGACATCCAGCCGCTGAAGGCCCACGATCCCAATTCGCAGCGCGCGCCGTTCAGCCTGGTGTTCAAGTCGAACGTGCAGCACGTGCTGCCCCAGGCCGTCTACCGGGTGCGCAACGCCGTGCAGGGCGAGGTGGACATGTTCCTGGTGCCGCTGGGCCGCGACGCCCAGGGCGTGACCTATCAGGCGGTCTATAACTAGGGGCGCTCGCGCCCCTACGGCGCGCGGCGCGCGCGCAGCAGCGCGACGTTCCGCGCGATCAGGCCGACGCCGAAGATCAGGGCGCGAACGCTCGCCAGCAGCAGCACCGTCGCGATGATCGTGTCGAAAGGTTCGGCCAGCAGGTCGCCGACCCGAAACGACGGGACATGCCCGTCGTAGTGGGTGATCGCGCCCCAGGCGAAGAACGCCGGCACGGCGACGCCGATCGACGACATCGCCACGCCGTTCAGCAGTCCGGCGAACACGTGATCCAGGGGCGGACGGTCAGCTTGAGCCATGGCCCGACCCTACACGGATCGGGCGCAGGACCGCAATCGGGGCGCGATCGCCCTCAGTGCTGGCTTTCCGGCAGGCGCACGACCAGGCCGTCGAGGGCGTCGCTGACCTTGATCTGGCAGGACAGGCGGCTGTTGGGCTCGACGTTCTCGGCGAAGTCGAGCATCGACTCCTCCATGGCCGACTTTTCGCCGGTCTTGTCGGCCCAGGCGTCGTCCACATAGACGTGGCAGGTGGCGCAGGCGCAGGCGCCGCCGCAGTCGGCGTCGATGCCCGGCAGGTTGTTCTTCACCGCCGCTTCCATGACCGTCAGGCCCGGCTTGACGTCGAGGACGTGCTCGGTGCCGTCGAATTCGATGTAGGTGATCTTCGCCATGGTTCCCCTGCGTAGCTAGAGGGCGGCTTTCAGGCCGCCACTTCCTTCATGGATATCGCCGGATCCGCCAGCTTTGTCTTAGACACGGGCGTTCGCTTGGCGATCAATTGTTTGCCCGCCATGAACTCCGGCGGGGCGTTGACGGCTTCCACGGCCTGGACGAGGTCGCCCTTGAGGTGGAAGACGGCGAACTTGGCCGCCGCCACGTCGCCGCGCACGATCGTGCTGTCGGCGTCGAACGGCAGGCCGGCGATCTGGAGCTTGAGGTCGTACTGGTCGGACCAGAACCACGGCAGCTCGGGCGGCGGCCCCGACCGACCGACGATGGCGGCGGCGGCCTGCTTGGCCTGCTCCAGGGCGTTGGGCACGCTCTCGAGGCGGAACTGGCGCTCATAGATCGGCAGCGGCCGGTGGGCGACGTCGCCGATGGCGAAGACGCGCGGGTCGCTGGTGCGGGCTTCGAGGTCGACGACGATGCCGCCCGTGCACTCCAGGCCGGCGTCCTGGGCCAGCTCGACGTTCGGATGGGCGCCGACGCCCACCAGGGCCGCGTCGCAGGCCACGACCTCGCCGCCCTTCAGGCGCACCCCGGTCACCCGGCCGCCCTCGCCTTCAAACGCCTCGACATTGGCGTTCAGCTCGAACGTGACGCCACGGGCGCCGTGATAGTCCTGGAAGAAGGTCGACAGGGTCTCGCAGGCCACGCGGGCCAGCACCCGGCTCTCGCGCTCGATGACGGTGGCTGCGGCGCCCAGGGCGCGGGCCGAGGCCGCCGCCTCCAGCCCGACATAGCCGCCGCCGACCACGGCCAGGCGCTTGCCTGGACCGAGGGCCGCCTTCAGCGCCTCGGCGTCGGCCGCCGTGCGCAGGGCCAGGACGCCGGAAAGATCGGCCCCGGGGATCGGCAGCGCGCGGGCGCGGGCGCCGGTGGCGAGGATCAGAAAGTCGTAGGAGATCACCTCGCCCGAGGCGAGGGTCACGGTGCGGGCGCCGCGGTTGAGGCTGGTCGCCACGCCTTGCAGGCGCAGGGCGACATTGGCCTCGGCGTACCATTCCTGGGGTTTCAGCGCGAGGGAGTCGGCGTCGGCCTCGCCCTTCAGCCAGGCCTTGGACAGCGGCGGGCGCTGATAGGGCAGCAGCGGCTCTTCGCCGATCAGCACGATCGGGCCTTCGTGCCCGTACTGACGCAGGAAGGCCGCCGCCGAGCCGCCGGCATGACCCGCGCCGACAATCACCACCTTGGCTTTAGGATCGCTCACGACCGCTTCACTCAACGCGTCTGCCTCCACGACAAAATTGACGACCCCGTCATCTTTTGCAAGCCGAGCCGAGGGTTCATCCGCCTCCAGCCATAGACAGCACCGAGCCCGACGTGAAGAGCGGCGTCCGGAAACTGCGGCAGGCGAACAGGACGGCCGGCATGCGAAAGCCCCGCCGCTGAGCGGCGAGGCTTCCAAACCGTCGAGGATATCGGCGAACGGGCGGTCGTCAGACCACGCGCTCCACCAGCATCTTCTTGATCGAGGCGATGGCCTTGGCCGGGTTCAGACCCTTCGGGCAGACCTGGGCGCAGTTCATGATCGTGTGGCAGCGATAGAGCTTGAACGGGTCCTCGAGGTCGTCGAGGCGGTCGCCGGTCGCTTCATCGCGGCTGTCGATCAGCCAGCGGTAGGCGTGCAGCAGGGCCGCGGGGCCCAGGTACTTCTCGCCGTTCCACCAGTAGCTCGGGCACGAGGTCGAGCAGCAGGCGCAGAGGATGCACTCGTAGAGGCCGTCGAGCTTTTCGCGATCTTCCGGCGACTGGCGCCATTCCTTCTGCGGCTCGGGGGTCGTGGTGTGCAGCCACGGCTCGACCGACGCGTACTGGGCGTAGAACAGCGTCAGGTCGGGGATCAGGTCCTTGACCACCGGCACGTGCGGCAGCGGGCTGATCTGCACGGCCTTGCCGGGCACCTCGCCATGGCCGTGGGTGCAGGCCAGGGTGTTGCGGCCGCCGATGTTCATCGCGCACGAGCCGCAGACACCCTCGCGGCACGACCGGCGGAAGGCCAGGGTCGGGTCGATGGTGTTCTTGATGTAGAGCAGCGCGTCCAGGACCATCGGGCCGCAGGCCTCGACGTCGACGTCGTAGGTGTCCCACCGCGGGTTCATCCCGGTTTCGGGATCGTAGCGGTAGATCTTGAACGAGCGCACGGTCTTGGCGCCGGCCGGGGCCGGCCAGTGCTTGCCGCTCTGAACGCGGGAGTTCTTGGGAAGAGAGAGCTGGACCATCTGCGTTCCCCTAGTAAACCCGTTGCTTCGGCGGGATGTAGTCGATGTCGGTCGACATCGTGTAGTTGTGCACCGGACGGAAATCGATCTTCACCTTGCCGGTCTCGTTGTCGAGCCAGGCCAGGGTGTGCTTCATCCACTCGGTGTCGTTGCGGTCGGAGTAGTCCTCGCGGGCGTGGGCGCCGCGGCTCTCGGTGCGGTTGGCCGCGCCGTTCACCGTCACGACCGCCTGGCCGATGAGGTTGTCGAACTCCAGGGTCTCCATCAGGTCGGTGTTCCACACCAGGCCGCGGTCGGAGACCTTGACGTCGTTCTTCTTGTCCCAGACGGCCTGCAGGCGGGCCACGCCGCTGTCCAGGCTCTCGCCGGTGCGGAACACGGCGGCGTCTTCCTGCATCGCCTTCTGCATTTCGAGGCGCAGTTCGGCGGTCGGGGTCGAGCCGTTGGCGTTGCGGATGCGGTCGAAGCGCGCGACGTGCGCCTCGGTGTGCGAGGCCTTCAGTTCCGGCTGCTTGGCGCCGGGGGTCAGGGTCTCGGCGCAGCGCAGGCCGGCCGCGCGGCCGAACACGACCAGATCGATCAGCGAGTTCGAACCCAGGCGGTTGGCGCCGTGCACCGACACGCAGGCGGCTTCGCCCACGGCCATCAGGCCCGGGATCACCTGGTCGGGGTTGTCGCCGGCCTTGGTGACCACTTCGCCGTGGTAGTTCGTCGGGATGCCGCCCATGTTGTAGTGGACGGTCGGCAGCACCGGGATCGGGGCCTTGGTCACGTCGACGCCGGCGAACACCTTGGCGGTTTCCGAGATGCCCGGCAGGCGCTCGGCCAGGATCTTCGGATCCAGGTGGTCGAGGTGCAGGAAGATGTGGTCCTTGTTGGGGCCCACGCCGCGGCCTTCGCGGATCTCGATGGTCATCGCGCGGCTGACCATGTCGCGGGGCGCCAGGTCCTTAACCGACGGGGCGTAGCGCTCCATGAAGCGCTCGCCTTCCGAGTTGGTCAGGTAGCCGCCTTCGCCGCGGGCGCCTTCGGTGATCAGGCAGCCGGCGCCGTAGATGCCGGTGGGGTGGAACTGCACGAATTCCATGTCCTGCAGCGGCAGGCCGGCGCGCAGCGCCATGGCGTTGCCGTCGCCCGTGCAGGTGTGGGCCGAGGTGGCCGAGAAGTAGGCCCGGCCGTAGCCGCCGGTGGCCAGGATCACGGTCTGGGCCTGGAAGCGGTGCAGGGTGCCGTCGTCGAGCTTCCACGCGGTCACGCCGCGGCAGGCGCCGTCTTCCATGATCAGGTCGAGGGCGAAGTACTCGATGAAGAACTCGGTGTCGTGGGCCAGCGACTGGCCGTACATCGTGTGCAGCATGGCGTGACCGGTGCGGTCGGCCGCCGCGCAGGTGCGCTGGATCGGGCCTTCGCCGAAGTTCTTGGTCATGCCGCCGAAGGCGCGCTGGTAGATCTTGCCCTCGGCCGTGCGCGAGAACGGCACGCCCCAGTGCTCGAGCTCATAGACCGCCGCCGGAGCGTTGCGGGTCAGGTACTCGATGGCGTCCTGGTCGCCCAGCCAGTCCGAACCCTTGACGGTGTCGAACATGTGCCAGCGCCAGTCGTCCTGGCCCATGTTGCCGAGCGAGGCCGAGATGCCGCCCTGGGCCGCCACGGTGTGGCTGCGGGTCGGGAAGACCTTGGTGATACAGGCGGTCTTGAGACCGGCTTGCGCGGCGCCGAGCGCGGCGCGGAGGCCCGAGCCGCCGGCGCCCACGACGACGACGTCGAACTTGTGGTCGATGAACGTGTAGGCCGACATCAAAGGGCTCCGGTGAAGGCGATCTTCAGGATCGAGACGATCCCCACGGCGCCGGCGAGAATGCAGACGAAGAGGTTGCCGATGACCAGCGCCGCCTTGGGGGCGAAGGCTTCGACATAGTCTTCGATGACCAGTTGGATGGCGTTCTTCAGGTGGACCAGCAGGGCCACGAAGAGCAGCGACAGCAGGACGGCGTTCAGCGGGATCGCCACCCAGGCCGCGACGGTGTCGAAGTCGGCGCCGGCCAGGCGGATGCCCGCGAAGGCGCCCCAGATGAACAGCGGCACGAGGGCGAGGCCCGAGATGCGCTCGGAGATGAAGTGGCTCACGCCGTGGTGGGCGGCGCCCAGGCCGCGGGCGCGCGACAGCGGGGTGCGGAAGGGGCTGTTGGAGGTGCTCATGGTCAGATCGCTCCGGTCGCGGCGGCGATGATCCAGGTGACGGCGGCGGCGACGATCGCGAAGGCGATCACGGCCAGGCCGGTCATGTCGGCGGTCTTGGGATTGAAGCCCTTGCCCAGGTCCCAGAAGCTCTGACGGACGATGTAGCCGACGTTGTAGAAGACCGCGACGGTGATGCCGAACAGCAGCAGCTTGCCGAGCAGCGAGCCCAGCAGGCCGGTGTAGCAGGCGTAGTGGTCGGGACCCGAGGCCAGCGACAGGGCCCAGCCCGCCAGCAGAAGGACGCCGACATACAGCGCGAACAGGCTGGCGCGGTGCAGGATCGAGCACGCCATGGTGATGTGCCAGCGCCAGACCTGGAGGTGCGGCGACAGCGGACGCTCTGGGAGCCCCCGGCTGGTCTCGGTCATTTTTACGTCCAACCTGTGGATTTGTGCGTTGCGGGACGCTTTTAAGCGCGAGCGCCGGGGTGTCAACGAAACGGCCATTACTTGAGATACGTTCTCAATTCGCCTGGCGAGTGAATGCAGGAACCGCTCAAGCCAAGCTTGCGTTATGGCTGGCTGCCGATGGGGAGAAACATCCAGGGGATGACCGGGCCGATCGATTTCGAGGCCGTGTTCGACCGGCTTCCGACCCCGTACATGATGCTCGATCGCGACCTGCGGTACGTGGCGGCCAACCAGGCCTATCTCGACGCCCTGGGCCGCCGCTGGGACGACATCGCCGGCCTGCATGTCTTCGAGGCCTTCCCCAGCCAGGGCGAGTCGCGCGCTCGCGTGGAAGACTCGCTGGTCCGCGCCCGCGACAGCGGCAAGGTCGATCACCTGCCGCTGATCCCCTACGCCATCGAGCGGCCGGCGCATCTGGGCGGCGGCTTCGAGGACCGCATCTGGAGCGCCACCCACACGCCGATTCCCGGCCCGGGCGGCCGCACGGCCTACATCGTCCAGCACACCCAGGACGTCACCGCCATCCAGCGGCTGAAGGACGTGGCCTTCGGGCGCGGCGAGATGATCATGCTGCAGGACGACGTGCTGCTGCGGGCCGGCGCCGCCGAGGCCCAGAGCGCGGACCTGCGCCGCCTGTTCATGCAGGCGCCCAGCTTCATGGGCGTGCTGCGCGGCCCCGACCACCGCATCGACCTGGTCAACAACGCCTACAGCCAGCTGATCGGCTGGCGCGACGTGCTCGGCCTGCCGCTGCGCGAGGCCCTGCCCGAGGTGGTGGAACAGGGCTTCATCGCCCTGCTCGATCGGGTCAGCGCTTCTGGTGAGGCGTTCGTCGGCCGCGAGATCAAGGTCGCCCTGCAACGCACCCCGGACGGTCCGCTGGAGGACCGCTTCCTGGATTTCATCTACCAGCCGATCGTCGAGGCCGACGGCGCGGTGTCGGGCGTGCTGGTCGAAGGCTCGGACGTGACGGACAAGGTGCTGGCCGGCGAACAGCAGCGCCTGCTGCTCGACGAGTTGAACCACCGGGTCAAGAACACCCTGGCCACCGTCCAGGCCATCGCCCGCCAGACCCTGCGCGGGGTCGAGAAACCCGAAGCCTTCGTGCGGGCCTTCGAGGCGCGGCTGCTGGCCCTGTCCCAGACCCACAACGCCCTGACCGACAGCCAGTGGGCGGGGGCGGGCCTGCGCCCGATCCTGGCCCAGGAACTGGCGCCCTACGACGCCGGCCGCATCGTCATGGACGGACCGGACGTCAACCTGCCCGCCCGGGTGGCCCTGTCGCTGGGCATGGTGTTCCATGAACTGGCCACCAACGCCGCCAAGTACGGAGCGCTCAGCGTCGAGGCCGGCCAGCTGCATCTGGCCTGGAGCGTCGAGCCGCCGGGCACGCTCCGCTTCGAATGGCGCGAAGCCGGCGGCCCGCCGGCGGCCGCGCCGGCCCGTCGCGGCTTCGGCTCGCGCCTGATCGAACGCAGCATCGGCGCCGAACTGCGCGGCGAGGTGGCGATCGACTACGCCGAGACGGGGCTGACGTGCCGGTTCACGGTGTCGCTGGACCGGGTGTTCTGAGCCCTCTTCGCCGCCGTGGAGACGCCCAGCGGGTCTTAAGCCTTGAACAGGTTGAGGGCGGCCCACTGCAACAGCATGATGGTCTTGCCGTCGCGGATTCGGCCATCGGCGATCATGGCCAGAGCCGCATCGATGGTCGGCTCCAGAACCTCGATGTCCTCGCCCTCGTCGGCATGGCCGCCGCCGTCGCCGATCCGCATCGCCGCGTCATACTCGGCCACGAAGAAATGCAGGATCTCGGTCACCGAGCCCGGGCTCATGAAGGCTTCGAAAATCTTGCGGACGCCGCCGAGACGATAGCCCAGCTCCTCCTCGACCTCGGCGCGGATGCGCGTCTCGGGGTCGGCGTCGTCGAGCAGCCCCGCGGCCGCCTCGATCAGCAGGTCGTCGTAGCCGTTGACGAAGGCCGGATAGCGGAACTGCCTGACCAGCAGCACCGTGCGATTTTCCAGGCTATAGGGCAGCAGCACCGCGCCGTTGCCGCGATCATAGGTCTCGCGGCTCTGGGCCTGCCACGATCCGTCGCGCCGCCGCCAATCGAAACTGGTCGTCTTCAGGACGTACCAGTTGTCCGACAGCAGCCTGGTCTCGCGAACGCGAACCCGATCCTTGACGCTCATGCTCAATCCCGCACCCGCGCCACGTAGTCCGCCGACCGCATCTCCTGCAGGCGCGACACCGTGCGCTCGAACTCGAACGACCCGTCCCCCGCCGGATACAGCGCCTCGGGCTCGCCGGCGGCCAGGGCCACCAGCTTGGCGTCGGCCTCGTAGAGGGCGTCGATCAGGGTGTTGAAGCGCTTGGCCGCGTCGCGCTTTTCCGGAACCAGGAGGGGGATGTCCTCCAGGAAGATGGTGTGGAAGCGCGCGGCCAGGGCCAGGTAGTCCTGCGGCCCCAAGGCTTGCTGGCAAAGACTGGCGAACGAGCTGCGCACCAGGCCGCCGGCGGCGCGCGGCAGGCGCAGCTTGCGGCCCATCACCTCCAGCGTCGCGCCAGTCTCCTCGGCGCCGTCCAGCATGTCGGCCCACAGCGTGTCGAACTCGGCCTCGGTGGCCTTGTCGACCGGCGAGAGCCAGGTGCGGCCGGCCCGCAGGCGGTCGAGGCGGAAATCCACCGGCCCGCGCACGGCCACGACCTCCATCTTCTCCTTCAGCATGGCGATGAAGGGGGTGAAGAGCTGGCGGTTGAGGCCGTCCTTGTAGAGGTCGTCCGGCGGGCGGTTGGAGGTGGCGACCAGGGTCACGCCCTCGGCGAACAGGGCCTCGAACAGCCGGCCAAGGATCATGGCGTCGGCGATGTCGGTGACCTGCAGCTCGTCGAAGCACAGCAGCCGGGCCTGGTCGGCGATCAGCTCGGCCGTCGGCGCGATCGGGTCGTCGCCCTTGTGGCGGCCGAAGCGGGCCTTGCGCTCCGAGGCGTCGCCCTTGCGCCAGGCGTCGATGTGGGCGTGCACCTCGGCCATGAAGACGTGGAAGTGAACGCGGCGCTTGCGGTGCACCGGGGCGCTGCCGAAGAACAGGTCCATGACCATCGACTTGCCGCGCCCGACCGGCCCCCAGATGTAGAGGCCGCGCTGGCTCTTGGGCTTGCGGCCGAAGAACGAGAAGCTGGGCTCGCCGGCCCCGTCGAGATCGGCTTCCAGCCGGGCCAGGGCCTCGATGGCGGCGGCCTGGGCGACGTCGGGACGAAGCTCGCCGGCGGCGAGGCGCTCACGATAGGCGGTGCGGACGGACTGAGGCATTGCGGATGCGGGTTAGCGCGGGAAGCGCTGCGGGGAAACCCCGATCCTTCTCCCCTTGCGGGAGAAGGTGGCGCCGAAGGCGTCGGATGAGGGGTCTCTCAGAAGTCGAACGCCCCACCCAGCCGTTCCGCCGTCGCGGCGGACAGGTTTGAGAGACCCCTCACCCGACCTCGCGCTGCGAGGCCACCCTCTCCCGCAAGGGGAGAGGGACCAAAGAAAAAGCCCCGGCCTTGCGGACCGGGGCTTTTCATTGAAACTCAGCGTCGGCGGATCAGGCCGCCCGGCGCGCCTTCTTGACCTTGGCCATGGCGCGGTCGCGGCGCAGGCGCGACAGGTGGTCGATGAACAGCACGCCTTCCAGGTGATCCATCTCGTGCTGGATGCAGACGGCGAACAGGCCCTCGGCCTCTTCTTCCACCGTCTCGCCCTGGTAGTTCAGGTAGCGCACCTTGATCTTCGCCGGACGCTCGACGGCGTCGTAATATTCCGGCACCGACAGGCAGCCTTCCTCGTAGGCGAACAGCTCTTCCGACGGGTCGAACAGCTCGGGATTGACGAAGAAGCGCGGGGCCGGCTCCTCGCCCTCGCGGGCCAGGTCCATGACGATCACGCGCACGGGCTCGCCGACCTGCACGGCGGCCAGGCCGATGCCGGGCGCGTCGTACATGGTCTCGAGCATGTCATCCATCAGCACGCGCAGGTCGTCGGTGACGGCCTCCACGGGGGTGGAGATCTTCTTCAGGGTCGCCAGATCGGCGGCGTTATCGATGGTGAGGATGCGACGGATGGCCATAACGTCACTCAGGTAGGCGTCCCGTTTCCGAGGGTCAAGGCGGGCGATTGTCCCACCTCGTCCGTCGGTTGGCTATCCGGGGCCGCGATTTCGAGCTTGGTGACTGGACGCACGGCCGTATCGACGGCCGTCAGCTCCTCGATGCCCTTGCCGCCGTGCTCGACCTTCAGCTTCTCGAACTCGCGGGCCTTGGGCAGCACCCGGCTCTCCAGCGAGCCGACGAAGGCGTTGTACTTGTCCACCGCCTGCGACAGCGAGCGGCCCACCCCGGCCACGTGGCCGCCCATGTCGGCGACGCGCTTGTAGAGCTCGCGGCCCAAGGCGGCGACCTCGACGGCGTTCTTGGCCTGCTCCTCGACCCGCCAGCCGTAGGACACGGCCTTGCACAGCGCGAACAGGGTCGAGGGCGTGGCGATGATCACCCGCTTCTCCATCGCCTCGGTCATCAGCTCGGGCGCGCGCTCCAGGGCGGCGGCGAGGATGCCGTCGCCGGGCACGAACATCGCCACGAAGTCGGGCGAGACCTCCAGGGCGTCCCAATAGGCCTTGGCCGACAGCGACTTGATGTGTTCGCGCAAGGATGCGGCATGGCGCAGATAGGCGGCCTCGCGGGCCACGTCGTCGGCCGCGTCCTGGGCTTCCAGATAGGCGTTCAGCGAGCACTTGGCGTCGATGACGAAGGCGGCGTTGCGCGGCATCCGCACCACCACGTCGGGACGCACGCGCCCGCCGTCCAGCGACACCTGCTCGGTGAAGTCGACCCCGTGCTTGAGGCCGGCCATCTCCAACACGTTGCGCAGCATCTGTTCGCCCCAGCGGCCCTGCACGCCCGCGCCCCGGCGCAGGGCGGCCGACAGCTTGCGAGCCTCGGTCTGGGTGGCGGCCGAGGCCTCCATCAGGGCGGCGATCTGGGCTTTCAGGCCGCCGCTCTCCTCGGCCCGCGACTTCTCGACGGCGGTGACCTGGGCCTCGAACTTGGCCAGGGTCTCGGCCACCGGCTTCAGTTGGGCTTCGAGACGAGCGTGGGTCAGCTGGTCGCGGCTCTTGGCGTTCTCGTCGGCCCGCTTGATCAGCTGCTCGGCCACGGCCTGGGCGCTCTTCTCGGCCTGGGCGCGGATCAGCTCGATCTGGGTCTTGGACTGGTCCTCCAGCATGCGGTGGCGGTCCAGCGCCTGCTCCAGCTGGGCGCCCAGCCGCCAGGCCTCCTGCTCGGCGCTGGCGGCCTTGCGCTGCGCCATCAGCGCCCAGACGACCGCCCCTGCCGCGGCGGCCAGGAAGACGAGGGCGAGGATCAGGTAGGGGTCAACGGCGTTCATGCTCCGTTCTTAGCCGGAGTCGAGGGTGGAAGAAAGGCGGGCGCCGCGTCAGGTTCCGGCCGGCGCGCAGGCCCTGTCGGCCAGCCGGACGTCCAGCGTCGCCAGCATCTCGGCGATCTGCGGCTCGGGCGTCGCGTGGACGACGGCCGGCCGCGCCTGTCGAAAGGCGGCGCAGGCCTGCGGGGCGCGGCCCAGGGCCAGCAGGGCCTCGCCCCGCTCCAGCCCGGCCCCGGTCCAATACCAGCTGCTGTCGTCGGTCCCGGCCTTCCTGGCCAGGGCCAGTCCCCGGTCGATCGTCGCCAGGGCGGCGGGCGCGTCGCCCGACAGCCGCAGGGCGCGGGCCAGCAGGACCTCCGATGAGCCGTCGCTCGCCCGCCCCTGCGCCTTGGCGTGGGCTTTCCAGAGGGCGTCCGAGGCCCGCAGGAAGCCGACCGCCTCCCGCGGCGCGTCCACCTTCAGCAGGTCGCGGCCGAAACCGCCGAAGGCCTCGGCCACCGGCGCGGCGGTCAGGTCGCCGCCCCAGCGGCCGGTGGCGATCTGGTCCAGAACGGTGGCGTTGGGCAGCAGGAAGCGCTCGCCGTCCACCAGGCTCGCGGCCTTGCGGGCCGTGGCGATCACGCCCGCCTGGTCGCCGGCGGCGGCCTGGGCGTGCGAGCGCGCCACGTAGAGGCGCATCAGGCCGGCCTTGCGCTCCTGCCTGGAAAAGTCGTCGGGCGCCTGGGCGAGCCGCGCCTCGACCAGGGCGACCGCCTCGCCGAACCGATCGGCGGCGGACCGTGCGTCGCCGGACAGCTCCAGCAGGTCGCCTTCGGCGCGCAGGGCCGAGACGAGCCCGAACTGGTCCCTGTCGGCCTCACCGCCGCCGGCGTCGAGGATCGACCGCCACAGGCGCACATTGGCCTGCGCGTAGACCAGGCTCGGCTTGCGATCGGGCGAGCCGCTCATCAAGTGAAGCAGCTGGGACGTGATCTCGGCCAGGGCGCGCGGATCGCTCTCGCCGGCGCTCCGCCGCGAACGCCAGGCGGCCAGGGCTCCGGCCTCGTCGCCCTGGCGCAGGCGCGCGGCCGCCAGGGCGGCCCAGGCGTCGTCCGAAGGCTCGACCCGCACCCGCCCCTCGGCCAGCCGCAGCGCCTCGACCGCGCGGCCGGACGACTGCAGCACGCCTTGCAGGAACATCCAGTCGCTGCTGCGCGGTCCCGAGCCGACGCAGTTGGCCCGCGCCGCCGCGACCACCGCCTCGGGCCTGAAAGGATAGGGCGCGGGATCGCGCAGGAAGTGCCCCCATCGCGCGGCGTAGCGAACGCCGGCCGGCTCCGACAGCGGCGCAGCCAGTACTGCGGCGGTCTCCTCGCACAGAGCCTGGGCCGCCGCCGGATCCGGGGCGGCGGGCTGGGCGGCGGCGAGCGCGAGGGCGGCGAGAAGCGACATCATGGCGAGAAAATTATCGCCGGCGCCATCAAAGGTCGAGCCCACACGGCGCGACAGACAGCTCGGGCGCATCAAGGTCGGCTACGAGAACTCCCTGTAGCCACGAGCATCCAGGATCGCCCGGATCCTTTCGTCTTCCCTCACCCGGCCCGAATAGAGCGCCAGCAGGTCCATGGCGGGCGGCCAGTCGCGGCAGGCGAGCTCGTTCAGGTCCAACCCGGTTCCGTAGACCCGCAGATGCCGCAGGCTCGGGATCTCGGACACCCCGGTCAGGGTCGCGAGCGTCTTGCAGTTCAGCACGAAGACCTCCTCCAGCGGCGGGCCGGCCAGGTCGATCGCGGCAAGACGGATCTGGTCCTCGACGTGAAGACGGCGCAGGCGGGGAAAGCGCGTCAGGCTCCCCAGGTCGGCCAGCCCGCGCATGCGGATGATCTCCAGCGTCTCCAACCCCTCGTGCCGGATCTCGTCGATGGCGTCACGACCGCCGAGGACCAGCCGCAGCGATCGCAGATTCGCCACGTCCGACACGAAGCCCAGGTCCTGCTTCTTGGGAATGCTGTTGAGGTCGAGCGCGCGAAGCTGCTGCTGCCCCGCCACCGCCTCGATGCCGCGCGTATGGCCGACGATCTGGAGGTCCGTCAGGGCCTGCGCCCTGGCCAGGGGCGACAGGTCGAAGTCGCGTCGAATATTTTCACCCACGGACAGGTGGGTCAGCCGCTCCAGCGGCAGCAGGTCCAGGAAATCAGGCCGGTCGAAATCCTCCACCCCGAACCCGAAGCGGGTCAGGCGCGGCAGGTCGGCGACGCGCTCGACGTTGTCGATCCGCCTCAGGCAGTCCAGCGTCAGCCATCGCACGTCCGGCAGGAGAGCCAGGAGGTCGGCGTCGAACACGCTGTCGAAGTGAGTATAGAACCGCACCTCCAGCGCCTCGCCGAAAGTCCGGCAAAGTTCGTTCACCCGTTCCAGCATGTCGGCTGATGGGGGCGTGGAGAACTGGACGATGGGTTCGCGCCCCACCGCCAGGATGCGCCGGATGTCCTCGGCCTCGATCGCCGCTGGGTTGCTGATGCGGGGCTCCACCGTCATGGGTGGAGCCTTGCAGACGCGCGTCCGGCGAACAAGCCGAAGCTTGGCCGCGCTCCATGAAAGCGGCGCGCTCCGACGAGCGTCAGTCGGCCACTCGCCACGGTTCAAGCGGAACCACGGTGGCGCAGGCCGGGCCGCCGTCCTTGGCCTTGCCGGGCAGCAGGACCTCGAGCACCACGCCTTCCAGAGCCCGCGCCAGCAGGTCGGCCGGGATGGTGTGGATGTCGATCTTGGCGCGCCGGCTCCAGGGCGAGGCGTGATCGCCGGCCGAGGTTCCGATGGCGATGTAGACGAACCGCCGGCTGGGGCCTTCGCTGCGGACGAACTCGCCCAGGAACCGCGGGCCAGGCGCGACGCGCACGGAGACGTCGAAGGCCAGCGGCGCGTCACCGGCGACTGCCGGCCCCAAGGGATGGTTCTTCTTGTCCTGCAGGCTGTAGGCCACGCCCGGGATCGGGTCCTGGATGCGCAGCCTCAGCGTGATCGGCTGACCGGTCATGGCGTTTCTCCCAGGGCGAAGTCGTAGACGACCCCGCGCCCGGGCGAAACGCCTCTACTTCGCGTAGCGCGCCGCCACCGGCTCGTAGCGATCCCAGACCTGGCGGTCGGCCAGCGAGCGCAGCAGCTTCAGGTACTCGGCGTGCGACCAGGCCAGCGGTGTGGCCGAGTCCGTACCCTCGCCCTTCACATAGGGGTGGCGGGCGTCGGCGCCGACGCCGTCCCAGACCTGTTCGGGGATCAGCAAACCGTCGTTGGCGAAGAGTTCGATGGCTTTCACGTAGCGGGCGCGGATGGCGTCGATCTGGCCCTTGCCGACCTTGCCCTTCTCGGCCGCCAGGGCGAGTTCGTAGTGGCCGCGCTCACCGGTGAAGATGGGCCACACCCGGCCGCGCTGGCCGGGGCTCATTTCGCCGCCCTCGCCGTAGTTGCCGCCGGTCTTGGCGTCCTCGCCATAACCGTCGACATCGTAGCGCCGCCAGCCGGGGAACTCGCCCTTCACCCCCGGGAAGCTGAAGTCGTAGCGCACGCGATAGAGGTCTTCCCGCGCCGTGTCGTCCAGCTCCGGCAGGCTGCCGGCGATGTGGCTGTCGTCGGCCCGGCGCACGCCGTAGCGGACCAGCTCCAGGAACCCACCATCCACGACCTCGTCCTCGGGCGGGGCGATCTGGCCGTTGGCGGCGCCAATCGGGGCCTTGTCGTTGGGATCCTCGTTCTTGTTCAGGCGCATGAAATACGACCCGTCGCCGAACTTGCCGCTGGTGGTGAACATCCGCGCCTCGACCTTGGCCGAATAGGCGTCGGCCGTGGCCCGATAGCGGTCGCCCGAAGCCTTGTCGCCCGCCAGGTCGGCGATGTCGCCGGCGGTGACGAGGCCTGCGATCACCGCGGCCGTGGTCGAGGGCGAGTGGCCGTCCTGCTCCTCCCAGCGCTCCTGCTGGGTGAAGGGCGGGACGATGGTCTCGTGGTTCCAGCCGATGTTCACCTTGCCGCCATCCACGAGGAAGTCGGCGGCCGGCTTGATCATGTGGGCGTAGTAGGCCTTGAGATCGGCTTCCGACAGCCAGCCCAGCTTCCACAGCTTCCAGCCCAGCATGATCGGCATGGCCGTCTGGTCGAGCTGGACGCCGACCCATTCGGGCGTGCCATCGACCTCGGTCTTCTGCAGGAACCAGCCGCCCGCGCCCTTGTTGCCCGGGGTCTTCGGCCCGACCTGCACGGTGGGCAGGTAATGGAAGGCCGCCAGCGGGGTTTCCTTGTCGCCCAGGGCCGCCAGCGCCATGGCGCACTGGTAGAAGTCGCGCGGCCAGACGGCCTTGTAGCCGGTCGAGGGCCGGGCGGCGTCCACCGTGTCGCCCCACGGGTTGGACAGCGAGGCGATCAGGGCGCCGGCGTGGGTGCGGTCCTCCTGCACCTTCAGCATCAGGGCGCTGGCATAGGCCAGCTTGCCGCCATCCGCCGACTGGGCGGCCACGCGCGGCAGTTCCGAGAGCGAGGCGATGTAGTCGGCCCAGCCGACCCGCTCGCCCTCGCCGTTGTAGCGGGCCAGCACCTCGGCATAGCCGGTCTTCAGGCTGGCCATGGCCGTCTGGCTGGAGGCGCCCGGATCGACGCCGAAGCCGATGGCGAAGTCGTAGGTCGCCTCGCCGGCCGCCAGGATCGGCAACTGGGCGGCCAGGACGATCGCGCCCTTGGCTTCGGAGGCGTCCTCCAGCACGCCGCCGTCGAGGATCTTCAGGGCGTCATTGCCCTCCAGCCTGGCGGCGGCGGCCTTGGCGAAGGGGCGGTCGCCGCGCAGGGTCAGATAGACCTTGCCCTCGCCGGCCGTCAGGCCTTGCGCGCCGGCCGAGCCGACGTCGTTCCCGCCGGTGTTGGCCATGTGCGGCTCCAGCACCAGGAACGGCGTCACCGGACCTTTGAGCGCCTTGACCGTCACCCGCAGGAACAGGGCGTTGCGGTCGGGATCGGTGAAGATCCGCTTCTCGATGACGAAGCGGCCGGCCTTGTCGGTGGTGGTGATCTTGTAGGCCGGCGACAGCGGTCGGCCCTTTTTATCCGTATACAGATATTCAGTCTTGGCGGTCGTGTCGCGACCCTCGACCGCCAGGCCGTCGGCGGTCTTCACGGCGATCCGCATCTGCTTGATCTGGGCCTCGTGGATCAGGCCGTACATGGTTTCGGTCAGCACGCCGTCGGCGACCGAGAACCAGACCTTCGACACCGCGCCGGTGCGGCCGCCGTCCTTGTAGGCGCCGTCGACATAGGCCTCGTACGAGGCGCCGACGGCGGTCTTGGCCGAATAGGCCCAGGTGGTCGCCGGCTCAGCGGCGCAGGCGGTCGTGGCGACGGCGGCGGTCAGGGCCGAGGCGGCCAGGATCAGGGTCTTGAGGGTACGCATGGGGGGCCTCACGAAGCAGACTTGGCCAGCCGCTTGGGCTCGCCCGGGTCGTTGACGGCGAAGACGGCGACGGCGGCGATCAGGAACGAGACCGCGCCCAGCACGAGCGCATAGATCGCCTGGCCGCCGAAGAAGGTCTTGAGCAGCAGGCCCAGCACGGTGGCGGCCAGCAGCTGCGGGATGACGATGAAGAAATTGAAGATGCCCATATAGACGCCCATCTTCCGCGCCGGCACCGAGCCCGACAGGATCGAATAGGGGGCCGACAGGATCGAGCTCCAGGCGAAGCCGACCCCGACCATGCCGACGATCAGCAGCTTCGGGTCACGGATGACCAGGAACGACAGCAGGCCAAGGCCGCCCAGAACGAGGCAAAAGGCGTGGGCGACGCGGCGGCTGGTCGTGCGGGCGATCACCGGGATCAGCAGGGCCGCCAGGGCCGCCACGCCGTTATAGACCCCGAACAGCACCCCCACCCAGTCGGCGCCGGCGTTGTAGGCGGCCGAAGCCGTGTCGGTCGCGCCGTAGTGGAAGGCCGCGACGCCGGGCGTGGTGTAGATCCACATGGCGAACAGGCCGAACCACGAAAAGAACTGCACGACGGCCAGCTGCTTCATGGTGGAGGGCATGGCGAAGAGGTCCTCGACCACTTCGGAGAAGCCGTTGCGGGTGCGCCCGCCCGCCTTCA
This sequence comes from Caulobacter sp. GW821-FHT10C03, assembly GCF_059415485.1. Lineage (NCBI taxonomy): Bacteria > Pseudomonadati > Pseudomonadota > Alphaproteobacteria > Caulobacterales > Caulobacteraceae > Caulobacter > Caulobacter sp. GW821-FHT10C03. The sequence continues at coordinate 120,594 of NZ_JBWKNI010000006.1, read as the reverse complement.
GCTGGCCGGCGACCAGTTGCGCCACGCCGAAGCCGGCGATCAGGGCGGCCAGGACGTAGAGTTCCTTCTCCAGCCGGGCGGCGTAGACGCCCACCGCGACCGCCAGGCCAGCGATCGTCCAGGCCACGCCGCCGGTCAGGTAGGCGGCGACGCCGCGGCCGGCGGCCTCGACTTCCGCCGACACCGCCTCGCCCTTGGCGGCGGCTTCGGCGGCCTCGAAGGCGGCCATCTGCTCGGGGGAATATTCGCGTGTGGAAAACACCGTCCACAGCACCGAAGCCAGCAGCACCGCGCCGCCGGCGTAGAAGGCGATGCGCACCGAGTCCGGGATCTGGCCGGCCGGGGCGGTGTTGGCGACGTCCAGCCAGTTGGTCAGGATCCACGGCAGGCACGAGGCCAGCACGGCGCCGATCCCGATGAAGAAGCTCTGCATGGCGTAGCCGGTCGAGCGCTGCTCGTCGGGCAGGTTGTCGCCGACGAAGGCCCGGAACGGCTCCATGGTGATGTTGATCGAGGCGTCCATGATCCACAGCGCCGAGGCCGCGATCCACAGGGATGGCGAGTTGGGCATCAGGATCAGGGCGGCCGTGGTCAGGATCGCGCCCCAGAAGAAGTAGGGCCGGCGGCGGCCGAGCTTCCCCCAGGTCTTGTCGCTGAGGTAGCCGATGATCGGCTGCACCAGCAGGCCCGTGGCGGGGGCTGCGATCCACAGGATGGCCAGGTGGTCGATCTCGACGCCGAGGGTCTGGAAAATGCGGCTGGTGTTGGCGTTCTGCAGGCCAAAGCCGATCTGGATCCCGAAGAACCCGAAGCACATGTTCCAGATCTGGAAGAGGCTCAGCCTGGCCTTGGTCATCGCTTCCCCGCCGTGACGCCGCCGGTTTTCCCGGCCGTTTGCGCAAGTTTTTGCAGTGCGCTTTGCGGCGGGCATTTGCGCATGGGGTGCACAGGGATGCAATGAGGAAGTGGGATTATCGCTGCCTTTCTAGGACATATCGCCCAGAAACGATTGCTGTTGGCGTAACACGACCTGGCGCTCAGGTGTCCGAAGTCACGCGCGAAAGGCAATAATTCTCATAAATTTGCACTCCCAACTCCCGTCATTCCCGCCACAAGGGCGGGAATGACGGGCGGAAAAGAAGTCCCCTTGCATCTCGCCCAATCACGTAACATATATAATTACATGAAACGAAACAGCCGCCTCTCCGTCGCCCTGCACGTGCTGCTGCACATGGCCGAACAGCCCGACAAGGCCCTGACGTCCGAGGTCCTGGCCGGCTGGGCCGCGACCAATCCGGTGGTCATCCGCCGCACCTTCGCCGGCCTGCGCGAGGCCGGCATCGTCGGCTCGACCAAGGGCCACGGCGGCGGCTGGACCCTGCTGAAACCGCTGGACGCCGTCAGCCTGGCCGACATTCAGGCCGCCCTGGACGAGCCGGTGCTGGCGCTGGGCAAGGCCGAGGAAAGCCCCGGCTGCGTCGTCGAGCAGGCGGTCAACGCCGCCCTGGACGACGCCGTGTCCGAGGCTCGCCGGTTGCTGGACGAGCGCCTGTCGAACATCACCCTGGCGGACCTGGCCGCCGAGATCGGCCCGCGCCGCGTCGTGCTGCGGGCGGCCGGCTGCAAGGATCCCCACCATGAGTCATGACGTCATCGTCGTCGGCGGCAGCTTCGCCGGCCTGTCCGCCGCCATGCAGCTGGCCCGCGCCCGCCGCGACGTGCTGGTGGTCGACGCCGGCCTGCCCCGCAACCGCTTCGCCGACGCCTCGCACGGCTTCCTCGGCCAGGACGGCAAGGCGCCGTTCGACATCCTGCGCGAGGCCCGCCGCCAGCTGTCGGCCTATCCCACCGTGTCGTTCGTCGAGGGCGAGGCGCGCGACGCCGGCGCCGAAGACGAGGCTTTCACCGTGGCCCTGAGCGACGGCCGCACCGTGCGCGGCAAACGCCTGGTGCTGGCCACCGGCGTCGCCGACCAGCTGCCCGACATCCCCGGCCTCAAGCCCCGTTGGGGCGCCAGCGTGCTGCACTGCCCCTACTGCCACGGCTACGAGGCGCGCGACCAAAGGCTAGGCGTGCTGGCCAGCAGCGCCATGGACGCCCACAAGGCCCAGATGCTGCCCGACTGGGGGCCGACCACCCTGTTCAGCCAGGGCCTGCCGATCGACGACGACACCCGGGCGAAGCTGGCCGCGCGCGGCGTGGCGATCGAGGAGGTTCCGGTGGTCGAACTGCTGGGCGAGGAGCCGGCGCTGTCCGGCGCCCGCCTGGCCGACGGCCGGATCGTCGCCATCGAGGCCATCTTCGCCTCGCCGACCGTGCGCATGGCCAGCCCGCTGGCGCAGCGCCTGGGCTGCGCCTTCGAGGACGGCCCGCTGGGTCCGCTGATCGCCGTCGACGACTGGAAGGCCACCAGCGTGCCGGGCGTCTTCGCCGCCGGCGACGCGGCGAGGGCCAACCACAACGCCACCCTGGCTTCCGCCGACGGGGTGCTGGCGGGGGTGGGCGCGCACCGGTCGCTGGTGTTCGGGTAAGCTCATCCTCCCCCGTAAAACCCCCGCGAAAGCGGGGGCCCAGGTGTTTTATCGTCGAGCGCAGAGGACTTCAGAAAAAGCCTGGGTCCCCGCTTTCGCGGGGATTTTACGGGAGGAGGGAAACGCTTAGCGCTTCCCCAACGCCACGAACCGGATCGCCTGGCCGCCGCCGGGAGCCAAGCGCAGGGTCAGCACGTCGGCCGCCGTGACGTCGCGGGTCTCGATGACGATGTCCTGCGGGGCGGTCTTCCAGTCGGCCGCCTCACCGTCGCGATAGATCTCGGCGCGGTACTTGCGGCCCGGATCGAGGAACGACAGCGGCGCGGAAAGCACCCGGCCCTGCTCGTCGCTGACCGCGCCCAGGTACCAGTCGTCGCTCTTGCGGTCCTTGCGGGCGATGGTGACGAAGTCGCCGATCTCGCCGTTGACCACCTTGGTGTCGGCCCAGTCGACCGGCACGTCCTCGATGAACTTGAACGGCTTGGGATTGGCCTCGTAGTTCTCGAGCAGGTCGGCGGCCATCTGGATCGGGCTGTAGATGACGACGTACAGCGCCAGCTGCTTGGCCCAGGTGGTGGCCACGCCGTCGGGGGCCTTGGTCTTCATGCCGAAGATGCCGGGCGTGTAGTCCATCGGCCCGGCCAGCAGGCGGGTGAAGACCAGGTTGGCCTCGTGCTCGGGCGGATTGCCCGGCTGGCCCCAGGCGCTGAACTCCATGCCCCGCGCGCCCTCGCGGCTGATCCAGTTGGGATAGGTGCGGCGCAGGCCGGTGTCCTTGATCGGCTCGTGCGAGTTGATGGCGATCTGGCGCTTGGCGGCGGCTTCCAGCACCCGCACGTGGTGCTCGGCCAGGGCCTGGCTTTCGTGCCAGGCGAAGTGGACCTTGCCGTCCGGACCCAGCACCTGGGCGCCGCCAGCGTCGGCCACGTAACCGGTCTTGACCGCCGGCACGCCCACCGACTTGTAGAGGTCGAAGGCGCCGTCCATCTGGCGCTCGTAGACGACGGTGTTGCCGGCCGTCTCGTGGTGGCCGATCAGAACGACGCCCTTCTTGCGGGCGTAGTCGGTGAGCTTCGCAAGATCGAAGTCTGGATAGGACTCGGTGAAGCTGAACTCCGAGCCGTCGGCGAACCAGGCGCCGTCCCAGCCCTTGTTCCAGCCCTCGACCAGCACCCCGCCCAGGCCGTGCCTGGCGGCGAAATCGATGTGGCGCATGACGTTCTCGTTGGTCGCGCCGTGCTTGGGACCCGAACCCCAGGTCTTGTGGTCGAGATGCATCTCCCACCAGACGCCGACATATTTCATCGGCTTGATCCACGAGACGTCGCCCAGCTTGTTGGGGTCGTTGAGATTGAGGATCAGGCTGGAGGTGACCAGGCCGCCGGCGCTGTCGGCGATCTGCAGGGTGCGCCAGGGGGTTGGGAACGGCAGGGTCCGCTCGACCTTGGCCTCGCTGACCCCCGGCGTCAGGCTGGCCTTGAACCGGCGGTCCTGGGCGCGGGCCAGGTTCATGCCGGCGTAGTCGACCAGCGCCGCCTCGTGAATCGAGACGTGCAGGCCGTCCCGGGTCCGCAGCGTCATCGGCGTCTGGGCGACCGACACCTCCTCGAGCGGGGTCCTGTTGTAGAGATATTCCTCGCGGTTCCACTCATAGGCCGGGATCCACCAGGCGGTGGCCTCGTCCACGAGGCTGAACTCGGTCAGCTCCTCGCCGATGCGGGCGGTCTTGAGATTGGCCTGCTCGGGAAACTCGTAGCGGAAGCCCAGGCCGTCGTCATAGAGCCGGAACACCACATCGAGCCGGCGGTGCAGCGGGGTCTTCTCGACCAGGGTCACGCGCAGTTCGTTGAAGCGATTGCGCACGGTCTTGCGCTCGCCCCAGGGCAGGTCCCAGGTCTCGTCGACGCTGCGGGTCTGCTGGTCCGTGACCTCGAAATTGCGCTGCAGCTTGGGGGCGTCGACCAGGATGAAACCCAGCTTCGACGGGGCGATCACCGGCCGGCCCAGGCGGCTGACCGAGTAGGTCGGCTGGCCGTCGTTGTCGGTGGTCACCGACACGCTCAGCACCTTGTCGGGCGAGGTCGCGGTCGCCGTGACCGCCGCCAAGGCGGGTGAGGCGGCCAGGGCCAGGAGGGCCGTGGCGAGGAGGCGCAGGATCATGCTCGGACTCCGAAAATCGCCCGTCCGCCGCACTTGCTAAATGCGACAGGCGATGCGTTAAGAAGGTCAGTGAAAACTTTTGCGGCAAAATTTGCGGCCGCGAAAACGCACGGGGACGGGGAACGGTGAGCAAGGGGGCGACGCGTCTGGAAGACCTGGCCAGGATGGCCGGCGTCTCGATCTCCACCGCCTCGCGGGCGCTGAACGACAGCCCCGCCGTCAACCAGCGCACCAAGCAGCTGATCTGGAAGCTGGCGCGCGAGATGGACTATCCGTTCCGCCGCTACATGCCCGCCGGCCCGATCGGCGCCGAGGGCACGATCGCCATCGTCGTGCCGCGTCCGCAGCACCGCGAGGGACGCCTTTCGGATCCCTTCTTCCTCGAACTGTTCGCCGGCGTCGGCGAGGCGGCCCGCGAGCGCGGCTGCGATATCCTGGTCAGCCACGTGGCCCCGGGCAGCTTCGAGGACCTGTCGGCGGCCATGACCACCAGCCGCGCCGACGGGGTGATCTTCCTGGGCCAGTCCTGGCTGCACACCGCCTTCAACCGCCTGGCCGAGACCGAGGCCCGCTTCGTGGTCTGGGGCGCGCAGCTGCCCGACCAGGCCTACTGCTCGGTGGGTTCGGACAATCCCCTCGGCGCCAAGCGCGCGACGCTGCATCTGGCGCGCCTCGGCCGCAAGCGCATCGTCTTCCTGGGCGACACCGAGGCGCCGGAAGCCATGCAGCGCCACCGCGGCTATCTCGACGCGGTCGAGCAGTTCGGCCTGGGCGTCGATCCCGACCTGATCGTGCCGGCCCACTTCGAGGTCGAGTCGGCCGAGGCCAGCATCGACAGCCTGATCCAGCGCGGCGTGAAGTTCGACGGCGTCGTGGCCGCCTCCGACCTGATCGCGCTCGGCGCCATCCGCGCCCTGCAGCATGCCGGCCTGTCGGTGCCCGGCGACGTCTCGGTGATCGGCTACGACGACGTGCCCTTCGCCCGCTACTCGCGCCCAGCCCTGTCGACGATCTCGCAGGACACGGCCAAGGCGGGGCGGCTGATGGTCTCGAAGCTGCTGGACGCCAGCGGGCAGGGCGCGAGCCGGTCCGAGCGCGTGCCGACGGATTTGATCATCCGCGAGAGCTGCGGGGGGTAGCCGCTCCTGCTGCCCACCCTTCCCCTCACCTTTCAGCCCGTCATTCCCGCCCTTGTGGCGGGAACCCCTGGTTCCGCTAGCGTGGGAAACGCAAGCGGACCGCTGGCGGTCCGCCTCACTCGCACCTGCGGCTGACAGAGGGGTTCCCGCCACAAGGGCGGGAATGACGGGAGAATTGGGGTGAGAGATCACCCCCGCTTCGCCAGCAGCCCGCCCAGCGGCGGCACCGAGCCCGGCGCGCCGAGATTGACGCTGTCGACCACCGTCCAGCCGTCCGGCAGGTCCCAGGCCACGGCCTCGAAGCCGATGTTGAACACGCACAGCAGGGCCGCCTCGCCCTCGCCGCGCTCGAACACCAGCAGCGGGGTGTTGGTGTCGACCAGATGCATGCCGCCGGTCTTCAGGGCCGGCCACTGGGCGCGCAGGCCGATCAGCCGGCGAGCGACGTGCAGGGTCGAGCCTTGGTCGGCTTCCTGGGCGTCGACCGACAGCGGCAGGTGCGCCGGATCGACCGGCAGCCAGGGCTCGACGGTGGAGAAGCCGGCGTTGATCGCGCCAGCCTTCCACGGGATCGGGGTGCGGGCGCCGTCGCGGCCCAGGGTCTGGGGCCAGTTGGCGATGGCTTCCGGATCGACCAGCCGCTCGAACGGCACATGGGCCTGGGGCAGGCCCAGCTCCTCGCCCTGATAGACGAAGACGTTGCCGCGCAGGGTCATCAGCAGCAGCAGGGCCATCTCGGCGAAAGCCTTGCGGTCGCGGCCCCGCGCCCAGCGCGACACCGCCCGCGGGGCGTCGTGGTTGGAGAAGGTCCAGGACGGCCAGCCCTCGCCCTGCGCGCCCGGCCAGTCGGTGGCGCCGCTGCGCACCAGCTCGTCGCGCAGCTCGTCGGCATAGAGGTAGAGGAAGCTGTAGGCGCTGTTGAGGTGATCCTCGCCGGCCGTGAACCGCTTCATCTCCTCGTCGGCCCGGTCGCCGCCGATCTCGGCCACCGAGAAGCGGTCGCCATATTGGTCGGTCAGGGCGCGCAGGCGGGACAGGAACTTCGGGATGTCCGGATGGCCCTGGTTATGGACCTTGTCCTGGAAGTCGAACGGCCGGGTGCGCTTGCCGCCCGGCGGCATAGGCGGATTGTCCCGCAGGGCCGGGTCGTGCATCGAGAAATTGATGGCGTCGAAGCGGAAGCCGTCGACCCCGCGCTCCAGCCAGAAGCGGGTGACGTCGAGCAGGGCCTCCTGCACTTTCGGATTGTGCAGGTTCAGCTGCGGCTGCGAGGCCAGGAAGTTGTGCATGTAGTACTGGCCGCGTCGGGCGTCCCAGGTCCAGGCCGGGCCGCCGAAGACGGACTGCCAGTTGGACGGCGGCGAGCCGTCGGCCTTGGCGTCGGCCCAGACATACCAATCCGCATACGGATTATCTCGACTTTCGCGGCTCTGGGCGAACCAGGCGTGCTCGTCGCTGGTGTGGGAAAACACCAGATCGATGATGATCTTCACGCCCAGCTTGTGGGCCTTTTCGATCAGGGCGTCGAAGTCGGCCAGGCTTCCGAAGATCGGATCGACGTCGCGATAGTCCGAGACGTCGTAGCCGAAGTCCTTCATCGGCGAGGCGAAGAACGGCGACAGCCAGATCGCGTCCACGCCCAGCGAGGCGATATGCTCGAGGTGCGCGGTGATCCCCGGCAGGTCGCCCACCCCGTCGTCATTGGAGTCGGCGTAGCTGCGCGGATAGACCTGATAGATCACCGCGCCGCGCCACCATTCGGCGGCGGGGACGGAAGCAAGAGACGCGGCGGGGTTCGCCAGGCTTTCGATGGTCACTGGGGCGCGCCCTCCGAGACGCAGATCTTGTAGTCGAGCGGCGCGATCGTCACGCGGTAGCTGCCCGGGGCGGCGGACGCCGGCGCGCAGGCGCCGACGACCGAGCGCCACGCGGCCGAGGTCGTCTCGACCTCGACCTGGGCCTCCACCGGCGTCTGGCCGGTGTTGAACAGGACCAGGGTCTCACGACCCTGGAGGATACGGGAAACGGCCAGCAGGCCGGGCTTGTCGCCGGCGGCGCGGATGACCTGCCGGCCGCCGCGCAGGGCGGGGTCGGCGGCGCGCGCCTTGGCCATGCCGGCGATGGCGCGATAGAGCGGCGCGCCGGTGTCGAAGCGGTCGGCCGAGCCCGGCTTGCCGCCGATCAGGCGGTTGTCGTTGTAGGCGGCGACCTGGCTGGCGAACATGTCCTCGCGGGCGTCCTTGTCGTCGCCGTCGCCGGTGAAGCCCTGCTCGTCGCCGTAGTAGAGGGTCGGGGCGCCGCGCAGGAACATCAGCAGGGCGTGAGCCAGCACGTCGCGCTTGAGCAGCTCGTCGTCGGAAGCGCCGGGGTTGCCCGCCACCAGCCGGCGGCCGAACCGCCCCATGTCGTGATTGCCCAGGAAGGTCGGGATCTGCAGACCCGCCGCCTCGCCGCCGCGATAGAGCGCGTCGGCGGCGTAGAGCCGGGCGAAGCGGTCGGTCCCGGCCTTGCCCGCCACCGTCTCGGTGGCCGCCTGCTGGAAGGCGAAGTCGAGCGCGGCCGGAAAGCCGTCGACCACGGTCGAACGCGCCAGGGCCACCGGATCCGGATCGGCGATCTCGGCGAAGATGTGGAAGTTGGGGATGCCCCGCGCGGCCGCCCGCGCCTGCATGGCCGGCACGAAGGCCTGCCAGAATTGCGGATTCACATGGCGGGCGGTATCGACGCGGAAGCCGTCGATGCCGAACTCGTCGATCCAGGCGCCGTAGATGTCGATGAAGCCGGCCACCACGCGCGGGTTCTCGGTGTAGAGATCGTCGAGCCCGGCGAAGTCACCATAGAGCGAGCTCTCGCCGACGAAGTCGCTCTCGCCGCGGTTATGGTACCAGATCGGGTCGTTCAGCCAGTCGGGCTTCTTGACCCTGGCCTCGGCCGCCGGAACGTAGGGCGTGTAGGCAAAGTCGGGCCGGGTGAGCTTTGCAAAATTCCCGGCCGAGCCGTCGGCGTCGCCCGAAAAGCCGGCGTTGATCGCAGCCCCCGAGACGCCGCCGCGCCGGTTGACCGGATAGTCGGCCTTGCTGCGGTAGTCGCAGCGGCGGCCTTCGCATTCCTTGAACTTTATGACGTCGGCCGTGTGGTTGACGACGATGTCCATATAGACCTTGAGGCCGCGCGCATGGGCGGCCTCGACCAGGGCCTTGAAGTCGGCCTTGGTTCCCAGATGCGGGTCCACCGTCGTGAAGTCGGTGATCCAGTAGCCGTGATAGGCCGCGCTCTCGTGACCCTTGGGGCCCTGCACCGGCTTGTTGGCGAAGATCGGGGCCAGCCAGATCGCGGTCGCGCCCAGGCCCTGGATATAGTCGAGCTTGCCGGCCAGGCCCTTCAGGTCGCCGCCGTGGAAGAAGCCCTTGTCGGCCGGGTCGAAGCCGGTCGCCAGGCGGCCTTCAGACAAATTGGCCCCCTTCAGCCCGCCCCGGTCGTTGGACGGATCGCCGTTGGCGAAGCGGTCGGGCAGCACGAAGTAGATCACCTCGTCCTGCGGGAGCCTGGCGCGGAAGGTCTCGGCGGCCACGGCCGGGACGGCGTTCGCGGCGAGGCTGGCGCAGCCGAGCGCGGCCGCCAGCCGCCCCCACCGATTGCGGGTGTCCATCCCCCTGCCCTCCATCCCTAGCGTCGCGATCTTCGACGACCCGGTCGCCACGTCAATTTTGCATAGATTTGCAAAGCCGCTGACCTGCTGTCAATCCATTCGCCTCACGAGCATGAACGGCAAGGTTGTCGCACTGTGGCGAAATAGCCGCAAAAACCCTGTGAAAGCAGTGGAAAGCGCACCTCCCAGTCAACGAACATGACAATCCATCCATTTTTCAGTTGCAAAAGCCGGCACCTGTTTGCAGTAATTTGCGCAACACGGCGCGGAGGAACCGCGCGGACACCACTTGCGGGAGGGAACATCATGGACATCCGATTCAAGCTGCGCCGCGCGGCGCTGATGGGCGGAACGGGGCTGGCGCTGATGATCGCCGCCGGAGCCGCCCAGGCTCAAACCACGCCGGCCGCCGCCCAGACCACCGAACCCGACACCGTCGAGGAGATCACCGTCACCGGCATCCGCCGCGGGATCGAAGGCGCCATCTCGCTGAAGAAGGACTCGACCTCGATCGTCGAGGCCGTCTCGGCCGAAGACATCGGCAAGCTGCCCGACGTGTCGATCGCCGAGTCGATCGCCCGCCTGCCCGGCCTGACCGCCCAGCGCCTCGACGGCCGCGGCCAGGTGATCTCGATCCGCGGCCTGGCCCCGGACTTCACCACCGCCCTGCTGAACGGCCGCGAGCAGGTCTCGACCGGCGACAACCGCGGCGTCGAGTTCGACCAGTATCCGTCGGAACTGCTGAGCGGCGTGGTCATCTACAAGACCCCCGACGCCTCGCTGCTGGGCCAGGGCCTGGCCGGCACCGCCGACATGCGCACCATCCGCCCGCTGAAGTTCGGCAAGCGCGCCTTCGCCGTCGGCGCCCGCTACGAGTGGAACGACATCGGCGCGCTGAACCCGGGCTCGTCGGCCCACGGCAACCGCTTCAACATCTCCTACATCGACCAGTTCATGGACGGTAAGCTGGGCGTCGCCATCGGCTACGCCCACATGGAGTCGCCCTACCAGGCCCAGCGCTTCAACGCCTGGGGCTATCCCACCGACGGCGCCGGCAACCTGGTGCTCGGCGGCGCGCGGGTCACCGCCATGTCGAGCAAGCTGAAGCGCGACGGCGTGATGGCCACGGTCGAGTTCGCCCCGACCGACAATTTCACCAGCACGCTCGACGTCTTCTATTCGAAGTTCGAGAACCACCAGCTGGTGCGCGGCATGGAGATCCCGCTGGCCTGGGGCGGCGGCGCCACCGACGCCAACGGCACGCGCCCCGGCCCCGCCATCAGCGGGACCACCGCCTCGGGCGGCATGATCACCAACGCCACCTATTCCAACGTCAAGCCGGTGATCCGCAACGACGGCAACGACCGCGACGCCGACATCTGGTCGCTGGGCTGGAACAACCGCTGGAGCGTCGGCGACAGCTGGACCATCGACACCGACCTCTCCTGGTCGAAGGTCGAGCGCACCGACATGATCCTCGAGACCTACGCCGGCACCGGCCGCAACACCCTGGGCGCTCTGGACACCGTCAGCTTCTCGATGAGCGACCACGGCGCGAGCTTCAAGAACGCCCTGAACTACGGCGATCCGGCGGTGACCAAGCTGACCAGCTCGCAGGGCTGGGGCGGCGACGTCGTCACGGGCGGCCAGGACGGCTACCTGAACATGCCGACCATCGAGGACGAGCTGAAGGCTGCCCGCTTCTCGGCCAAGCGCGACCTGAACCCCGACAGCGGCCTGTCCAGCATCACCTTCGGCGTCAACTACAGCGAACGCACCAAGGGCCTCGTGAACGACGAATGGTTCCTGAGCGTCGTCGGCGCCCCGGCCAGCGTCACGATCCCGTCGAGCGCCATCCTGGGCGTCACCTCGCTGGGCTTCGCCGGCCTGTCGGGCGTCGTCGCCTACGACCCGTTCTCGCTGCTCAACAACGGGACCTACACCAAGATCCGCAACCCGAACGCCGACGTCCTGGTCAAGAGCTGGGAAGTCGAGGAGAAGGTCACGGTCGGCTACCTGATGGCCAACATCGAGACCGAGGTCGGCGGCCACGCCCTGACCGGCAACTTCGGCTTCCAGGTGGTCAACACCGACCAGAGCTCCAACGCCCTGGGCGCCAGCGGCACCGGCACGGCCACTCAGCAGACCCAGCTGTCGGGCGGCACCAGCTATGTCGACTTCCTGCCCAGCGTGAACCTGCAGCTGCGCCTGCCCAACGAGCAGGTGATCCGCTTCGCCGCGGCCCGCACCCTGGCCCGTCCGCGGATGGACCAGATGCGCGCCAGCACCAACTACAGCTACAACTCGGCGCTCGCGACCAGCACCAGCCTGGCCAACTCGCCCTGGAGCGGCAGCGGCGGCAATCCTGAGCTGGAGCCGTGGCGCGCCAACGCCATCGACGTCTCCTACGAGAAGTATTTCGGCCGCCAGGCCTATGTCTCGCTGGCCGCCTTCTACAAGGACCTGAAGACCTACGTGTACGACGCCAGCGTCCTGCACGACTTCACCGGCTACCCGATCGGCGCCAACCCCGAGCCGGTGCTGCGCCAGGGCTACATCACCATCCCGCAGAACGGCCAGGGCGGCTCGATCAAGGGCCTGGAGTTCACGGTCTCGATGCCGGGCTCGCTGATCCACCCCGTCCTCGAGGGCTTCGGCGCGATCTTCAGCGCCTCGCGCACCGAGAGCGAGATCCAGTACAGCCTCAGCGACCCGTCGATCCCGATCCCGGGCCTGTCGAAGACCGTCGGCAACCTGACCGTCTACTATGAGAAGGGCGGCTTCTCGGCCCGTCTCAGCGAGCGCTACCGCTCGAAGTTCCTGGGCGAGGTCTCCGGCTTCGGCAACGGCCGCACCTACCGGATGGTCAAGGAAGAGACCGTGCTCGACAGCCAGATCGGCTACTCGTTCGAGAACGGCCCGCTGAAGGGCCTGTCGCTGACGGCCCAGGTCAACAACCTGACCAACGAGCCCTTCGTCACCTACCAGAACGGCGATGAGCGCCAGATCATCGACTACCAGGAGTACGGCCGCACCTACCTCGTCGGTGTCGCCTACAAGTTCTAAGGCGCGAACTTCCCCCGCGTCCTCGCGCCCCCGTCGGCTTCCTGCGCCGACGGGGGTTTTCTTTTTTCAGGAGACCGCGACGATGCGCAGCCGCCTCGCAAGAAGGCGGCCGCGGGTCGCGCCAAGGAGCACGCCATGACCGCAGGACCGATCCGCAACCTGGTCATCGTCGGCGGCGGCACGGCCGGCTGGATGAGCGCGGCCCTGCTGGCCCGGGCGCTGGGCCCTTCCGCCACGATCACGCTGGTGGAGTCCGAGGAGATCGGCACGGTCGGGGTCGGCGAGGCCTCGATCCCGCAGCTGCGGTTCTTCAACGCCTTCATCGGCCTGGACGAAGACGCCTTCCTGCGGGCGACGCAGGGCACCATCAAGCTGGGCATCGAGTTCGTCGACTGGCTGCGCCCCGGCCACCGCTACATGCACGCCTTCGGCCAGGTCGGACGCTCGCTGGGCACCACGCCCTTCCACCACTGGTGGCTGGACGCCCGCCGGCGCGGAACCGTCGGCGAGGACTTCTGGGCCTGGTCGGCCAACGCCCTGGCCGCCCGCGCCGGGCGCTTCGGCCGCGTCGCTCCCGAGGGCGGCGAGCCGCTGAACTGGGCCTTCCACTTCGACGCGGTGCTCTACGCCCGCCATCTGCGCGCCCATGCGCAGGCCCAGGGCGTGCAGCGGGTCGAGGGCCGGGTGGTCGCGGTCGACCAGGACTCCGACAGCGGCTTCGTGCGGGCCGTGACCCTGAAGGACGGCCGCCGCGTCGAGGGCGAACTCTTCATCGACTGCTCGGGTTTCCGGGGCCTGCTGATCGAGGAGGCGCTGAAGACCGGCTACGAGGACTGGTCGCGCTGGCTGCCGATGGACAGCGCCTGGGCCGTCCCCAGCCGCGACGACGCGCCGCCTGTTCCCTACACCCGCGCCTGGGCCCGCGACGCCGGCTGGCAGTGGCGCATCCCGCTGCAGCACCGCACCGGCAACGGCCACGTCTTCTCCAGCGCCTGGACCGACAAGGAGACGGCCCGCCAGGTGCTGATGGACAATCTGGAGGGCGAACCGCTGGCCGATCCGCGCCTGCTGACCTTCGTCACCGGCCGCCGCAAGGCGTTCTGGAACCGCAACGTCGTGGCCCTGGGCCTGGCCTCTGGCTTCATGGAGCCGCTGGAATCGACCAGCATCCATCTGGTGCAATCGGGCCTGGCGCGCCTGCTGGCCCTGTTCCCCGACCAGGGCTTCGATCCGGCCCTGATCGCCGAGTTCAACCGCCAGACCGGCGACGAATACGCCCGCATCCGCGACTTTCTCGTCTTGCACTACAAGGCCACCGAGCGCGACGACACGCCGTTCTGGGCCAGCCGCAAGGCGATGGAGATCCCAGGCAGCCTGGCCGACCGCCTGTCGCTGTTCACCGGCCCCGGCCGGGTGTTCAGCCACGAGGACGACCTCTTCAAGGAAACCAGCTGGGTGCAGGTGCTGCTGGGCCAGGGCCTGACGCCGGCCGCCGCCCACCCGATGACGGCGGCGGTTGCGGACGCCCGCGTCGACGACTGGCTGGCCGACCTGGCCCACGCCGCCGCCCGCACGGCGAGCGCGCTGCCGACCCACGCGGCCTTCCTGGCCGGCGCCGTCCGCGCGGAGGCGGAGACGCGCGCGGCGGAGTGATCGCCGACGCGCGAGACCAACTTTTCGGAGAGAAGGCCGAAAGGCCAAGCTTGAAGTTGCGCGCTCGCGCCTTTTCGTCCACGGCTGCCCGCCGAAGGAGGCGGCCATGCGCTGGATAAGAACCCTGATCGAAAGGCTCGCCGGACCGGGCGTCCAAACGACGCCTCGGCCTCTGCTGGACCCTCCGGCCAACAAGGCCTCGCTACAAGAGGCCATTCCCGTCGCCTTTGACCAGGCGAACGCCGAAGAAGCCCTCGCGATCCTGCGCGCCGCCGCGCCCAACGACGTCGCCAATCTGGGCGCGAAGCAAAGCTGGTATTTCCTCTCCACCCAAGGCGACCGGCGCGACCGCGGCCGACGCCTCTTGCGCCAGCATCCTGAAATCGCCTGGCTGATAGCATTCGACCCGAACGGCTACCTGCGCCAGACCGCGCTCCAATGCCTGAACCGTCCGCCGGCGGCGGCCTTCGAATTCCTGGCCATCGCCATCCGACTCAACGACTGGGTCCCGGAGGTGCGTCAGGCGGCCCAGGCCGCCGCCGAGCGCCTTTTGCCCCTGGCCCCGCCCGAGGCCGTGGCCAGCGCCGCGCACTACCTGCTGCAGCGACGCCACTCGTGGAGCCGGTGGACGAGCGAGGCCGCCGTGCTGGACGCCGCCCTGGCTCGTCCCGACGTGATCCAGCACCTGGCGGGCGAACTTGAGGCCATGACCTCAGGCCCCGGCCGCGCCGTCCTGCAAGCGATCCTGCGGTTTCCGACCGTGGACGCTCACCTGCCGGCCCTCGCCGCGAGCGCCTCCATGCCGGCGGTCCGGGCCGTGGCGCTGGAGACCCTGGTGTTCGGCCGCGCCCGCTGGCCCGTCGGCTATGGCTGGAAGTGGATCGACAAGGCCTACGGCCTACGGCGACGCGTGATGCTGACCAAGGAACGTCCGCTGGAAGCCCACGATGTGGACGCCTTGATCCGCGCGGCCGTACGCGATCGCTTCGCGCTCGTCCGCAAGGTCGCCGTGGATGGCCTTTACGCCCGGCGCGCTGAAATGCCCGACGCCGCCGACATCGCCCGTTCTCTGCTGGACGACCGCAGCGGCGCGGTGCGCGATCGCGCCGACTTCCTGCTGCGGAACCTCTGAGGCCGCGTCAGCCGACCGGCTTCTTGGCCATCAGGTCGGAGATCTTGAGGATCGCCGGGCCCAGGATGACGATGAACAGCACCGGCAGGAAGAACACGATCATCGGCACGGTCAGCTTCGGCGGCAGGCTGGCGGCCTTCTTCTCGGCGGCCGACAGGCGCAGTTCGCGGTTTTCCTTGGCCATGACGCGCAGGGCCGCGCCCAGGGGCGTGCCGTAGCGCTCGGCCTGGATCATGGCCGTGGCCACCGACTTGATGCCCGGGTGGTTGGTCCGGCGGGCCAGGCCCTCATAGGCCAGGCGGCGGTCGGGCAGGTAGGAGAGCTCGGCGGTGAGCAGGGAAAGCTCCTCGGCCAGTTCCATCGAGCTGGAGCCGACCTCGTTGCCGACCTTCTGGATCGCCGCCTCGATCGACATGCCGCTCTCGACGCAGATCAGCAGCAGGTCGAGGGCGTCGGGGAAGGCCGAGACGATCGACTCGCGGCGCTTCTGGGCGACGTTCTGGATATAGAGGTTGGGGGCGTAGTAGCCGATGGTCAGGGCGCCCACGCACAGGGCCAGCTTCTGCATGGTCTGCAGGCCGAAACCGTTGATGCCGAACAGGTAGGTCGCCGCCAGCAGGGCGAAGGCGAACGGCATCACGAAGCGGAAGAAGTAGAAGGTCGACACCGGCTTGGGACCGCGGAAGCCGGCCTGGGCCAGCTTGTCGACGACCTTGGGATCTTCCAGCAGCTTGGACAGCTGCAGCCGGTCGACGATGGTCTTGTACATCCCCTCGTCGGTGTGGCGCAGCGTGCCGCCGCCGGCGGCGCCCTTGTTGGCCAGGGCCGCGCGCGAGCGGCGGCGCAGCTCCTCGCGGCGGTTGGCCACCGACTTCAGCCGGCTTTCCAGCCCGCTGCTGTTCATCACCGGCGCGGCCAGGGTGATGATGGTGGCGAACACGACCAGCGCGACGAAGGCGGTCAGCAGGTTCGAGGGGTCGGTCAGCATCGCGGCCATGCGTCGTCCCTCCCTAGAACTTGAAGTTGATCATGCGGCGCATGATGAAGATGCCCATGCTCATCCAGATCGCGGCCCCCAGCAGCATCAGCCGCCCGCGGGTGTCGGTGAACAGGGTGGTCATGTAGTCCGGCGCGATGACGGTGATCAGCACCATCACGCCCGGCGGCAGGCAGCCGATGATGAAGGCCGAGGCCACGGCTTCAGCGGAAAGCGCCTTGATCTTCTCGGTCATCAGCTTGCGGGCGCGCAGCACGGTCGACAGGTTGCCCAGCGCCTCGGCCAGGTTGCCGCCGGTCTTCTGCTGGATGTTGAGCACGATGGCGAAGAACCGCACTTCCGAGGTCGGCATCCGCTCGTAGAGGCGCTCCAGGGCGGTGTCGATCGGCATGCCCATGCCGATGTTCTCGGTCAGCATCCGGAATTCGCCGGCCAGGGGCTCGGGGCATTCCTTGCCGATGATCTTCAGACAGTCGTGCACCGGCAGGCCCGACTTGATGCCGCGGACGATGATGTCGACGGCGTCGGCGAAGGCCTCGGTGAATTTCTTGGTGCGCTTGGCGGCCAGGAACCCGACCACCCAGCGCGGCAGGCCGAAGCCGGCGGCGAAACCACCGCCCAGGGCCACCAGCGGGATCTTCTGCACGATCAGCAGCACCAGCATGACCATCAGGCCAAGGACGCCGGAAATGATCCAGAACATCTTGACGTTCTCGCCCAGGCCCGCGGCGCGCAGGCGGGCGGCGATCGTCAGGGTGGCCTTCTTCTGCTTCTTGTCCTGTTCCTTGAGCGTCTTGAGGATCTGCTTGCGGCGGGCGTCGGGGGTGTTGGCCGCGACCTTGGCCCGCGCGGCGGCCTGGCGCTCGCCGCCGCCGACGATCACCTGGGCGCGCTTGGCGGCCTTGGCGCCGCCGCTTTCGCCGCCGCCCGTCAGCACGAAGCCCAGGCCCGCGATGGTGATGAAGCCGAGGACGGCGATCAGGATGAACATGGCCGCCTCTTACTCAGCCGCGTCCAGCGCTTCGGCCAGCTCGCGCTCGAGGCCGTAGTAGCGGGCGCGGTCCCAGAAGCGCGGCCGGGCGATGCCGGTCGAGCGGTGCTTGCCCAGCACCTTGCCGTGCTCGTCCTCGCCGGTGATCTCGTAGACGAAGAGGTCCTGGGTGACGATCACGTCGCCTTCCAGCCCGACCACCTCGGTGACGTGGGTGATGCGGCGCGAGCCGTCGCGCAGACGGGCGGCCTGGATGATGACGTCGACCGAACCGACGATCATCTCCTTGATGGTCTTGGAGGGCAGGCCGTAGCCGCCCATGGTGATCATGCTCTCGACGCGGCTGATGGCTTCGCGCGGGCTGTTGGCGTGCAGCGTGCCCATCGAGCCGTCGTGGCCGGTGTTCATGGCCTGGAGAAGGTCGAACGCCTCCGGGCCGCGGACTTCGCCGACGATGATCCGCTCGGGACGCATCCGCAGACAGTTCTTGACCAGATCGCGCATCGTCACCGCGCCCTGGCCTTCCAGGTTCGGCGGACGGGTTTCCAGGCGCACCACGTGCGGCTGCTGCAGCTGCAGTTCGGCCGCGTCCTCGCAGGTCACGACCCGCTCGGTGGGGTCGATGAAGGCGGTCATGGTGTTGAGCAGGGTCGTCTTGCCCGAGCCGGTGCCGCCCGAGATGATGACGTTGCAGCGGCAGGCGCCGATGACGCCCAGGACGCGCGCGCCCTCGGCGCTGATGGAGGCGAACTCCACCAGGTTCTTCATCGTCAGCTTGTCCTTCTTGAACTTCCGGATGGTCAGGGTGGGACCATCGAGAGCCAAGGGGGGCGCGATGACGTTGACGCGGCTGCCGTCGGGAAGGCGGGCGTCGCAGATCGGCGAGCTTTCGTCGACCCGGCGGCCGACCTGGCTGACGATCCGCTGGCAGATGTTCATCAGCTGCAGATTGTCGCGGAAGCGGACGTTGGTCAGCTGCACCTTGCCGGAGACTTCGATGAACACCCGGTGCGCGCCGTTGACCATGATGTCGGCGATGTCGTCGCGGGCCAGAAGCGGTTCGAGCGGACCGTAGCCGAGGACGTCGTTGATGATGTCCTGGACCAGGTGCTCCTGCTCGGAGACCGACATCGAGACGTTCTTGATCGCCACCAGCTCGGCGACGATGTCGCGGATCTCCTCGGCGGCCTGCTTCTGGTCGAGCTGGGCCAGCTGGGAGAGGTCGATGGTGTTGAGCAGGGCGTTGAAGATCGTCGTCTTCGTGGCGTGGTAGTAGTCGCTCTGCTCACGGACGATGTTGGCGGTCTGATTGGCCGCGCCCTGGGCGGCGCGCAGCTGCTCCAGCCCTTGCGTGGGCTTGGGCGCGGGCGCCGAGGCCTTCGGGGCGGGCGGCGGCGCGGTCGGTTCGACGCGCTGCGGGCGCGTGGCGATGGCCGCGCCGCCCGTGGGGGCGGGCGGCGGCGCCTGACGCTCGGTGACGGTGGCCTGATCGCGCTTGCCGAACATTCGCCCCTACTTCTTCTTGAACAGGCCCGACAGGATGGACGCCGACCTGGCCGCCGGCGGCGCCTCGCGGCGGCTGATCAGCCGCGCCAGGTGATCGATGCCCTCGGCCGCCTTCGACTTGGGGGCCACCTCGGCGACCATCTGGCCGTTGTTGGCGGCCTGGCCGAACAGCTTGGGATCGAACGGCAGCACCAGCGACGGGGTCACGCCCAGGGCCTCGCCGAAGTCCTTGACCGGGATCTCGGGACGGCCGGCCACGCCCACCTGGTTCAGCACCAGGCGCGGCGGCGCGTCGTTGGGACGGGCCTGGCGCACCAGGTCGACGATGTTCTTGGCGTTGCGCAGGCTGGCCAGGTCCGGCGTGGCGACGATGACGAGATCGTCGCTGCCCACCAGCACCCGGCGGGTCCACGGGGCCCAGCTGTGCGGCAGGTCCAGCACCACGAACGGGGCGGCGCCGCGCATCTTCTGCGTCACCTCCTCGTAGGCGTCGGCGCCGATGTCGTAGTCCTGCTCCAGCGTGGCCGGGGCGGCTAGCAGCGACAGGCGGTCGCCGCAGCGGACCATCATGCGGTCCATCAGCACCGGGTCCAGGCGCTCGGGCTGGCTCAGCGCGTCGAGCACGCCCTGCAGCGGGTCCTGGTTGAAGTCGAGGCCGGCGGTGCCGAACGGCAGGTCGAGGTCGACGATCACCGTCGCGGCTTCGACGCGCTCGGCCATCGACCAGGCGAAGTTGTGGGCGAGGGTCGAGGCGCCCACCCCGCCCTTGGCGCCGACGAAGGCCACCTGGCGGCCGACGAACGGAGCGGAAGGATCGGCATACAGCGCGGACACCGCGCGGATCACGTGCAGCGGGCTCTGCGGCTGGGTCAGGTACTCGCTGACCCCGCGGCGCATCAGCTCGCGATAGAGGGCGATGTCGTTGGTCTGGCCGATGACCACGACCTTGGTGCCCGGGTCGCAGACCTGGGCCAGGCCGTCCAGCAGGGCCAGCATGCGCTGGGCCGAGTCCATGGTCTCGACCAGCACCAGCGAGGGCGTCGGCTGGTTCTGGTAGAAGTCGACGGCCGCTTCCAGCCCGCCGGAGCGGGCGGTGACGCTGGCGCGGGCCATGCGGCGGTCGGCGGCGGCGGCCTCGATGATCGCCAGGGTCTCGGCCCGCACGCCGAAGGCGTGGATGGCGATGCGCGGCACGCTGGCCTCGCCGGTGGTGGCGTCGGCGCCGGGCAGGATGTCCTCGGCGGGCGGCGCGGACCAGGTCTGGACCTGGGGCGCGGCCTGCGGGCGGGCGATATCCAGAGACGCGACCTGGGCGACCGGAGCGGCCGGGGCGGCGGCGAAGGCGGCCGCGGCCGCGGGCGCCAGTTCGGCGAACGGGTTGGACGGCGCGACGGGCGGAGCGGCCTCCACACGCGGACGGGCCGGCGGGAAGTCGGCGAACGGATCGGCGCCGAGAGCGGTCGAGGCGGCGGCGTAGGCAGCCGTAGGGGCGCCTGAGGGCGCGGCCATGGGCGCGGCGGGGGCGGCCCGCCACGGATCGCCGGCGGTCGGCGAGGCGAACTCGTCGTCGGCCTCGAAGCCCAGGTCGAAGGGGTCGTGGTCGCGAGTCGTCACTTCACCGCCTCCGAAACGACCCCGGACGCCTGGGGCTCACGAACCGACGAGGTCTTCTCGCCCTTGCGATACTTGTCGAACACGGTGTCGCGGCGGCCGGCGTCGACCGGGGCGGTCGGCCGCGGCCCGAGCAGGTCCTGCGGATTGGCCACCTGGGCGGCGATGTTGGCCGTGATGGCGCAGCCGAAGTTGCCGTAGACGTCGTTCTTGCGGGTGGCCGTCAGGTTTTCCCAGTTCTGGCCGCACAGGGGCGTGCTCACCGTGTGGCGCAGATAGCCCACCCGCAGCACCGGGCTCTTGTCGCCGGCGGCGTCGTAGCTGGTCACGCGGATGTCGGCGTCGCCGGTTCCGGCCGCGGTCAGGCGGGCGCGGGCGGCCGAGACCATCCGATCGACGGCCCGGAGGTCGCGTCCGCCAGCCGGAGCGCCGATGACGATCTCGCGGGCTTCGGCCTGGATCCCGCGCAGGGCCAGGGCGTCGAGCGCCTCGGCCTGGCGTTGCGACAGGCCTTCGGCGTGGATGGCCAGCAGGATCTCGTCCGGCGCGGAGTCGACGCGCACGCGATCTTCCCACTGCTGGGTCTCGGTCGTCGCCGGCGGCGGCGCGATCGGCGCGGCGTCGGCGCGCGCCTCGTTCATGGCCGAGGCGCAACCCGACAGGGCGGTGAGCACGGCCAGGCCCGCGACGGTCGCGGCCAGGCGCTGGAGGTTGCATCGCGTCATGGCCGCGTCCCTATTCGATGACATAGCCGACAGGCCCCTGATAGCTGCGGTTGGCGTTGGCGCCGGCCGGCGCGTTGACCACCGTGTTCAGCCGCCCGAGCAGCACCGTGCCCATGTCGCCCGCCAGCCGCAGGCCGTCGGCCGGCGTCTGCAGGTCGGCCGGCTTGGTCGGATCGACGATGTAGGGCGTGACCAGGATCACCAGTTCGGTCTCGCCGTTCAGATAGTCGCGCGACCGGAACAGGCCGCCGAGGATCGGCAGGCTCTTCAGCCCCGGCAGGGCGTCGATGTTTTCCTTGCTCTGCTGCTGCAGCAGGCCGGCGATCATCAGCGAGCCGCCCGACGGCAGCTCGACCGTGGTCTCGGCGCGGCGCACGCTGAGGCCGGGCACCACGACGGTGGAGGTGCCGGAAGTCAGGCTGTAGGCGCCGACGCTGGTCAGTTCGGAGACCTCGGTCGACAGCTTCAGCGAGATGCGGCCACCCGACAGCACCACCGGCGTGTAGCCCAGGCTGACGCCGTAGGGCTTGAACTGCAGGGTGACCTTGCCGGTCTCCGACATGTCGACGGGCACCGGGAATTCGCCACCGACCAGGAAGCGGCCGGCCTCGCCCGACACCGCCGTCAGGTTCGGCTCGCTCAGCGTGCGCACCAGGCCCACGCGCTCGAGCGCCTGCACGCTGGCCGTGGCGCTGTTGTTGCTGCCGCCGATGGTGGCGCCGATCGTGCCGCCGCCCTGCAGGCCGTTGTTGATCGCGTACTTGGGCTCGAAGCCGATCGAGAAGTTGTTGCTGCCCAGCTGGTTCAGCGCGGCCGAGACGTTGACGCCCAGCTGCTTGACGATGTTGCGCTGGACCTCGATGACCCGGACCTTCAGCGTCACCTGGTCCTTGCCGGCGACCGACAGCAGGTTGACCACCTGGTCGGGCTTGGAGACGAACTGGGCGGCGATCTGCGAAGCGGTGTTGGCCTCGGCGGCGTTGGCGACCATGCCGGTCAGGATCAGGCTGTCGCGGACCGCCTGCACCTCGATGCGCGAGGCGGGCAGCACCTTGCGCAGGGTGTCCTGCAGCGTGCTGGAGTCCTCGTCGACGCGGATGGCCAGCGACAGCAGCCGGCGGCCGGCCGCGTCGAAGAACACAGCGTCGGTCGTGCCCTTGCCCAGGCCCAGCACATAGATGCGGCGCGGGTTGCGCAGCACGGCGTCGGCCACCTGCGGGTTGGTCACCAAGAGGTCGCGCACGTCGGACGGCAGCTCGATGATCGCCGACTTGCCGCGCGGCAGGTTCAGCGTGCGAGCGCCCGGACCGGCGGTCAGGTCGATGCGCAGCACCTGGTCGGCGACCGGCGCCGGGGCGTAGTCGGGAACGGCCGCGACGGGGCGCGAGACGGCGCGGGCCGGGCGATAGACCCGGTCGCCGGCCGGCGGGCCGTCGGCCCAGGCCGCCACGGGGGCCATGGCCGGCGCCAGGGCCGTCAAGACGGCGAGAGAAACGGAAGCGAACCGGCGGATCATTGGCGCACCGCGATGCTAGAAGTCTGTCCGCCGCGATTGATGCGGATGACCGTGGAGTCCTGGGTGGGCGCGGCGACGCCGGACGGGCCGCCCAGGTCGGTGTAGGCGCGCAGCGCCAGGGTGACGGGACCCGACGCCTTGGCGCGGGTCAGGGCCTCGGCCTCGGCCGGGCGCACCTCGAGGGTGGCGGTGGCCGCGACGATGGTCTTGGCGTCCTTGTCGGCCGTGGTCGACTGGTCGAGCGCCAGGACGCGGATGTTCTGAAGCACGGTCTCGGCCATCACCTGCTTGCCGGAGCTGGCGCCTTCGGTGTTCGGCGCGTCGCGGGTCTGCAGCACGTCGACCCGGTCGCCGGGCAGGATGAAGCCGCCGGCGGCGGTCTCGGAGGTGACTGGCACGGCCATGGCGCGGGCGCCGGGCGAGAGCACGACGGACAGGTAGCCGCCCTCGCCGCCGCGGACGATCTTGCGCGGCACGATGGGCTCGCCGGCCAGCAGCGGGTCGCGGACGATCGCGCCTTCGACGGCCGCTTCGGGAGCCGCCCCACCCAGGCCGGTGGCGTCGCCGACGGTCTTGACCGCCTTGGCCGCGCCGTTGGCGGGTTCGACCGGAGCCGCGCCGTTGGTGATGTAGACGGGGCTGACGGCGTCGGCCGGCCAGGCCTTCCACTCGACGTCGTCATGGCCCAGGCGCGCGCCGATCGACAGGTCGCGCTTGGCGACCAGGACCAGGGTCATGGGCTTGGCGTCGAGGCCGGGAGCGGGGGCCGAGGCGACAGCGGCGGCCTTGGCGGGCTTGCCGCCGACGGCCTTCTGCATCAGCACGGCCAGGCCGATCGCCGAGACGGCGGCCACCAGGACGATGATGATTCTGACGGGATTCATGCGCGGGCGGGGCTCTGGTCGGCGAGGCGGGCTGCGGGCGTCGCGGCCTTCAGGCCAGCGGACGCTTGGATCGACAGCCGTTCTGGCCGCATCCCAGACTGGGGCGCCCATGGTTAACAGCCGCTAAAGGACCTGCCCTCCAAAGGGCTTCCCGGCCGCGACAGCCTGACGCGGCCGCCGAACGCGGCGCGCGCCGAAATTAGTTGAGGATCGCCAGGCCGATCGCGCTCTGCGGGAGAGCGGCCAGGGCGCCAAACGCGATGGCCACGCCGTAGGGCACGTCGCCCTTCTTGTCGCCGAGACGGCGCACCCAGGCCGGGCTGCCGGCGATGATCGGCTCCAGCCATCCCGAGCGCAGGCTCATCAGGCCGAAGGTCAGGGCGCCGCCGGCCAGGGCCGTGATCAGCAGGAACGAAGGCAGGCCCGTGACGCCCATCCACAGGGCGCAGGCGGCCAGGAACTTGGCGTCGCCGCCGCCCACCCAGCGCAGGGCGAACATCAGCATGCCGACCAGCAGCAGGCCGAAGCCCACCGCCAGGCACAGGCCCGCCGTGGTCCAGCCCACGCCGCCCAGCAGCGCCGCGAACGGGAAAGCGCCCAGCAGGGCCAGCGAGATCCAGTTGGGGATGGTGTAGCTGGTGACGTCCTTCAGGCCGGCGACCACCGCCAGGCCCGCGAAGACGATCAGGGGAAGAAAGGACAGGGTCTGCATCTGCAATTCCGGACGGCTGCTGAACCAACCCTACCCCACGGCCAATGAAGCAATGGTTTCCGAGCGGCGCCGAAACGAAGGCGAAGACTTCGCCAGAGATCCCGAAAGCAGAACCCGGAAAAGACAAGGGCCGCGTCCCTTGCGAGGACGCGGCCCAAGTTCTGAAGCTCGGCGCTGTCGCTTTTACTGCGCGACGGCTCTGAGCTGGGTCTCGGCTTGGCCGAAGGCCCCGGCGATGGCCGGAACCAGGAGCTGGACGGCGGCCAGGACGACGACGCTGATCAAGGCGGCGATGAGGCCGTATTCGATCGAGGTCGCGCCCCGGCTGTCCTTCAGGAAGCGTTCGCAGAACACAACCATCGGTCGCCTCTCCATCAACAGCTGGCTATTAGCCGGCCGCCGCGGTGTTCAGCTCGGTGGTGGCCTTACCGAAGGCGCTCGACAGAGCCGGACGCAGGGTGGTGAACGCGGTCACGATGACGACGGCGATCAGGGCGATGATGAGGCCGTATTCGATGGCCGTGGCGCCCGACTCGTCCTTCAGGAAGCGCGTGACAAACTTCGACATGACTTGATCTCCTGCTGAGAAAAACTTGGCTGGGTCAGCAAGCCGCTGCGACTTGTTCACCCCCGAAAACACGATCAATTTCGCCAACCTCGCTTAATCGACAGTAAACAACAGAACTTTTCTGCGATTTTTCTTTTGGTTTATTTAATTTTACCATTAGCAACTCTTAACCAAGTCGGTTTTAGAGCGTCGCAACCGCCTTATTTCTAAGGACTTTTGAACAGTCCAGTTTGTCGCAGGCAAGCAGTCCTTAGTCTTTTATTGACCATTCTTCGGCAAAGTCATGGGCGTTGAATTTGCTCCGACAGGACCGCCATGCGCCGCCTCTCGCTCGCCATCGTCGCTTTCTTCAGCCTTTGCGCGGCCGCCGCCGCGGCCCAGGCGGCTGCTCCGACCCCGGCTCCGGCCGTTCCGCGCACCCTCTCGGTGGCCGCGGGCCAGGCGACCACCCTGCCGCTGAACGGCTCGGCCCGCGAGATCGTGGTCGGCGACCCGCAGATCGCCGACGTCAGCGTGGTCAACGACCGCACGCTGGTGATCCTGGGCAAGCGCGTGGGCGTGACCACCGTGTTCGCCTTCGACGCCCAGGGCCGCGCCCTGGCCGGCGGCCAGGTGCTGGTCACCGAGGTCTCGGCCGACGCCGTCACCGTCCAGCGCGGCGCCAACGCCTCGACCTACGCCTGCGACGGCCGCTGCACCGTCCTGACCTCGACCACCAGCGCCCCGGCGGCCGGCCAGCCCTAAAGCCGCCGCCCTCGCCCGCGTACATACGCGGGCACGCGCATCTTCCTGATTGGATCCCGCCGCCCCGCGATTAGGAGGCGGTTAGGGAGCGTGGGCTAAGGTCGCCCGGTATCAGCCACGGACCTTCGCATGGGGACTCCGCCCTTATCGTTCCGAGCCCGCCTGCGGCTCGCCGCCCGCCGCCTGCGCATGGGTCGCGCGGCCGCCCTGGCGCGCGACGAAGGCGGCGCGACGGCGGTCGAGTTCGCCCTGCTGATGATCCCGTTCCTGCTGCTGTTCTTCGGCCTGATCGAGCTGGGGCTGATCTTCTTCGCCGGCGTGACCCTGGAGAACGCGGTCATCGACACCAGCCGCGAGATCCGCACCGGCCAGGTGCAGGTCGCCAGCGGCACCGCCAGCAGCTTCAAGAGCGCGGTCTGCACGCGCATGACCTGGCTGGAGGGCCCCTGCGCCTCGGCCCTGCGCGTCGATGTTCGCACGGTCAGCACCTTCGCCTCGGCCAGCAGCCTGAAGACGCCGACCACCACCTGCTGGGATCCCGGCGGTCCGGCCTCGCTGGTCGTGGTGCGCGCCTATTACGCCTGGCCGGTGATCACGCCGCTGCTGCAGAGCGCGCTGTCGACCAACAGCCAGGGCAAGCGCACGCTCACCGCCGCCACCGCCTTCGTCAACGAGCCGTACAACAGCACCACGGCCAGCAGCGTGACGTGCCCCTCATGATCGCCCGCCTTCTCTCCCGCGCGCGCCTCTGGCGCGACACCCGCGGCGCCGTGGCCGTGGAGTTCGCCGTCCTGGCGCCGCTGCTGATCCTCTTCTATTTCGGCATGTGCGAAGTAACCCAGGCGATGATGGCCCAGCGCCGCCTCAGCCACACCACCTCGCTGATCGGCGACATCGCGGCCCAGAACGCCACCATCACCCAGAGCCGGATCACCGACATCTTCACGATCGGCAAGACGGTGATGTCGCCGTTCTCGTCGACGAACCTGAAGATGTGCCTGGTCAGCCTGA
Source organism: Caulobacter sp. GW821-FHT10C03 (assembly GCF_059415485.1). Classification (NCBI taxonomy): domain Bacteria; kingdom Pseudomonadati; phylum Pseudomonadota; class Alphaproteobacteria; order Caulobacterales; family Caulobacteraceae; genus Caulobacter; species Caulobacter sp. GW821-FHT10C03. Next base: position 93,999 of record NZ_JBWKNI010000006.1, on the reverse strand, counting down.
CCTCGGACACCACGGCGGCGGCCTCCGACGGCACGCGCAAGGGCACCGTGGCCTGGACCGCCAACAGCAACGCCTCGGACTGCCCCAAGGCCAACGCCACGGTCACCGTCTCGGACGGCGTGCTGCCCAAGAGCAGCAGCGTCATCATGAGCACGGCCAGCTACACCTACGCCTCGCCGACCTCGATGCTGATCTCCAAGAGCATCACCTTCAAGCGCACCTTCTACCTGCGGCCGCGCAAGTCCGACACGGTGACCTGGGCGACCTCCTAGGGCGCTAGATCGCCGCCGCCAGGGCCGCGACGCGCGGGTCCTCGCCCAACGCGCGGCCGTCCAGCCGCCGCAGCGGCCGCACACCCGTCAGGCTGTTGGTCAGGAACGCCGCCCGCGCCGAGGTCAGCGCCTCGGGCCCCACGGCGACCTCGACCACCGAAAGGCCCATGGCGCGCGCGGCGGCCATCACCCGCCCTCGCGCCAGGCCGGCCAGCACGCCGCAGGCCAGGGCCGGCGTCGCCAGGGTCTCGCCGTCCAGCCAGAACAGGTTGCCGGCCGAGGCGCAGGCCAGTTCGCCGCGATTGTTCAGCATCAGGGCCTCGTCCGCCCCCGCCGCCCGGGCCTCGGCGCGGGCCAGCACGTTGTCGAGATAGGCCAGGGTCTTCAGCCGCGAGGCCGGCGAGCCCTCGTTGCGGCGGACCGTGGCGATCACCGCCGACGCCGGCGCCCCGGCCGGCGGCGCGGCGGCGCAGGAGGCGAACAGCCGCAAGGCCGGCGCCTCGGGCCGATCGAGCCCCCGCCCGCCCGAGCCGGCGGTCAGGGTCAGGCGCACGGCGGCGCGGCCCTCGGTCAGACCCGCCTCGGCGGGGGCGGCCTCGATCAAGGCGCGAGCCGCCGCGCGATCCGGCGGCGGCAAGCCCAGGGCCTCGCAACCGGCGGCCATGCGGTCGAGGTGAGCCTCGACGTGCCGGACGACGCCATCCACCGCCAGCAGGGTCTCGAACAGGCCGTCGCCCAGCAGCAGGCCCCTGTCACTCAAAGAAACGGCGCTCAAAGGAACGGCGTCGATGGTCATACCCCCTCCCCGGTCAGCGCCCGGCGCAGGGCGTCGATCTTGGCCTCGGTCTCCAGGCGCTCGGCCAGCGGGTCGCTGTCGGCGACGATGCCGGCGCCGGCCTTGGCCTCCAGCCGCCAGCCCTCGGCGTCCTCGACCAGCCCCACCGACCGGATCAGCACGCTGGACTCGAACGCCCCGTCGAAGCCGGCCCAGAACAGCGAACCGCAATAGGGGCCGCGCGGCCCCTCCAGGCCGGCGATCACCTTCATGGCCTGCACCTTGGGCGCGCCGGTGATCGAGCCGGGCGGGAAGGTCGCCCGCAACAGGTCGGCGACGCCGAGGCCCGGTTTCAGCCGCCCCTCCACCGTCGAAACCAGGTGATGGACGTTGGCGTAGGTCTCGACCTTGAAGAGCTCGGGCGTGCGCACGCTGCCGGCCGGGCTGACCCGGGCCAGGTCGTTGCGCATCAGGTCGACGATCATCAGGTTCTCGGCCCGGTCCTTGGCGCTGGCCAAGAGCTCGGCGGCCAGGGCGCGGTCCTGCGGCGGCGTCGCGCCGCGCGGCCGGGTGCCCTTGATCGGCCGGGTCTCGATCGCCCCGCCGCGCACCTTCAGGAACCGCTCGGGCGAGTTGGAGACCATGGCCCGCCCCGGCAGGCGCAGCCAGGCCGCGAACGGCGCCGGGCTCATGCTCCGTAGACGGACGAAAAGATCGAAGGGATCGGCCTGCGCCGCCAGCCGCCCGCGCCAGGCCCGGGCGATGTTGGCCTGGAAGATCTCGCCGGCCAGGATCCGCTCGACCACCTCGGCGACCGCCGCCTCGTAGGCGGCGGGCGGCTCGGCCTGCAGCGCCTCGCACAGCCGGCCTTCGAACGGGTCGCGGGCCGGAGCGTCCAGCCAGGCCAGGGCGGCGCGGGCGCGGCTTTCGGCCTGCGCCTTCCCCTCGCCCCGACCGACGGCGACGATGGTCCGCGCCAGGTGGTCGAAGGCCAGCAGGGCCGGATAGCGGGCGCAGACCAGGTCGGGCCAGTCGCCGCGCGGAAGGTTCAGGGCCTCGATCCGATCGCCCAGTTCGTAGGACGCCAGGCCCATCACGCCGCCCTGGAACGGCGGGCCTTCCGGATCGACGGGCAGCGGTGGGCCGACCAAGGCGGCCAGGGCCTGAAAGGGATCGCGGCGGTCGGCGGCCGCCAGGGTCAGGGTCTGGTCCGGATCACGCAGCAGGTAGGACCAGCGCTCGCCCGCCCCGCCCGACAGCAGGGCGCAGGCGAAGGGCTCGTCCCGCCAGGGGGCCGCCGCCCAGAGAGGGTCGCGCCAGGGGGCGGCGATGAGGGCGACGTCGCGCATCGGCGGGTGATAGGCCCGTCCGGCTGGCGCCTCAAGCTTCCCGTCCGCCGCCGCGCACCGCGAACAGGGCCGCAAAGCCCAGGGCCAGCAGGCCGACGATCGGCAGGAAGCCGGCGACCTGGCTGTTGAAGACGGAGGTCGCCGCCGCCACCAGGGCCGAGCCCAGCCACACCGTCGCCGTGCCCGAAAGGGCGTAGAGCCCGAAGAAGGCCGCCGTGCGGTCCGGCGGGGCCAGGCGCACCAGCAGGGTGCGGCTCGAGGCGTACTGGGCGGTGACGCAGACGGCGATGATCAGGCCCAGCCCCACATAGAGCAGCTCCGGCGCGGTGCGGAACAGCGGCCCGTCCCACACCGCCGGTCCGGCGGGATCATAGGGAAAGACATAGAGGATGCGGTCGCGCCGCATGCCCAGGGCGCAGATCAGCGCGACGAGACAGCCGGCGATCTCGACCTGCACCGCCTGCTTGGGCCCGAGCCGGCGGTCGAGCGCCGGGGCCAGGAAGCCGCCCAGCGAGCCGACCAGGCTCAGCGACACGCCATAGACCAGCATCTCCAGCGGCCCCCAGCCCATCAGCCCGGCCGCGAACAGCCCGCCGAACACCAGAAGCGCGGTCATGCCGTCGCAATAGAGCATGCGCGCGCCCAGGAAGGTGGCCACGTCGCGATGGCCCTTGAGGTTGGCGAAGGTGTCGCGCAGCAACGCCAGGCCCGCCGTCAGGCTGGCGCGGGCCGAAAGCCCGGTGCGCGGCGCGTCCGGCGTCCACAGCAGGAACGGGATCGCCCCCAGGGCCATGATCAGCGCCGACAGCGGTCCGGCCAGGCGGCTGGGCTCGTGGTTGCCGGTGGAAAGTCCCAGCAGCGGCGTCCTGGGGATCCCCGGCCAGTCCACCTGTCCCGGCAGTACGAAGCCCCACAGCATCAGCACCAGCATCAGCACCGACAGGCCGTTGGACAGGAAATAGCCGAGGCCCGACAGCAGCGGGGCCTGAGCAGGCGTGGCCGCCGCGCGCGGCAGCAGGGCGTTGTTCAGCGCGTCGCCCCAGTTATAGGCCACGCCCAGCACGATCAGCGTCAGCGACGTCGCCCACAGCGGCAGCCCGCCGGCGGGCATCGACCACCACAGCAGCACCAGCAGCGGCAGCATGGTGGTCAGGGCCAGGGTGATCAGCGGCTTGCGCGGCCCGTACTGCTCGATCGACGCGCCCAGCACCGGGGCGGTCAGGGCCACCAGCAGGCCGTAGGCGGTGGCGATCTGGGCCATGATCGCCTGGCCCCGCACCGGGTCTCCGACCAGCACGCCCGAGAAGTAGGGGGCGAAGATATAGATGGTGACCAGCACCACATAGACGTCGCGGGAGCCCTGGTGCAGCACCCAGGACAGCCCGCCCCGCGTCAGAGGCGCCTTAACCGGAGCTGATTGGGGGACGCGCGAGCCCTCACCCACGGCCGACGGCGCGCCGTCCAGGACCTCGCTCATGCCTCTCCGCCCTTCCCTAAGGGCCGTCTGACGCGGCCCTGAAGCGGAGCCTGGCTCGCAAACGAGCGTTTGTCACGTCGTCACCGCGCGCAGGCGACCCGGACGAACCCCATGGGCGACGCGGAACCGCCGCGCGAAGTGCGACCGCGAACTGTAGCCGGCCGCCTGCGCCGCCTGGGCCACGCTATAGGCGTCGTGGGTCAGCAACTCCCGCGCCGCCGCCATCCGGGCCTCCAGCAGCAGTTGGCGGAACGATCCGCCTTCGGCCGCCAGCCGTCGCCGCAGGGTCGAGGCGCCCAGGCCCATGGCCCGCGCCAGGGCCTCCACCCGCCAGCTCCGCCCCGGATCCTGGCGGACGATCTCCTCGGCCCGCGTCCGGATCGTCGTGGCGAAGAGGCCGGCCGCGGCCGGCGCCCGCCGCACCAGCAGCAGGATCTCGAGGATGCGGTGGCGCGCCAGGGCCGTCGCCTGGTCAGGATCGGTCAGGGCGGCGGCGGCGTGGCCGAACGCCTCGACCAGGTCCGGCGTCAGGGCGATGGCCGACCTGGAAGCCCAGCGTCCGGCCCGCTCCGGCTGATCCCCCGGCCCGGCCAGGCGTCGCGCCGATCGCCGCAGCGCCTCGTCGATGGTGATGGCGACGGACTCGTAGCGCCCCGTGGCGGCGTCCGGCGCATTGACGATGTCGAAGGTCACCCCGGCCGGGATGACGAACGGAACGCCGGCCGGAATGCGCTCGCAGCGCTCGCCGGCCCAAAGCTCCTTGGCGCCGCTGAGCACGACGACGATCAGCGGATCGGAAAGACGCAGCTGGGCGATCCGCTCGCGGACGAAGCAGCAATAGCCGAACACCGCCCCGCCGTCGGACCCGGCATAGTGATGCGCCCCCGCCGCGCCCCGCGACCTGAGCGCCGCCAGCCGCGCCAGCAACGCCTGGCGCAGGCTCTTGTCGGTGATCGCGGAAAGGTCGAGGTCCATGGCTCAACCCTTCGACGGGTCGGTGCGGCGAGGCAAGCCGCAAAGCGAGCGTTTCGGGCTCATGGTCGAGCGTCCGGGGGCCTCGCCCCGCCCGTTCGCCGGCTAGTCGATCCTCCATCCACGAGTGAGGACGACATGCGTAGAACCTGGCTGAGACTGACGACGAGCCTTTTCCTGACCCTGGGCGCTCTGGGCGCGGTTCCGGCGACGGCCGCGACACCCACACCGGGGCCGGCGCCGCTGCGCCTGTGGCGGCTGGACTGCGGCCGGATCCAGATGAACGACGCCTCGCCGCTGTCCGACACCGGCGCCTATGCCGGCCAGACGCGCCAGCTCAGCAACGGCTGCTATCTCATCCAGCACGGCGACGACTACCTGCTGTGGGACGCGGGCCTGCCGCGCGCGCTACTGGGCAAGCCTCTCGACGACCAGCCGATCAGCGCCACCCTCGACCAGGACCTGGAAAGCCAGCTGGCAGCGATCGGCGTGCGCCCCGACCAGATCGGCCGGCTGGCGATCAGCCACTATCATTTCGACCATGTCGGACAGGCCGCCCTGTTCCCGCGCGCCACCCTGCTGATCGGCGCGGCGGATCTGGCCGCCCTGCGCGCGGGCTCTCCGCCCTTCGCCGATCCCAGCCTGCTGGCGCCCTGGCTGACCGGCGGCGGCGCGATCGATCCGATCCAGGGCGACCGCGACGTGTTCGGCGACGGATCGGTCACCATCCTGGCCGCGCCCGGCCACACGCCCGGCGAACAGGCGCTGCTGGTCCGGCTTCCCCAGACCGGGGCGGTGATCCTCAGCGGCGACGTCGCCCACCTGGAGACCCAGTTGGCCCCGCGCCGCGTGCCGACCTGGAACACCGACCGCGCCGACTCCCTGGCGTCGATCGATCGCCTCGCCCAGCTGGCGACCACCCTGAAGGCGCGGATCATCGTCCAGCACGACCCAGGCGACGTGCGGAAGCTGGCCCGTTTTCCAGAAGCGTCCCGCTAGCTCTTAGGCGAAGCTACGCCAGGATGTGCGCCGAGATCGCCTCGCGGGTCTTGGCGTCGACGCCCAGCACGGCCTCCAGATAGGCCTCGATCGAGCCGTGGGCCGCCTCCATGGCCTCGATCGAGGCCAGAATGTATTCGGCCTCGACGCCGAGAGCCGCGCGGATCGCCGCCTCGGGCGGGACGACGCCGGTGTAGTCGGCGAAGTGGCGGCCGATCTGCTCGCCGATGCGGCCGTAGCGCTCGGGATCGTTGGTGGCGAGATAGTCCTCGACCAGATCGTCGCGCGACACCCCGGCCAGGCTGTGGGTCAGGGCGGCCAGCAGGCCCGTGCGGTCCTTGCCGGCGGCGCAGTGGATCAGCACCGGCCCCTTGGCCTGGGCCAGGGCGGCGAAGTAGCGCCTGAAGAGATCGACGTGGCGCGGCGTGAACGGCTTCCGGCGATAGGATTCCATCATGTAGCCGCGGAAGTCGCCTTCCGAGAAATCCCAGCCGCGCAGGAAGGTCAGCCAGGGATCGTCGCCCTGGCCGCCCAGGTCGTTGTCGATCACCTCGGCGGCGAAGCCTTCCCAGCGGCGCGAGGGCTGGTGGCTGCGCTCCTGGCTGCGGCGCAGGTCGACGATGGTGACGATGCCCAGGCCGGCCATGGCCGAGAGGTCCTCGTCGGTGGCGTCGGCCTGGTGGGCGGCGCGGAACAGCAGGCCCTTCTTCAACCGGCCCGCCCCGGCGGCGTAGTCGCCGTAGTCGCGGAAGTTCTCGACGCCTTGCAGGGGGATTTGACGGGTCATGGCCCCGATGTAGCGATCCACGGCGACGAAATCGAGACGTCCGCTCAGGCGACTGGACGGATCGTGCAACTGCGCGGAAGCTGCCCCCATGCTTCCGGTCCAGCGATTCCAGAGCTTCGACGGCGTTTCCATCGCCTACCGCACCCTGGGCGAGGGCTGGCCGACCCTGCTGCTGCACGGATTTCTGGCCAGCGCCGAGAGCAACTGGTTCCTGCCTGGCGTCGCCGCGGCCCTGGCCCAGGCCGGCCGCAAGGTGATCGCCCCGGACCTGCGCGGCCATGGCCGCTCCGACGCCCCCACCGACCCGGCCGCCTGGCCCGCCGACGTGCTGGCCATGGACCAGCAGGCGCTGGTCTCGCACCTGCACCTCACCGACTACGATCTCGTGGGCTATTCGCTGGGCGCGCGCACGGCGGTGCGGATGCTGGTGCGCGGGGCGCGGCCCGAGCGGCTGGTGCTGGCCGGCATGGGCGCGTCGGGCCTGATGGGCGCGGGCGAGCGGGCGGCGATGTTCGAGGACGCCATCCGCAACGGCGACCAGGCCAGAGACCCCCGCGTCGGCCGTCGCGTGCAGGCGATGATCGCCGCTGGAGGCCTCAAGCCCGAGGCCATGCTGGGGGTACTCAACGCCTTCGTCCCGACCTCGGCCGAAGACATCGCCCGCATCGACGTCCCGACCCTAGTCATCGCCGGCCAGCGCGACGACGACAACGGCTCGGCCGAGGCCCTGGCCGGCCTTTTGCCCAACGCTCGCGCCCAGCGCGTACCCGGCGACCACATGAGCGCGGTCATGGAGCCGGCCCTGGCGGCGGGGATCGTCGGCTTCCTGGACCGGGCGTCGCGGTAGGGACGTCTCCCTCTCCCATAGGGAGAGGGCCGGGGTGAGGGGTTACGGCGTGCGACGGAGCGCCGGCACGCCGTCAAACCTCGTAACCCCTCACCCTCCCACCGCTGCGCGGCGGGCCCCTCCCTCTCCCTATGGAAGAGGGAACAAAAAGAACGCCGGTTGACGACACTGATGACAAGTGTCAACGTCACATCGTTGACGTTTGTCATCGCAAACAGCGGGGAGCGCCATGAGGATCAGTTCGGCGGAAAGCGTGATCATGGAGGCGTTGTGGCGGTCCAGCCCGCTGACCTCCGAGGCCATCATCGGCGAGGTGGGCGAGCCCAACGGCTGGACCGAGGGCACGGTCAAGCAGCTGATCAGCCGCCTGCTGAAGAAGAAGGCCATCGCCGCCAAGCCGGACGGCCGCCGCTATCTCTATACGCCGCTGCTGGCCCGCCGCGACTATGTCGAGGCCGAGAGCCAGGGCCTGCTGGACCGGCTGTTCGACGGCCGCCTGGCGCCGCTGGTCACTCAGTTCTCCGAGGGCGGAAAGCTGTCGGACGAGGACGTCGCCGAGCTGAAGGCCCTGGTCGAGAGGATCTCCAAATGAGCGGCGCCCTGCTGGAGGCGCTGCTGCGCGCAAACCTCGCCCTGGCCGCCGCGATCCTGGCGGTGATGCTGCTGCGCCGGCCGGTGCGGGCGCGGTTCGGACCCCTGGCGGCCTACATGCTGTGGCTGGCCCCGCCGATCTGCGCCCTGGTCAGCCTGGTCCCGGTTCCCGCCCCGACGGCGATCATGGCCCCGGCGGTCGAGCTCGTCGCCACCGCCGGCAAGGCCGTCGCCCCGGTCGCGGCCAAGGCCCCCGCCCTGCCGATCCTGCTGCTGGTGATCTGGGAGCTGGGCGTGCTGGCCGCCTTCGGCCTGTTCGCCGTGCGCCAGCTGCGCTTCGTGCGCGCCGTCGGCCGCCTCACGCCCTTCAACGGACAGCCGGCCGTGCTGCGCGGCGAGCATGTCGAGGCCGGCCCGCTGGTGCTCGGCTGGCTGCGCCCGCGCATCGTCGTGCCGGCCGATTTCGCCGACCGCTTCGAGGGCGAGGCCCGCGCCCTGGTGCTGGCGCACGAGGACGTCCACCTGCGGCGCGGCGACGCCCGCATCAACGGCCTGGCCGTCGCCCTGCAGTGCCTGTGCTGGTTCAACCCGCTGGTCCACCTGGCCGCCCGGGCCTTGCGCATCGACCAGGAGATCGCCTGCGACGCCGCCGTGATCGACCGCCATCCGCACGCCCGCCGGCTCTACGCCGAAACCCTGCTCGGCTCGGTGCTGGGCGGCTCCCACGCCCCGCTCGGCTGCCATTGGCCCGCGACGGGCCCCCATCCCCTGAAGGAGAGACTGATCATGCTGAACACCGCCTCCGTCACCCCGCTGCGCCGCAAGGCGGGCCTGGCTCTCGTGGCCCTGGTCGCCTCGACCGCCGCCGGCGCCGTCTGGGCCGCCAATCCCGCGCCCGCCCCCGAGCCGGCCGTGATCACCCGCCCCGACTGGGTCGAAAAGCCCGACGCCAACGATCTGGCCCGCTACTATCCGGCCGACGCGGCGGCGGCGAAGGCCTCCGGCCGGGCGCTCATCACCTGCCGCGTCGCCCTCGACGGCCGGCTGGAGAACTGCGCCGTCGTCCGCCAGAGCGACGGGCCCTACGCCTTCGGCGACGCGGCCCTGCAACTGAGCCAGTTCTTCCGCATGCAGCCCAAGACCATCGACGGCCAGCCCATCGCCGGGGGCCAGGTGACGATCCCGATCGCCTTCAGCGTTCCGCAGTAGGGCGACAGGACTTCAAAGAAAAAGGGGCGGTGGATGACCACCGCCCCTTCGTCGTTTTCGGACTGGCCGCGCTTACCGGCCAATTCCTTAGCGGCCAATTCCTTAGCGGAAAGGCGGCTCGTCGAAGGCGCGCAGCTTGCGCGAGTGCAGGTTGGGACCTTCCTCGTGCAGCAGCTGGCAGGTCAGGATGCCGATCTGCAGGTGCTGGCTGATCGCCCGCTCGTAGAAGGCGTTGGCCTGGCCCGGCAGCTTGATCTCGCCGTGCAGCGGCTTGTCCGACACGCACAGCAGCGTCCCGTACGGCACCCGGAAGCGGTAGCCCTGGGCGGCGATGGTGGCGCTTTCCATGTCGATGGCGACGGCCCGGCTCTGGTTGAAGCGCAGGGCCGACAGGCTGTGGCGCAGTTCCCAGTTGCGGTCGTCGGTGGTGACCACGGTGCCGGTGCGCAGGCGCTTCTTCAGCTCCTGGCCGGTGTCGCCGCTGATCGCCTTGGCCGCGTCGTAGAGGGCGCGCTGCACCTCGGCGATCGACGGCACCGGGATCTCCGGCGGCAGCACCACGTCCAGCACGTGGTCGTCGCGCAGATAGGCGTGGGCCAGCACGTAGTCGCCGATGGTCTGGGTGTCGCGCAGGCCGCCGCAGTGGCCGATCATCAGCCAGGCCTGCGGGCGCAGCACAGCCAGGTGGTCGCAGATGGTCTTGGCGTTGGACGGGCCGACGCCGATATTGACCAGGCTGACGCCCTGACCGTTCGGGGCGATCAGGTGGTAGGCCGGCATCTGGTGCTTGCGCCACGCGCCGTCGGCGATCGCCTGCTCGGCGTTCGGCGTCTCGGCGGTGACCACCACGCCGCCCGAGCACGACAGCGCCGTGTACGGACTATCGGGCTTCTTCAGCTGCTCGACGCCCCAGCGGACGAACTCGTCGACATAGCGATGGTAGTTGGTGAACAGGATGAACGGCTGCACGTGCTCGGCCGGGGCGCCGGTGTAGTGGCGCAGGCGGGCCAGCGAGAAGTCGGTGCGCAGGCCGTCGAACAGGGCCAGGGGCCGGGTTTCCTCCAGTGCGGGGCTCCAGACGCCGTCGGCGATCTCGTCGCCGATGAAGGCCAGGTCCGTGGTCGGGAAGAAGCGGGCGATATCCTCGCTGCGGACGTCGGCCTGGTTCAGGTCGATGCTGGCGTCCAGCACGTAGGGATAGGGGATCTCCTGCTCGGAGCGGGCGACCTCGATCTCGACCTCGAAGTCGTCCATCAGCAGGGTCAGCTGCTCGACCAGGTAGTCCTGGAACTGGGCCGGCTTGGTGATGGTGGTCGAATAGACCCCCGGACGGCTGACCCGGGCGAAGGCGCGCGCCAGTTTCGGCGGCAGGGCCTCGGGGTCGTAGGTCAGGCGCAGCTCGGGATAGGTGAACGAGCCGTCGAACCGCATCTGCGGGTCGGGGCGGGTTCCATGTTCGAGATAGGCCCTAAGGGCGGTGCGCAGGGCCTCGACGGCGCGCTGGTATTCGGAGTTGAGCCGCTCGACGACGGCGATCGCTTTTTCTTGGTTTGACATGGGTCTTTATAGCGACATTTCACGACATTGGCGAGACGGGCGCCCCGCCCAGGTGGAAAACTTTCTTACTTAGCGAAGTCGCTCGCCGCCGGGTCAATCCGGGAACGGGCAACGGCCTTTCGTCTCTACAGGTGCGCCTGTTTATCCGGCGTGACGCCAGGCAAGCCGACCAAGATCACCTCTAGGGCATGGACGAACCCAGGTTCGTCGGCCACAAGGGCGGAAATGCTCAAATAAGGAGCGAATGGCGGCGCGGACCCTCTCGCGCGTCGTTCCTCCATAAGCCAGCCGTCGACGCCGACGGGCCCAGGGGACCCGGGATGAACAAACGCTTCGCCTATCTGATCATCGGCGCGATGGTGCTGGGGGTGCTCGTCGGCTGGGGGTGCAACCAGTTCCTCGACGCCGAGGGGGCCAAGTCGGCGGCTTCGGGCCTGAGCCTGATCACCGACATCTTCCTGCGCCTGATCAAGATGATCATCGCGCCCCTGGTGTTCACCACCCTGGTGGCCGGCATCGCCCACATGGAGGACGCCGCCGCGGTGGGCCGCATCGGCGCCAAGACCCTGGGCTGGTTCATCGGCGCCTCGGCCGTCTCCCTGCTGCTGGGCCTGCTGATGGTCCACCTGCTGCAGCCGGGCCATGGGCTGCATCTCGTGGAAGCCGCCGTCTCGTCCAAGCCGGCCGCCTCGACCGACGCCTTCACCCTCAAGGGCTTCATCACCCACCTGGTGCCGACCTCGATCTTCGACGCCATGGCCAAGAACGAGATCCTGCAGATCGTCGTCTTCTCGCTGTTCGTCGGCACCGCCGTCGCCGCCCTCGACGACAAGGCTCCGCAGGTGCTGCACCTGGTCGAGCAGTGCGCCCAGATCATGCTCAAGGTCACCGGCTTCGTCATGAAGCTGGCCCCGCTGGCGATCTTCGCGGCCCTGGCCTCGACCATCGCCACCCAGGGCCTGGCCATGCTGGGCACCTACGCCAAGTTCGTGCTGGGCTTCTACGCCACCATGGGCACGCTGTGGGTGCTGCTGTTCGCCGCCGCCTTCGTGGTGCTGGGCAAGCGGGCCATCCCGCTGTTCGGGGTGATCCGCGAGCCGGCCCTGCTGGCCTTCTCGACCGCCAGCTCCGAAGCCGCCTATCCGCGCATCCTCGACAGCCTGCCCAAGGTGGGCGTGCGCCGCCGCATCGTCTCGTTCGTCCTGCCGCTGGGCTATTCGTTCAATCTCGACGGCTCGATGCTCTACTGCACCTTCGCCACCATGTTCATCATGCAGGCCCACGGCGTGCATCTGACCATCCAGCAGCAGATCTTCATGCTGCTGCTGCTGATGGTGACCTCCAAGGGCATCGCCGGCGTGCCGCGCGCCTCGCTCGTCGTCATCATGGCCACCCTGACCTATTTCGGCCTGCCCGAGGCCTGGATCGCCCTCGTCCTCGGCGTCGACCACCTGCTCGACATGGGCCGCTCGGCCACCAACGTCGTCGGCAACTCGGTCGCCGCCGCCGTCGTGGCCAAGTGGGAGGGGGAGCTGGAGGACATCCAGCCGGAGGAGGCTTCGGCCACCGCCTGATACTTTCTTCCGTAAAATCCCCGCGAAAGCGGGGATCCAGGCGTTTTATCGTCGAGCGCCCCGCGTTTCAGAAAAAAGCCTAGGCCCCCGCTTTCGCGGGGGTTTTACGGTTTTGGGGGTCGTGGATCATCCACGGGGAAACCTTCCCCCTGCCCGGCCCAAAAATGGGACGCCTTGACCATTGACGGCGGCCTCGTCAGGCCCAATCTTTCGCGAGAGGGACTGCAAGGACAAACGCTATGGTCAAGCTGAAAACCATCGCCCATGCCACGCTGATCGGGGCCGGCCTGGCCGGCGCGCTTCTCGCGGCCCCGGCTCTGGCCGCCAACAGCCCCGAAGAAACCGCCGCCGCGCCGCAGAAGGCCCAGCGCCAGTGCTTCCAGCTGTCGGACTGGCAGGGCTGGAGCGCCCCCGACAAGAACACCCTCTACATGAAGGTGCGCAATCGCGACGTCTACAAGGTGGACCTCGCCTGGGGCAGCAACCAGCTGACCTGGCCGGGCAACTTCCTGGTCTCGACCGTTCGCGGCATCGACACCGTATGCAACCCCATCGACCTGGACCTGAAGGTCTCCGACAGCAGCGGCTTCGCCATGCCGATCCGCGCCAAGACCATCACCAAGCTGACGCCGGAAGAGATCGCCGCCATCCCCAAGAAGGACCGGCCGTAGCCGACCGCGCCTCCATAGCGACGTCGAGAAAGGCGCGGGCTCCGGCTCGCGCCTTTTCTCTTGGCCGCTCGCCGGCCTCGGGGTCTTAATGGCGCGACGTCAGCGGACCCGCGACGGGTCGGCGGCGATCGAGCGGAGCGACACCATGGGTCTGCTGGACAATCTGACGGGTCTGCTGGGCGGCCAGGGCGACCTGGCCGAGGCGGTCAAGAGCCTGGGCGTGGCCGGCGGGGTCGGCGGCCTCGTCGACGCCTTCCAGAAGGGCGGCCTGGGCGAAGTCGCCCAGTCGTGGGTCGCCAGCGGCCACAACCTGCCGGTCTCGGCCGAACAGATCCAGGCCGTGCTCGGCTCGGGCGCCGTCGGCCAGTTCGCCGAGAAGCTGGGCGTCGATCCCCAGACCGCGGCCGCCAAGCTGTCGGAGATCCTGCCCGGCCTGGTCGACCAGCTGACCCCGGGCGGCAAGCTGCCCGACGAGGGCATCGGCGGCGCCGTTGGCGGCCTGCTGGGCGGCTTCCTGAAGCCCTAGCCTTCCCCCGCCGCCGCCAGCAGCGCCACGACCATGGCGTTCACCGGCGTGGCGATCCCGTGGGCGGCGCCCTTGCGGACGATGACGCCGTTGCGGGCGTCGATCTCCATGGGGCGGCCGGCCAGGCGGTCGGCGTGCAGGGAGTTGACCCCGTCCGGCGGGCTGGCGCGATAGCCCGCCACCACCTCGTCCGGCAGCTCCAGCGGCAGGTCGGCGCCTTCCGCGCGGCCCACGGCGACGCATTCGGCCGCCAGGTCGCGCATGATCGCGGCGATGTCGTCGCGGCGGGCGACCCCGGCCGGCTTCAGGGTCAGGGCGCTGACGGCGCCGGCGCAGTTGAGGGCCAGCTTGCGCCAGGCGACGGTCTTGAAGTCGTCGGTGGTCGAAACCTCGATCGGCGTATGGGCCAGCAGGCCGGCGAAGGCCTCGCCCGCCGCCCCGGCCGGAACCTTGATCCAGCCCAGGCGCCGCTGGCGGATCACGCCGGGCGCGGTGCGTTCGGCCGGGATGTCGACCACCGCCGGGACGATGCGCTCGGCCGGCAGGTAGGGGCTGAACCGCTCGACGTGCTCGACGCCGTTCTGCAGCACCGCCACCCGCGTGTCGGGACCGACCAGCCCGGCCAGCCAGGCGGCCGCGCCGGCGGCGTCATAGGTCTTGGTGGTGACCAGCACCCAGTCATGGGGCGTCGCCTCCGCCGGATCGGTCAGCACCGTCGGCGTCGCTGCCAGCGTCCGTTCCGGCGTCTCGACCTCCAGCCGCGTAAAGGCGGTGCGGGCGCACAGGGTGACCTCATGAACCTGGCCGAGCCAGGCCGCCAGGGTCCCGCCGACCGCGCCGGGACCGATCACCGCGATGCGCATGCATGCTCTCCAGAACGAAAAACGCCGCCCGGCTTAGCGGGCGGCGTCAATCTCGTCACGACGGTTTCGCGGACCTCAGTGGTCGGCCGAAACGATGTCGGTGCGCTTCTGCAGCATGGCCTCGAAGCTCGACCACACGCCGTCGGCGCCGTGCCACTGGCCCTTGGTCGCGGCCTTGGAATATTCCGTGGCCCGGGCCTCGAAGAAGTTGGCGTGCTCGACGCCGCTGAGCAGGGCCTGCAGCCACGGCAGCGGGTTTTCCTTCACGCCGTAGACTTCCGGCAGGTCCAGCTGGCGCAGGCGCCAGTCGGCGACGAAGCGGATGTACTGCTTGATGTCGTCGGGCGTCATGCCCTGGATGTCGCCGGCCTCGAAGGCCAGGTCGATGAAGTTGTCCTCCATGCCGACCACGGTCTTGCAGCAGTCGACGATGTCGTCGGCCACGCTCTTGGTGACCGCGCCGGTCTCCTTGTTGAACGCGTGGTACAGCTTGATGATGCCGTCGCAGTGCAGGCTCTCGTCGCGGATCGACCACGAGACGATCTGGCCCATGCCCTTCATCTTGTTGAAGCGCGGGAAGTTCATCAGCATCGCGAACGAGGCGAACAGCTGCAGGCCTTCGGTGAAGCCGCCGAACATGGCCAGCGTGCGGGCGATGTCGGCATGGCTGTCGACGCCGAAGGTCTGCATGTAGTCATGCTTGGCCTTCATGGCCTCGTATTCCATGAACGCCGAGAACTCGGTCTCGGGCATGCCGATGGTCTCGAGGAGCAGGGCGTAGGCCGCGATATGGATCGTCTCCATGTTCGCGAACGAGGCCAGCATCATCTTCACCTCGGTCGGTTTGAACACCCGACCGTAGCGCTCCATGTAGTTGTCCTGCACCTCGACGTCGGACTGGGTGAAGAAGCGGAAGATCTGCGTCAGCAGATTGCGCTCCTTGTCGTTCAGCTTGACGGCCCAGTCCTTGAGGTCCTCGCCCAGCGGCACCTCTTCCGGCATCCAGTGGACCTGCTGCTGCTTCTTCCAGAAGTCATAGGCCCAGGGATAGCGGAAGGGCTTGTAGCCGCCCGAGGGGATCATGAGGCCGGGCGTGGTGATCAGCGAGGCGGACATGGGCGGTCTCCAGAGCGGGCGGACGCGAATCGAGCGGGCGAGTAGGATCTAGATAGCGCAGGGCGACGGCGCGCATCTAGTGGTCAGATTGTCTCAGCACACAAGATGTTGTGGGCAGAATGGGTAACCAATGATGAATCGAGCTTACACCATCTATGGCGCGCTTGGCTCGGGCTCGGTCCCCGTCGAAGCGACTTTGACCCTATTGGGGCAGCCCTACACGGTCATCGAGGCGCCCACCTGGGAGGGCGCGGCCCAGCAGGCCAAGGTCGTCGGCGTCAATCCGATGAAGCAGATCCCGGCCCTTGTCACCCCCGACGGCGAGACGATCACCGAGAGCGCGGCGATCCTGATCTGGCTGGCCGACAACCACCCCGAGGCGCGGCTGGGGCCGGGGATCGGCGATCCGCGCAGGGGGCAGTTCCTGCGCTGGATGACCTTCATCCCGGCCTCGATCTATTCGCTGTTCTGGGTGCGCGACGATCCCTCGCGCCTGGCCGGCCCGGATCCGGAGGCCCAGGCCCGCGTCAAGGCCGCCACCGCCGACCGCATCGCCGACTGCTGGGCGATGATGGACGCCCAGGTCGAGCCGGGCGCCTACATCCTCGGCGACGAACTGACCGTGCTCGACCTCTATGTCGCCGTCGTCAGCCGCTGGGGCTCGCGCCGGGTGCGGTTCTACGACCGCGCGCCGAAGATGGCCGACGTGGTGCGCCGCGTGGACGCCGACCCGCGGCTGGCGGGGTTCTGGGACAAGCGCTTCCCGTTCGTCGACGGCTGGGAGAGCAAGGGCGCCAGCGGGTGACCATGGACGTGACCGAAGACGAAGCCCGCTACATCGTGCAGGCCGTGCGCCGCTATTACGGGGACGACGCCGTCGTGCGGGCCTGGAGCGGCTCGCCGCAGAGGCTCGACCTGCACGTGGAGACCGATCGCGACATCGGCCTCGAGCACCACGAGTGCCTGGGTCTGATCACCTGCGAGATCGTGCGCGACCACGTCTCTCTGCAGCACAGCATTCGAGGCCAGAGGATCGACGGCGGCGCCAAGCACGCCTATCGCCATGGCCGAGTGCTGGCGGGATCCGACGCGCCCGGCGGCGGCGATGCGCGCTGGCAGGTTTACGTGCAGAGCTTTAGCGGCTAATAGCCCCGCTCGATGCACTTCGCCGCGACCAAAATTATTACCCGCAAAACGACCCGCTTCGGCGGGGCGGCGGGTATGCGCGCGATCTAACGCAAGCATCCCCAGACCAGCCCCGCACTGCGCGGGGCGGCTCTCTTGACCACGAGATCTGACGGCTCCCCGCGCTCCACATCACCAGGAGACGCACCACCATGAGCCACAAGTTTTCCCGTTCGAACCCGCCGCACGTCGGCGTCGTCGGCGCCACCGGCCTGGTCGGCGGCATGATGCTGAAGTTGCTGGCCGAGCGGGACTTCCCGCTGGCCTCGCTGCGGGTCTTCGCCTCGGCCCGCTCGGCCGGCCAGGCCCTGGCCTGGAAGGACGGGTCGGTGACGGTGGAGGACGCCGCCAGCGCCGACTTCGCCGGCCTCGACATCGTGTTCTTCTCGGCCGGCGGCGACACCTCGCGCGAGCTGGCGCCCAAGGCCGCCGCGGCCGGGGCGATCGTCATCGACAACTCCTCGGCCTGGCGCAGCGACCCGGACGTTCCGCTGGTGGTGTCAGAGGTGAACCCCGACGCCCTGGCCGTGATCCCCAAGGGCATCGTCGCCAACCCCAACTGCACCACCATGGCCGCCATGCCGGCCCTGAAGCCGCTGCACGACCGGGCGGGCCTCAAGCGCCTGACCGTCAGCACCTACCAGGCCGCCTCGGGCGGCGGCGTCGAGGGCATCCGGGTGCTGTCCGAGCAGGTGCAGGCCGGCGCGGCCGGCGACCTCGACGGCCTGGCCCTGTCGCCGGACGCCGCCCCCCTGCCCGAGCCGCAGAAGTGGGCCGTGCCGCTCGCCTACAACGTGGTGCCGCTGAACTACGTGCTGGGCGAGGACGGCTATACCGAGGAAGAGCTGAAGCTGCGCGACGAGAGCCGCAAGATCCTGGGCCTGCCCGAGCTGCCGGTCAGCGGCACCTGCGTGCGCGTGCCGGTGTTCAGCGGCCACGCCCTGTCGATCAACGCCGAGTTCGAGCGGCCGATCTCGGTGGCCGAAGCGCTGGAGCTGCTGGGCAATGCGCCGGGCGTGGTGCTGGACGATGTGCCCAACCCCTTGGCCGCCACCGGCCAGGACCCGGTGTTCGTCGGCCGCGTGCGCCCCGACCCGACGGTCGAACACGGCCTGGCGCTCTTCGTGGTCGGCGACAACCTGCGCAAGGGCGCGGCGCTGAACGCCGTGCAGGTGGCCGAGGTGCTGGTCGGCGGCTGACGCTGATTGAGGGCTCCCGCCGCGCGGCGGGAGCCCTCCCCTCTAGGCGCGACAGCATGCCGCGCAGCCCTGGGATGAGCGTTCATCCCCTCTTCACCGCGCGGGCGCGATGGCTGTCGGCAGGATGAAGATTTCGCAGCTATCGACCACCGACACGGGCGCTTTCGCCGCCCCCGTCGCCTATCCCGGCGGGACGGCGGCCGCGACGGCGGCGCTCAACGACACGACAGGATCGCTCGGGCTGGACCAGCAGCTGGGCGCCTATCACGCCCTGGCCGACCGCTGGGCCGGCGCGGGCCATGGCGAGCGCGCGGGCCTGTCCCAGGCGCTCAACGAGTCGCCGTTCGCCAAGACCGTGCAGTCGGCGCTGAACACCTTCACCAAGGCCGCCTGGGCCGGCTCAGACGCCGCCCCGCCGGTTCCCCAGCAGAAGGCGCTCGACGCCTTCGACGCCCTGTCGGAAACCGACCAGACCATCGTCGCCTCGCTGCAGGTCGGCGTGCCCGGCGCCAAGGGTCCGGCCAGCGTCGGCGACTACCGCGCCCGCCTGCAGTCCGACCGCGACGCCGCCCAGCCCTCGGTCACGCCGCGCGACACCGTCACCCTCTCCCCCGAAGCCCAGGCCCGCCTGGCCGGCGGAGCCGCACCCGAGGCGGCCGTCGCACCGGCGGTCGAAGCGACGCCCGAGATGGCGGCGGCGATCAGCGCCTACGGCAAGGCGGCGCGGTAGGAAGATCCCTCTCTCTTTGAGAGAGGGAGGGGCCCGCGCCGCAAGGCGTGGGAGGGTGAGAGGTTTCACCGTCGGCCGGCAAATCCCGAAAGCCCCCTCCTTCGGACGATCGCGCTCTCATTTCCCGCCTTCCTCGCCCCTGTGGCGAGGACCCATGGCCGGGCCAGGCTCGGCGCCCCAGCCTGGGCGCCGCCAACGTGGTCGTGAGGAAGTCGACAATCTCGGCGGCGGAACCCTGGCCCCCAGGCACGAGGCCTAGGGAGGCGGGGGGTGTTCAGTCTCGCGCCAGGTTCGGAGAGTTTGTTACCTCTCACCCTCCCACCGCTGCGCGGCGGGCCCCTCCCTCTCTCACAGAGAGAGGGATTCAAGCCGCGAACTGCGCCAGCGCCGCCGGCTCGCCCTTGCCCACGGTCACCTCGCCCGCCAGCCAGTCGATGAAGGCTCGCACCCGGGCCGGCAGCTGGCCGCCGTGGCCGACATAGACGGCGTGGATCAGTTCGATGTCGCCGGGATTGAAGGCTTCCAGCACCGGGACGAGGCGCCCGGCGGCGATGTCGGGACCGACGTGCAGCACCGACAGGCGCGCGATCCCCTGCCCCGCCAGGGCCAGCACGCGGGCGCTCTCGCCGTCGCCGACCTCGGCCCGACCGTGGACCGGACGAAAGACCCCTTCGCCGTCGATGAAGAACGGCCAGGAGTTGCAGTGGCGGGCGAAGTTGAAGGTGATCAGCTCATGGCGGGGCAGGTCGTCGGGATGGGCGGGCGTCCCGGCGCCCGCCAGATAGGCTGGCGAGGCGACCAGCACCATGCGGCTCTGGGCGATCTTGCGGGCCATCAGCTGCGAGGCCCGCATAGGCCCCACGCGGATGGCGACGTCGGCCCGCTCGTCCATCAGGTCGATCACCTGGTCGGTGACGGTGATGTCGAGCTGGATGTCGGGGTGGGCGGCCAGGAACTTCGGGGCCAGGGGCAGCAGGTAGTGCTGGCCGAACGGCACGCTGGAATTGACCCTCACCCGGCCGCGCGGGGCGGCGCTGGCGGCCACGGCGCGCTCGGCCTCGTCGAGGTCGGCCAGCACCCGCAGCGAGTGCTCGTGAAAGGTCTGGCCCTCGGCGGTCAGGGTCAGCTTGCGGGTCGAGCGGTTGACCAGCCGCGCGCCCAGCCGCGCCTCCAGCCGGGCCACCAGCTTGCTGACCGCCGACGGGGTCATCCGAAGCGAGCGCGCCGCGGCCGAAAAGCCGCCCTGCTCCACCACCCGGACGAAGACCTCCATCTCGGCGGTGCGATTGATTTCCTGCCGCGCCATCGCGCCTTCAATTCACAAGTGATGATCCTTCCGGCAATCTAATTCATCGAAGGCGCCAGCGCTATCTGACGGTCCGCACATTCACCGGAGCCGGCCGTCATGCCCCTCGCCCTCTATGCTTTGACCGTCGGCGCCTTCGGCATCGGCGTCACCGAGTTCGTCATCATGGGCCTGCTGTTGCAGGTCTCGGCCGATCTCGGCGTCTCGATCCCCACGGCCGGCTGGCTGACCACCGGCTACGCTCTGGGCGTCTTCGTCGGCGCGCCGATCCTGACCCTGGCCACGCGCCGCCTGCCGCCCAAGACCACGCTGCTGGCCCTGATGGCCATCTTCACCCTGGGCAACCTGGCCGCCGCCCTGGCGCCGAACTTCGCTCTCTTGATGGGCGCGCGGATCGTCACGGCCCTGGCCCACGGCACCTTCTTCGGCGTCGGCTCGCTGGTCGCCGTCTCGCTCGTTGCGCCCGAGCGCAAGGCCTCGGCCATCGCCATCATGTTCACGGGCCTGACCCTGGCCACCCTGCTGGGCGTGCCGTTCGGCGCCTGGCTGGGCCTGGCCTTCGGCTGGCGCTCGACCTTCTGGGCGGTGGCCGCCATCGGCGCCCTGGCGCTGGTGATCCTGGCCCTGCTGGTCCCCAAGGGCGACAAGGCCGCCGAGCCCGCGCCGCTGAAGGAGGAGTTCGCCGTGCTGGCCCGTCCGCAGGTGCAGCTAGGCCTGGTGATGACCGTGCTGGGCTTTGGCGGGGTGTTCGCGGTGTTCACCTACATCCAGCCGATCCTGACGGAGCTGGCCGGCTTCTCGGAAGCCGCGGTGTCGCCGATCCTGCTGGTGTTCGGCGCGGGCCTGGTGGCCGGCAACCTGCTGGGCGGCCGCTGGGCCGACAGGAACCTCAACGCCGCCCTGGCCGGGAGCATCGCCGTCCTGACCGTGGTCATGCTGGCCTCGGGCTGGGCGTTCCACGACAAGGTCGGCGCGGTGCTGGCCGCCTTCCTGCTGGGCGCGGCCGCCTTCGCCACCGTCGCGCCGCTGCAGATGCGGGTGCTGAGCCAGGCCGGCGGCGCGGGCCAGGGCCTGGCCTCCAGCCTCAACATCGCCGCCTTCAACCTCGGCAACGCCATCGGCGCGGCCCTGGGCGGCGCGGTCATCGCCCACGGCGCGGGCCTCGCGGCCATCGCCCCGATCGCGGCCCTGGTGCCGATGGCCGCCCTGGCCCTGGCCGCGCTGAGCCTTGGCCTGGAACGCCGCGAGAAACTGGCGGCGGCCTGAACCTAGCGCCCAAAGCCGAAAGTCGGATCGAGCAAGAACCGCTCCTGCGGGAGCGCTATCGCCGACCGGCCGGGATCCCTTCCCCCGTCTTCCTCAGGAGACTTCCCATGGAATACCGCACGCTCGGCCGGTCCGGCCTCAAGGTCCCCGCCCTCAGCTTCGGCGCCGGCACGTTCGGCGGCCAGGGGCCGCTGTTCAGCGCCTGGGGCGACACCCGCGTCGAGGAGGCCCGGCGGCTGATCGACATCTGCCTGGAGGCCGGCGTCACCCTGTTCGACACCGCCGACGTCTATTCCAACGGCGCCTCCGAGGAGATCCTCGGCGAGGCCCTGGTCGGCCGGCGCGACGAGGCGCTGATCTCCACCAAGCTCGGCCTGCCGATGGGCGACGGACCGCTCGACGCCGGGGCCTCGCGCCTGCGGCTGGTGCGCGGCGTCGAGGCGGCGCTGAAGCGGCTGAAGACCGACCGCATCGATCTGCTGCAACTGCACGCCTTCGATGGTGTGACGCCGGTGGAAGAGACGCTGTCGGCCCTCGACGACCTCGTGAGCGCCGGCAAGGTGCTCTATGTCGGCGCCTCCAACTTCGCCGGCTGGGAGCTGATGAAGTCGCTGGCCGCCGCCGACCGCCACGGCTGGCCGCGCTATGTCGCCCACCAGGCCTATTACTCGCTGGCCGGCCGCGACTACGAATGGGAGCTGATGCCGCTGGCCGCCGACCAGGGCGTCGGGGCCATGGTCTGGAGCCCGCTGGGCTGGGGCCGCCTGACGGGCAAGATCCGCCGCGGCCAGCCGCTGCCGGAAACCAGCCGCCTGCACCAGACCGCCGACGCCGGCCCGCCGGTCGACGACGAGCGCCTCTACCGCATCGTCGACGCCCTGGACGCCGTCGCCGCCGAGACCGGCAGGACCGTGCCGCAGATCGCCATCAACTGGCTGCTGCGCCGCCCCACGGTCTCCAGCGTGATCATCGGCGCGCGCACCGAGGAGCAGTTGCGCCAGAACCTCGGCGCCGTGGGCTGGAGCCTGAGCCCCGAGCAGGTCGCGGCGCTGGACGCCGCCAGCGCGGTCACCCCGGCCTATCCCTACTACCCCTACTGGCGCGAAGGCGGCTTCCGGCAGGTGAACCCGCCGCTGGTGTAGCGCGCCCCATGGCCCGTCCGGCCGCCGCCTGCTAAGCCCCGGCCATGCTCACCGATCCCTTCTTCTACGCCGTCGCCGTTCCCGCCGTGATCCTGGTGGGCCTGGCCAAGGGCGGCTTCGCGGGGATCGGGGTGGTGGCCACGCCCCTGCTGGCCCTGGCGGTCGGGCCGGTGAAGGCCGCGGCGATCCTGCTGCCGCTGCTGATCCTGCAGGACGTCGTAGGCGTCTGGTCCTATCGCAAGACCTGGGACAAGGGCCTGCTGATCCTGATGGTCCCGCCGGCCGCGGTCGGCATCTTCCTGGGCTGGGCCCTGGCGGCGCTGGTGTCGTCGTCGGCCGTGGAGCTGGCGGTGGGGCTGGTGTCGGTGCTGTTCGCCGCCCAGCGCCTGTGGGCCGAGCGGGCGGTCAAAGCCGCCGCCGCGATCGAGGCCACGCCCGGCCGGCCGTGGCTGGGCGTCCTGTGCGGCATGGCCTCGGGCTTCACCAGCCAGATCTCCCACGCCGGCGGCCCGCCGTTCCAGATCTACGTGCTGCCGCGCCGCCTGCCGCGCGACGTCTTCGTCGGCACCAGCGCGATCTTCTTCGCCATCGTCAACTGGATGAAGATGCCGGCCTACCTGGCTCTCGGCCAGTTCACGCCCAGCGTTCTGACCGCCGTGGCCGTGCTGACGCCCCTGGCCCTGGCCTCGACCTGGGCCGGCGTCTGGCTGGTGCGGCGCGTGCCGGCCGAGGGCTTCTACAAGGTGATCTACGTCCTGCTGATCCTGGTCGGAACCAAGCTGGCCTGGGACGGATTGATGGGGCTGATGTGATGAACGGTCGCGCTTGCGATATGCCCTTTCGGCGCCATGATGATCGGCGTTTATACGTCACCCAATTCGACTAGGCTGGGCGGGCCATGACGATCTCAGACTTCACCAAGCACTATCCCACGTCGGGCGCGAAGCTGGCCGACCTGATCGTGCACCTGGCGGGCCTCGCCTGCGCCCTGCTGGGCGGCGGCATCCTGCTGGGCCTGGCCTTCGGCCTGGGCTCGCTGAGCCAGATGGCGGCCATCGGGGTCTATACGGTGGGCATGGTGACCATGCTGTCGCTGTCGACCGCCTACAACTTCTCCAAGGCGCGCTGGCAGCCCCTGCTGCGCCGCTTCGATCACGCCGGCATCTTCATCATGATCGCCGCCTCCTACACCCCCTTCACCACCCAGAACCTGACCGGCTGGTGGGCCATCGGCATGACCGCCGCCGTCTGGGGCATCGCTGGCCTCGGCGTGCTGGCCAAGCTGTTCCTGCCGGGCCTCGACAAGCGCTTCTGGGTCGGCCTCTACATGGCGCTGGGCTGGCTGGTGCTGGTGGCCATCAAGCCGATGATCGAGGGCCTGTCGTGGGTGGCCCTGCTGCTGCTGGCCATCGGCGGCCTCGTCTATTCCACCGGCACGGTGTTCTACCTGATGCGCCGGCTGAAGTTCCGCCGCGCCATCTGGCACGGCCACGTGATCGGCGGCGCGGGCCTGCACTACGCGGCCGTGCTGGTCGGAGTCGTCCTGGCCGGCGCCCGGGCCTGATCCGCATGGCCCGCGACGGAGCACCGCACGGGAACGAGCCGACCGGAACCGAGACCCGGATCACCATCCAGAGCCTGCTGCGCGACTGGCGCGGCCCCGATCCCCTGCGCGGCAAGCGCCTGCCCGCCCCGCTGGCCACAGCCCACGCCGAGGCCGTCGGCTTTCCCGGCGTGCGCCTGTCGATCGAGCAGGCCGAGGACGCGCTGAAGGCCGCCGCCGACCGCCTGGCGCCGGTGCGCTCGCTGATCGGCATGGACGAGTTCAACATCCTGGCCCTGTCGGGCGGGGCGGCCGGCGGCGCCTATGGCGCGGGCGTGCTGACCGGCCTGTCCAAGGCCGGCCGGCGGCCTCACTTCGCCATCGTCACCGGCGTCTCGACCGGCGCCCTGATCGCCCCCCTGGCCTTTCTCGGCCCGGACTGGGACGACCGCCTGACCGACGCCTATCTGGGCGGCCACGCGGCCGAACTGCTCAGCCTGCGGCGCCTGGCCCCGGCGCTCGGCCCCAGCATCTTCAAGGGCGAGAGCCTGGACGCCCTGGTCGAGCCCTTCGTCGACGAGACCCTGATCGAGGCCGTCGCCGTCGAGCACGCCAAGGGTCGGCGCCTGCTGATCGCCACCACCAATCTCGACAACCAGCGGGCCACGATCTGGGACATGGGCGCGATCGCCACGCGCGGCGGACCCGAGGCGGTGAAGCTGTTCCGCGAGATCCTGGTGGCCTCGGCCTCGGTGCCCGGCCTCTTCCCTCCCAAGCTGTTCGACGTCGAGTGCGACGGCGAGCGGCGTCAGGAGATGCATGTCGACGGCGGCGTGGCCGCGCCGCTGTTCCTGATGCCCGACGCCCTGCTGCACTGGCGCAACCTCGGCTCGCGCGTGCGCCGGGGCCGGGTCTACGTCATCGTCAACACGGTGCTGGACCCGTCGGTGCGCTCGACCCCGCCGGGCGTGGCCTCGATCATGGGCCGCAGCTTCGAGACCATGCTGCGATTTTCCTATCGCCAGGCCCTGAGCCTGGCCGAAGGCTTCTGCACGCGCCACAACCTGCCGCTAAGCGTGGCCTCGATCCCGGGCGACTTCGACGGCTTCAACATGCTGCGGTTCGACACCGTGACCATGCGCAAGATCTACGACAAGGCCGAGGCCCTGGCGGCCGACGACAAGGTCTGGACCAGCCCGGCCCTGGAGCCCACCGGCTGGCGCGGCCTCTTCCGCCGCCCCGGCGGCCGGCCCAAGCCCGAACCCGGCGCGATCAGCCTGGATCCCGGCACCGAGGCCTGAGGGCGAGGGCGGCGCGCCCTAGCCCAGGCGCTCGAGCGCGCTTCGGATCTCATCCTCGGTCGGAGGCGCGTAGTCGTCAGCCGCGAAATGGATGGCCTCGAGCACGGCGTCGTCGTCGCCGGCGTCGAAGTCATGACCCATGATGATGCAATCGGCCACGTAGCTCGCAGCCCGGTATGAGAGCGAGCCATCGGATAGCGCCTGCAGGAGACGCCGGGCATGGGCGCGCGTGAGCACGGTTTCGGGACCAGGCTCGATGACGATGCGCCCCCGCCCCGTGGCCTCGATGGCGGCGAGACACGCGTCCACCTCGGGGGCGATCTCCGTGGAAAACCGCAGAGGTGACAGTTCCCCTTCCAGGAACGCGACCAGGACCGAGTGCTTCATGCCGAGACGCTAGCGCGCGTCACCGGCTTCCGGAAGCAGGGCGTCGGCTGTCCGTACGACCCTAGGCGTCGTTGTCGGCTTGTGGCGGCGCGGCGGTCAGTTCGGCCATGAGCTGATCGGGATCGACGGGTTCGCCGTCCACCGTGGCGGTCACGGCGCCATTGGCGCCTATCGCGATGACGACGGGCTTGGGATGTTCCGGCTCTGAAGGCGGCTTGCTCATCCGACGACCCTAGCCGTCGTCACGCCTCGGCGCTACCGCCTCCTCCTCGCCCGCCCCTCGCCTGCATTGCAGGCCGGAAACCGAACGCAGTCTTCCCGCAGCACTCACCGGCTAGGCAGGCGCGGACATCAACGTTCCCGTCCGGTCATGCGCAAGCTCATCCTTCCCGCCCTCGCCGTCGCCCTGCTCGCCGTCTCGGCGGCTCACGCCCAGCCGCCCGGCGGCGGTCGCGGCGGTCCGCCTCCCGGAGGCGGCGGCCCCGGCGGACCGGGCGGCGGGATCAAGCAGACGGATCTCGACAAGGTGGTGATCACCGGCGTGGTGCTGGCGCTCGATGCGGCCGCCGATCGGGTGACGATCGCCTACGCGGCGTCAGAGCCGCTGAACTGGCCGGCGGGGACCATGCCCTTCGCCACGGTCAAGCCGGGCATGCTGGGCGAGGTGACGGTGGGCCAGAAGGTGCGCTTCACCCTCAGCAATCACCGCATCTCGGCGTTCCTGCCGGATGGCCCGCCGCCGGAAGGCGGTCCGGGTCCCGGCGGTCCGCCCCCTGGTGGACCTGACGGCAAGCCGGGCGGCCCGCCTCCGGGCGACGGTTCGGATCGTCCGCCGCCGCGCTAGATCGAAGCAAACGTCTTAGAAGCTGTTATTTCCAATGGTAATCTGATCAACCGCGCTTTCGTGGATATGCAGGTTCAGCCCCTTTGACGGCTTGTCCTGCACCAACAGCCGACCGAAGATCTTGGCCAGCGGCTCTATGGTGGGAGCAATCCAGCCTATGATCGCGAGACGAGCAGCCCAAATCCCTACTTCACCGATTGGACCGGACATCGGGAGGTCGAACACGGGCGGCACCAAGAAATAGATCAGAGTCCAAAAGACAAACCGCCTCACCGCCTCCCGTTCGCTGGTGGCGATCTGCGCCGACTTTTCGGCGACGATGACATCGCTTTCGTCGTTGCGAGCATGGATCTCAATTTTTGGATCCTCGCCCGTGACGACAAAGGTCAAAGTGAGGGCGGCGCCCGGTGGAAAATAAGCCAACTTGATCTTGGCCGAAGCTGGATCTTCGGGCGCAATCACATCCTGCTGGTAGCCAAACTCAGGTTGCGGCGGCGCGTCCGGATTAAATTCCAGCACATCAACACCCGCACCGAAAAAGACACGCAGGTCCTGCTTGCGCACCACCCGATTGCCAATGTTGGTTAGCGTGCAGGTGGCCGTATGAAGACGCTGCACGACCTTACCGCGAAAACGAACTTCGGTGGCGTCCAACTTCCCTTCAAAGGGACGTAGCGCTTGGTCGATCTTGGCGGCGTACGAGATGACCCGCCTCTCGTCCTTCCGCTTGTTTAGTTGGAAGATCCAATAGCTGCTCAACGCCGCCGCAATGGCGGAGAAGAACGCGACCAATAGCTTTTGCCACAAGTCAGACTGGAAAAAGGGTGCGGGAGGCTCGGCAGCGGGCGGTGCGGCTACCGCCGCTCCGGCCGACAGCAGACCGCCCAGCACGAGGAATGTTGCCCAGGGCCACTTCCACCGAACAGGTTTTTTCTTATCCAAAGCAACCCCCAAAGCAACCAGGGGGCGTTCTAGCAGATAGCACTACTCTGGCGTAGCTTGGCTTTAACTGCCTACAAGGCCTCAGCCGGCCTTCTTGAGGTAGCGCGCGCGGGTCTTCTCGACGCGGGGCGGATCGGCGCGGAAGTCGGCGGCCACGCCCAGGCGGGCGTTGCACGAAGGGCAGCGCACGTGATCCTCGTCGGTCAGCTCGGCCGGCGGGTCGAAGCGGGTGCCGCAGGGCTTGCACTTCCAGTCGCCGACTTGCGGCGGCGGCGGAGGCGC
This sequence comes from Caulobacter sp. GW821-FHT10C03, assembly GCF_059415485.1. Taxonomy (NCBI): domain Bacteria; kingdom Pseudomonadati; phylum Pseudomonadota; class Alphaproteobacteria; order Caulobacterales; family Caulobacteraceae; genus Caulobacter; species Caulobacter sp. GW821-FHT10C03. The sequence goes on along the minus strand of NZ_JBWKNI010000006.1, from coordinate 66,287 downwards.
GGCCGGTTCAGGCGTCACCACCCGGGCCGTCTTCTGCAGGCGCTCGAGCGGCGGCGGACCGCCAGGCGCGGCGACACCGCTCTTCAGGCTCAGGATTTTGCGGCGCGGGGGCTCGCTATCGCTCATGACGCTCGACGACTTTACGGAAGGATGGTCGCTAGCTGCATGATCGCGGCCGGAAACTCAAGGGTTCGCACGCCTGAGGGGGCCCAAAGGGGGCCCAGGGGGGCATCGAAAGCCCCGCTCACCACTCCGGCTTGAGGCTGAATGACAGGGCCACGACCGAGTCTTCCTGGGTGGCCATGCCCATGATCTGGTCCTTGGCCTTGATCTCGCGGCGGATGTAGCCGACCGAGGCCTGCATGGCACCGCGCCGCCAGCCGACCCCGGCCTGGGCGTCGCCGATCAGCTTGCTGGTGGTGTCGGCGGTGATGCCGGCCCGGCTCCAGTCGCCGTCCTGGCCGCGCAGCAGGTTCATGCCGACCAGCTGGCCGCTGGCCCCGGCGAACAGGTACCAGCGTCCGCGGTCGCCGAAGGTCTCGCGGCCGTCGCGCACGCCCAGGCCGTCGATGACGCGGTCCTCGACGCTCTTGCCGCTGCTCTTGCCGATGCGCACCATGCCGCCGAGCTCGGCCGAGCCGCCGGCTCCGCCGAAGCCCAGGCCCGCGTGCGGGGTGAAGTCTACCGACAGCTTGCCGGCCCCGAACTTGGCCGCCGCCGGCCAGCCGCGCGAAACGCTGACGTCGACGGTGTCGGCGTCGAAATTGGCCGCGCCCGGGCGCACAAGGCTGAGCGGCGCGCTCTGGGCCAGGCGCGAGGAGCTGGCCACCGAGACCCGAACCGAGTCCACGGCGTGGCCGTTGTCGCCGACCACGACGCTGCTCGAGCGCCAGCTGACGGGCCCGCGCTCGTCGTAATAGCGGTCGGCGTCCAGCAGGTTGGCGTCGCCATAGAGACCGGCCGGCGAAACGGCGAAGGCCTCGCCCTCGGCTTCCGTGGCGCGGGTGTCGACGGGGCGCGCGACGAAGGCGGCCGCCGAGGGCTGGGCCGGAGCCCGCCGTGCAAGATCAAGCTTCTGAAGGGTCGGGCTGAGCGACGGCGCGGCGGCGGGCGCGGGCTTGGCCCGCTTGCCCTTGCGGACAGCGGCGTCAGCCTGCGCGCCCGCGAGCGCCAGCATGGCGCCGCAGCACGTCGCGATCGTCACGCAAACGATACGCATTGCGGATTCCCCAATCCCAATCCTGCCCACCGTATCCGGCATTTCGGATACGTCCACCGGGAAAACCCGGCGTTCGGTGAACAGTCAGTGACTGTATTGGTTCCGCACAGAAAAACAGCGGCGCGATATGTCGCGCCGCTGTGGTTGATTGTCGCTTTTACGCTCGCTTTACTGGCAGGCGAGGCACTCTTCGTAGTCGGTCTTTTCCGCGACGTCGAAGCCGCCCTCACCCGCCTCGGCCTTGCCGTCGGCGCCGGCGTAGGCCGCGCGCTGAACCGACTTGGAGCGCAGGTAGTAGAGGCTTTTGACGCCCCGCTCCCAGGCCTGCCAGTGCAGCATGTGCAGGTCCCACTTGTCGACGTCGCCGGGCAGGAAGATGTTCACCGACTGGCTCTGGCAGATTTCCGGCGTGCGGTCGGCGGCCAGTTCGACCACCCAGCGCTGGTCCAGTTCGAAGGCGGTCTTGTAGACATCCTTCTCGTCCTGGCTCAGGAACTCCAGGTGCTGGACCGAGCCTTCGTTCTCCAGGATCGAGCCCCACACCAGGTCGGTGTTCTGGCCCTTCTCCTCGAGCAGCTTCTCCAGGTAGGGGTTCTTCACCGCGAACGAGCCCGACAGGGTCTTGTGGGTGTAGATGTTGGCCGGGATCGGCTCGATGCCTGCCGAAGTGCCGCCGCAGATGATCGAGATCGAGGCGGTCGGGGCGATGGCCAGCTTGTGCGAGAAGCGCTCCTTGGAGCCGCGATCGGCGGCGTCCGGGCACGGGCCCTTCTCTTCGCCCAGGGCGATCGAGGCCTTGTCGGCCTCGCGGCGCAGGTGCTTGAACATCCGCATGTTCCAGCTCTTGGCCAGGGCGCTTTCGAACGGCACGTTCTGGCTTTGCAGGAAGCTGTGGAAGCCCATCAGGCCCAGGCCCACCGAACGCTCGCGCATGGCGGCGTAGGCGGCGGTCGAGGCCGCGTCCGGGGCGCGATCGATGAAGTCCTGCAGGACGTTGTCGAGGAAGCGCATGACGTCCTCGATGAAGGTCGGGTGGTCGCGCCACTCCAGGAACGTCTCGGCGTTGACGCTCGACAGGCAGCAGACCGCGGTGCGCTCCTTGCCCAGGTGGTCGGTGCCGGTGTGCAGCATGATCTCGCTGCACAGGTTCGACTGGCGCACCTTCAGGCCCAGCTCGCGCTGGAACGACGGCATGGCGCGGTTCACGGTGTCGGAGAAGATCAGGTAGGGCTCGCCGGTCTGCATGCGCAGATCCAGGATCTTCTGCCACAGGCCGCGGGCCTCGACTTCGCGCAGCACTTCGCCGGTCTTGGGCGAGCGCAGGCCGAACTTCAGGCCGTCACGCACGGCGTGCATGAACTCGTCGGTGATCGAGATGCCGTGGTGCAGGTTCAGGGACTTGCGGTTGAAGTCGCCCGAGGCCTTGCGGATCTCCAGGAACTCTTCGATTTCCGGGTGGTGGATGTCGAGATAGACGGCGGCCGAGCCGCGGCGCAGCGAGCCCTGCGAGATGGCCAGGGTCAGCGAGTCCATCACGCGGATGAAGGGGATGATGCCCGAGGTCTGGCCCTGGCCCTTGACCTTCTCGCCGATCGAACGGACGCCGCCCCAGTAGGTGCCGATGCCGCCGCCGTTGGCCGCCAGCCAGACGTTCTCGTTCCAGACGCCCAGGATGCCGTCGAGGCTGTCGTTGACGGCGTTGAGGAAGCAGCTGATCGGCAGGCCGCGATCGGCGCCGCCGTTGCTGAGCACCGGGGTGGCCGGCATGAACCACAGGCGGCTCATATAGTCGTAGACGCGCTGGGCGTGGTCGGCGTCGTCGGCGAAGGCCGTCGAGACGCGCGCGAACATGTCCTGGTAGGACTCGCCCGGCAGCAGATAGCGGTCTTCCAGCGTGGTCTTGCCGAAATCGGTCAGCAGGGCGTCGCGCGAACGGTCGACCTCGACCTTGCGCACCAGCGCCAGGGCCGGACGTTCCTTGAAGGCCGACGCAGGGCGCGCGGCAGCTTGAATCTTGGTCGCTTCACCAGCGGTCATGTGCAGAACCCGTCCATTTACCATGCGCTTGCGAGAAGCCGTCCGCTTCCGGCGAAGCCGCTAGATATAGTGGGCGTTGCGCCCCCAGAGCCCATATATGGGGCCACAGACCCCGCCTCTTCGTCAACGGGTCGGAACGCTTCCGAGGCGAGTTTTTCGTTAACAAGCTGTGAACGCCTGGAGGTTCCCCGTGCGTATCAAGGGGTTGCCCACATGAGAATTTTTCGGCGCGGCGAAGCGCCGCAGCAGCGTTAACGAAGCTCCGCGACCGGAGGGGTCGGCCAACCGACGATTCCGGATTCTTCGGAAGGGTTCGGAGCAAAAAAGAGCGGGGATATGTGGCGCTCAAAGTCCCTCTCCCCTTGCGGGAGAGGGTGGCCTCCGAAGGAGGTCGGGTGAGGGGTCGAAAGTCCTATCCGCCGCTGTGGCGGGTCGACCGGGTGGGGCCTTGAAGTTCTGAGAGACCCCTCATCCGTCGGCTTTCAGCCGCCACCTTCTCCCGCAAGGGGAGAAGGCCAGACAGCAAAAGGCCCCGGAGTTTCCTCCGGGGCCTTCGCATTTCGTCGGGAAGCGTGAAGCCTCCGTCCGGGATCCGATCTTAGAAGTTGATCGAGATCGTCGAACGACGGTTCAGCGGTTCCTTCACGCCATCGCCGGTGGCGACGGCCGGGGCGCTTTCACCCTTCCAGTCGACGCCGAGGGTCGATTGGGCGACGCCCAGACCGACCAGAGCGTCGGCCACGGCCTTCGCACGACGTTCCGACAGGCGGACGTTGTACTTCGGCGAGCCCGAGGTGTCGGTGTGACCGACGACCACGATCTTGGTGGCCTTGCCGTCGTTGGCGTACTTCGCGGCTTCCGAAACCACCGACTGGGCTTCCGGCGTCAGCACGTACTGATCGAACGGGAAGTAGACGATGAATTCACGCGCTTCGAACGCCGGGGGAGGCGGCGGGGGAGGCGGCGGGGGCGGAGGCGGCGGAGGCGGCGGCGGCGGGGGAGGCGGCGGCGGCGGGGGCGGCGGCGGGGGCGGCGGAGCCGCGAACGAGTACCGCAGGCCGACCGTCAGCGACTGGTCGCTGTATTGACCTTCGAACGTGCCCGGCTGCAGAGCGGCCGAACCCTTCGACTGCCAGCTGTGGTCGTCGGTGGCGAAGTAGCGGTAGGTGACGTCGAGCTTCAGCTTGTCGGTCGCCTTCCAGGCCAGACCGGCGATGCCCTGCCAGGCGATCGCGATGTCGTCGTCGTCGACGGTCAGGTTCTGGATCGCCGGGTTGGCGGTCGTGATCGCGCCCGAGACGCCGCTGAACTGACCCAGGGTCTGGACGTCCAGGCGGTTGACGCCGAGACCGGCGCCCAGGAACGGGTTGATCTTGGCGTCCGGCGCGAAGTCGTACAGGACGTTGAACATCAGCGACCAGGACTCGATCGAGCCTTCCGGACCGCCGCAGCGCGGAGCCGCGGTCGTACGGGTCACGCCGGGGGTGCAGAGACCGATCGGCTGCTGACGGACGGGGTTGCCGCGGACGCTCTTCAGGTCGCCCGGACGGTAGCCGCCTTCGAGTTCAGCGCGCCAGTTCGGGGTGAACTGGTAGCCCAGACGCACGAAACCGGTCCAATCGGAGTCGGTGTTCCAGGTCCAGTGATAGTGAGCGCCGTCCGGAGCGTTGCCGTCCGACTCGCTGGTGACTTCGTTCGGCCAGTGGTAGCCGAGGTCGACCGCGCCGTACCAGCCGGTCTCTTGGGCCGAAGCGCCCGACGCGGCGAACACCGCGGCCAGGGCGGCTCCCGCCAGGAGTTTGAGTTTCATATCAAGAGCCCTCTATTGCCCTGCTCGGCCCAACGGCCGAGCATCGTTATACCAAGGCGCACGTTCCGCGAAAGTGTCGGCTCGGCAACACCGTCCAAAGTTTCACCGAGGCGGAAAGCCCCCCGCGACACCTCACGGTCGCCCTGTGAAACCCGCTCGCCGAATCTGGCGACCGGGGTTTCCCGAAGGCGTCCGCTCCCCTCTCGGTTCGCACGCAAAGCGCGTCCGCGCAAGGCCTTCCGTAGCGTCGCGCAGGTTCTAGAGGCGGAAAAATGGCCGTAATGGCCAAGTTTTCCACATGGTGTCCGGCTACCTGCGACCTTGATGGGCGCAGGCGGACCTCACCCGGCGTCGCGCAGCCGCTTGCGCTTTCCGCCCAGGGCGTCAGGCCGGTTGAGCACCTTGCGGTATTCGTCGCGGCGCTCGTGGATCGAGGCGATGACCAGCCCCATGGGCACGCCGATATCGACCAGCACCGCCTCGGAAAGCTGCAGCGAGGCCTCGATGGTCTCCGGAACGGCGTCGGTGGCTCCCAGTTCGTAGAGCCGCGCGGCGTGGCGGGCGTCGCGGGCCCGGGCGACGATGGTCAGGTCGGGACGATGGCCCCGGGCGGCGGCCACCACCGCCTCGGCGGCCTCGGGCGCGTCCATGGTGACGACCACCGCGCGGGCGTGATCGAGGCCGCAGCGCTCGAGCAGCTCGATCCGGGCGGCGTCGCCGAAATAGACGCGGTGGCCGGCGCGGCGGCCCTGCTGCACCAGACCAGGGTCGCGGTCGATGGCGATCCACGGCAGGTCGTGGCGGTCGAGCATGTCGCCGACCAGCCGCCCCACGCGTCCAAAACCGACCACCAGCACCCGCCCCTTGGGCTCCTCGGTCGACAGGTCCACGCCCTCCGGCGTCTCGGTGGTCTCGGCCGGGGTCTTGCGCCCCAGCCGCGCGCCAATGCCGGTCAGGGCCGGGATCAGGAACATGGTCAGGGTGGCGGCCACCAGCACGGCCTGGCCGACCGAGGGGCTGACCACCTCGGCGTCCATGGCGTTGGCCAAAAGCACGAAGGCGAACTCGCCGCCGGCCGCCAGGGCCAGGGCGCTCTCGGCCGAAGCCCGGTTGGACAGGCCGAACAGCTTGCCCAGCCCGAACACCATGGCCGCCTTCACCACCACCAGACCGACGGCCGTGCCCAGCACCAGGACCGGCGAGGCGACCAGCAGCGACAGGTCCAGGCGAATGCCCAGCGACACGAAGAACAGCGACAGCAACAGGCCCTTGAAGGGCTCGATCTTGACCTCGACCTCGTGGCGATACTCGGTCTCGGCCAGCAGCACGCCGGCGACGAAGGCGCCCAGGGCCATCGACAGGCCCGACAGCGCGCTGACCAGGCCCGCCCCGATGATCACCAGCAGGCAGGCGGCCATGAACATCTCTTCGCTCTTGGCCTTGGCGACCGAGCGCATCATCGGCCGCAGCGCCAGACGACCGACCAGCACGATGCCCCCCAGGCCGAGAGCCGCCGGCAGCAGGGCCAGCAGGCCGCGAGCGTCGAACTCGCCATGGCCGCGTCCCAGGATCGCCAGGGTGATCAGGATCGGGGCCACCGCCAGGTCCTGGAACAGCAGCACCGAGAAGGTCGCGCGCCCGCCCTCGGCGTGCAGCCGCTTGCGCTCGGCCAGCACCGGCACGGCGATGGCGGTGGACGACAGGGTCAGGGCCGAGCCGATGGCCAGGGCCGCCACCGGCGACTGGCCCAGCAGCATGGCCACCGCCCCCAGGGCCAGCGAGCAGCCGACCACCTGGGCCGCGCCCAGGCCGAAGACGTATTTGCGCAAGAGCCGCAGGCGCTCCCACGACAGCTCCAGCCCGATCATGAACAGCAGGAAGACGACGCCGAACTCGGCCAGCTGGCCGATCTCGTCGGGATTGTCGACGGTGACGTAGTCGAGCCAGGGGGCGATGCCGATCAGCCGGCCCAGGCCGAACGGCCCCAGGATCACGCCGGCCAGCAGGAAGCCGAGGATGGGGTTGATCTTCAGGCGCTTGAACAGCGGCGCGACGATCCCGGCCGTGGCCAGGAACAGGACCAGATCCTTGTAGTCCGCCGGTGAAACCTCGTGGTTCAAGCGCCCTGCCCTCCTTGGTCGATCCTAATCAGTCGCCGCCTTCAGCCGCACCCCGGGCCCCCACGCGCTCGTTTCCGGCGCGCCGCCCTCGACCGCCGCGATCAGCACCGCGCCGCCCTCTTCGAGCGCATCGATGAGAAGCCGCTCGGTGCTATGGTGCAAGGCGTGGCGCTCGGTCTCGAAGTCCTTGACCGTGCTGCGCGACACCCCCGCCTTGTCCGCGAGCTCGCCTTGCGACCAGTTGAGCAGGCCGCGGGCGCCCCGGCATTGGGCCGGAAGGAGAATTTTTGCGTGAGGCATCTGGAAACTCGCGGGCTTGTCACCCATATTGGTTGAGTACGCCCGAAAAAGATGACCGTCAAGGAGGCTTCATGCACCACACCTCGCTGATCGCAACCATCGTCGCGGGGCTTGGCCTGGCCTTCGTCTTCGGCGCGCTCGCCAACCGGTTGAAGCTTCCCGTACTGGTCGGCTACCTGCTGGCGGGCGTCATCGTCGGCCCCTTCACCCCGGGCTATGTCGCCGACCAGGAACTGGCCCCGCAGCTGGCCGAGATCGGCGTCATCCTGCTGATGTTCGGGGTCGGCCTGCACTTCTCGGTCAAGGACCTGATGGCGGTGCGCAAGATCGCCATCCCCGGCGCCGTCGTGCAGATCGCCGCCGCCACCGTCATGGGCGTGGGCCTGGCCGTCGCGCTGGGCTGGGGCTGGGGCGCGGGCGTGGTGTTCGGCCTCGCTTTGTCGGTCGCCTCGACCGTGGTGCTGCTGCGCGCCCTGCAGGAGCGCCGGCTGATCGAGACCGACCGGGGACGCATCGCCGTCGGCTGGCTGATCGTCGAGGACCTGGCCATGGTGCTGGCCCTGGTGCTGCTGCCGGCGCTTTCGGGCCTGATGGGCGGCACCCCGCCGGCCAACGCCTCGGGCGGCCTGCTGATGACCTTCGCCATCACCATCGGCAAGGTCGTCGCCTTCGTCGCCTTCATGCTGATCGTCGGCCGCCGGGTCATTCCCTGGATCCTGCACCGCATCGCCCACACCGGCTCGCGCGAGCTCTTCCGCCTGGCGGTGCTGGCCATCTGCCTGGGCGTGGCCTTCGGCTCGGCCGCGCTGTTCGGCGTGTCGTTCGCGCTCGGCGCCTTCTTCGCCGGCATGATCATGGCCGAGAGCGAGCTGTCGCATCAGGCCGCCAACGAGACCCTGCCGCTGCGCGACGCCTTCGCCGTGCTGTTCTTCGTCTCGATCGGCATGCTGTTCGACCCGATGGTGCTGCTGCGCGAGCCGCTGGCGGTGCTGGCCACCGTGCTGATCATCGTGGTGGGCAAGTCGCTGGTCGCCTACGCCCTGGTGCTGGCCTTCAAGCGTCCGCAGAGCGTGGCCCTGACCATCTCCGCCAGCCTGGCCCAGATCGGCGAGTTCTCGTTCATCCTGGCCGGCCTGGGCGTGTCGCTGAAGCTGCTGCCGGCGGAAGGCCGCGACCTGATCCTGGCCGGCGCCATCCTGTCGATCCTGATCAACCCGCTGCTGTTCGCCTGGCTGGACAAGGCCATGGTCAAGGTCAGCGTCAAGGAGGCCGTCGAGCCGGTGGCCGCCGCGGCCCAGCCGCACGCGGTGCTGGTCGGCTACGGCCGGGTCGGCAAGGCGGTCGCCGAGGGCCTGAAGAACCGCACGCCGCTGGTCGTCATCGAGGACGAGGGCGACCGCGCCATCGAACTGCGCGAGGCCGGCTTCGAGGTGGTGCAGGGCAACGCCGTGCGTCCCGAGGTGCTGATGCAGGCGGGCCTGGACAAGGCCACCCACGTCTTCGTCGCCGTGCCCAGCCCCTTCGAGGCCGCCCGGATCATCGAGCAGGCCCGCGCCGCCAACCCCGACGCCCGCATCGTCGCCCGCGCCTATACCGACGCCGATGTCGACCTGCTCACCCAGATGGGCGCCACCGACGCCCTGATCGGCGAGCAGGAGATCGCCCGGGGGATGCTGCAGCGGGCGCCGAGAAGGACCCCGCCGCCGGCGACGGCGCACTGAAGTCGGTGAGAGCCAGATAAAAGAAACGCCGCGACAGCCCAGGGCCGTCGCGGCGTTTTTCGTTCGAGGTCGCTGGATCCCCCTCAGTCGCTCCGCGACAGCTCCCCCAGAGGGGGAGCATCTTGGTCGACGCTCCAGATCCTCCCCCTCTGGGGGAGGTGGCCCGGAGGGCCGGAGGGGGTCGCCCCGCGAGGGGCGGCCGCGCCTACTTCCCTTTCTTACTCGCCGACCTGCGCGAGAGCATGTTCAGGCCCTCGACGCCGGCCGAGAAGGCCATGGCGGTGTAGATGTAGCCCTTGGGCACGTGCACCCCGAAGCCCTCGGCGATCAGCACGGTGCCGATCATCAGCAGGAAGCCCAGGGCCAGCATCACCACGGTCGGGTTGTTGTTGATGAAGTTGCCCAGCGGGTCGGCGGCCAGCAGCATCACGGTCACGGCGGCCACGACGGCGATGACCATGATCGCCAGGTGCTCGGTCATGCCGACGGCGGTCAGGATCGAGTCGATCGAGAACACCAGGTCCAGCAGGATGATCTGGAAGATCGCCGCGCCGACGTTGGAGATCGCCGCCCCGGTCTTGTCGAGCACGTCGTGGCTTTCCTCCTTGGGATCGACCGTGTGGTGGATCTCCTTGGTGGCCTTCCAGATCAGGAACAGGCCGCCGGCGATCAGGATCAGGTCGCGCCAGGAGAAGGCGGTCTCGAAGGCCGGCTCGCCGTGGCTGCCCACCGGGCCGACGATGCCGAGGTCGAAGACCGGGGCGGTCAGGCCGACGATGAAGGCGATGGTCGACAGGAGGACGAGGCGCATGATCAGCGCCAGCGAGATGCCGATGCGGCGCACGCGCTGACGATGCTCGGGCGGCAGCTTGTTCGACAGGATCGAAATGAAGACCAGGTTGTCGATCCCGAGGACGACTTCCATGACCACCAGGGTGACGAGGGCCGCCCATGCGGCCGGGTCTGCGGCGAGGTGAAGGAGTTCGTTCATGGGTCCTGGCTAGGCTGTGGACAAATTGATCACGCCCCAGCCCGCCGCGAGCCCCGCCGCGGCCGCCAAAACGGCGGTCGGCGAAATGCGGCGAAACTGGGACTTGGAAATGCAGATATGACCGACGCCGCCCATATCAAGCCCCTGACCGCGCTTCGTTTCTTCGCCGCCTTCTGGGTGGTGATGTATCACTACTGGCCAAACCTCGCCGTCACGGGCGCGGTTCCGGGCGTGGTGGCCAAGGGCTACCTGGGCGTCGAGGCCTTTTTCGTGCTGTCCGGCTTCATCCTCTGCCACGTCTATCTGACGGCTTTCGGCGAGGGCCGGTTCGGCTATGGCGGCTTCCTGTGGAACCGGCTGGCGCGGGTCTATCCGCTGCACCTCTTCACCATGGCCGGCGTCGGGCTGATGGCCATCGCCGCCGGGATCGCCGGCATCGCCGTCGACAAGAACATGCTGGCCTGGGACGCCCTGCCGGCCAACCTGCTGATGGTCCAGGCCTGGGGCTTCGCGCCGGTGTCGGGCTGGAACCACCCCTCGTGGTCGATCTCGGCCGAGTGGTTCGCCTATCTGAGCTTCCCGGCCTTCGCCTTCGTGGCCTGGAAGCTGCGCGAGCGGCCGCTGGTGCTGCTGGGCGCGGCCCTGGCCGTGATCGCGGCGCTCTATCCGGCCTTCGAAAAGCTGGCCGGCTTCCCGCTGACCGAGGCGACGATCCGCTGGGGCGCCCTGCGCATCGTGCCCTGCTTCTTCTATGGCTGCGCGCTCTACACCCTGTGGAAGAGCCAGACGCTCAGCCTGCGCGGAGCGGGAATCGGGGCCGCGGTGGCGGGGGTGCTTCTGCTCGCTACAGTGCAGCTCCAGGCGCCAGATGCGTTGATCGTGGCCATTTTGGGCGGTTTTATTCTATCGCTGGCGCGCCTGGCCAAGGCCGGTTCGAGCTTCGCCACTCAAAGCATCTTCGTGTATCTGGGCGAGATCAGCTACTCGACTTACATGATCTGCATTCCGTGGAAAATCCTGGCGGTCAACGGCGCGGCCAAGCTCTTGAATATCGATGGCGACAAACTGCCGCTTCTGGTCTGGGCGTTAATCGTCGCAGCCTTGATTCCGCTGTCCGCGGCCTCGTACCACCTGGTGGAAAAGCCGGCCCGGGACTTGATGAAGTCTTTGGCCAAGCGCCGCAGTGGCGCCGCCACAACCGTCACTGTGGCTCAATAAACACTCTTTTCATATTTTTCCCCCAGGGTTATCGACTTACCCAGTGACGCGGGGGAGTACCCACAGCATGACGAAACGGAAGAGAGCCCTCTGGGGTTCCCTGGCCGCTGCGGCCATGGTCAGCCTCGCGCCGATCTCGAGCGCCGTGGCCGACGGGTACTGGCAGTGCGTCCCCTTCGCCCGCCTCATGTCGGGCATCCAGATCTTCGGCGACGCCCGCACCTGGTGGGGCCAGGCGGTCGGCAAGTACGACACCGGCTTCACGCCGAAGGCCGGCGCCGTCCTCTGCTTCAAGCCCACCGCCCGCATGAACCTCGGCCACGTGGCCTTCGTTTCGCAGGTTCTGACCGACCGGGTGATCCAGGTCACCCACGCCAACTGGTCCGTCATGAACGGCGCCCGCGGCCAGGTCGAACAGGACGTCACCGTCGTCGACGTGTCGGCCGCCGGCGACTGGAGCCAGGTCAAGGTCTGGTACGACCCGATCCGCGATCTGGGCACCACGGTCTATCCGACCCACGGCTTCATCTACCAGAACCAGCAGGCGGTCACGATCGCCGCCGCCACCAGCAAGCTGGCGCTCGCCCAGAACGCCGCCGTGTCGCTGGCCAAGCAGGCCGCCAACCAGGTCGCCTCGTCGGTCCGCGCCAACCCGCTGGACATGATCAACCAGGCCGCCGATTCCACCGACCGCATCGCCGCCCTGATCGCCGCCGCCCAAGGCGACGACAAGCCCGCTCAGCAACAGCGCTGATCCCCGGCCTATCGCGTCGCGCGCTGGCGCGTTGACGCGACCCTTCGCCTGGGCCACACCCGCGGGGTGAAGGTCCGGGTCGATCCATGCTGAGAGTTCTCCGACAAGGCGCCCCGGGCTTCGAGCCGGGCGGCCATACGCCCGACTGGCGCCTGCCGTCCGACGCCGTCTGGATCGAGCTCGTCGACCCCACCCGCGCCGAGGAAGTGGCCGTCGAGCAGTCGATCGGCCTGCTGCTGCCCACCCGCGAGGAGATGGCCGAGATCGAGGCCTCCTCGCGCCTCTACCAGGAGGACGGCGGCACCTTCATGACCGCCACCATCCTGGTCAACGCCGAGGGCGAACTGCCGACGGCCGCGCCGGTGACCTTCGTGCTGACCGGCGACAAGCTGGTGACCATCCGCTACGTCGAGCCGCGCGCCTTCTCGGTGTTCACCGCCCAGGCCGAGCGCCAGCCCAGCCTGTGCCCCGGCGGCCCGCAGACCTTCCTTGGCCTGCTCGACGCCGTCATCGACCGCACCGCCGACATCCTCGAGCGCACCGCCAGCGAGGTCGAGACCCAGTCGCGGATGATCTTCGGCCGCCCGCGCGGCGCGGCCTTCGAGAAGATCCTCGAGCGCCTGGGCCGGGCCCAGATCGTCAACGCCAAGGCCCGCGACAGCCTGGTGAGTCTCGCCCGCCTGCTCAGCTTCGCCAGCCTGGCCGAGCAGTTCGAGGGCGACCGCGAACTGCGCGATCACCTGAAATCGCTGCAGCGCGACGTGACCTCGATCACCGACCATTCCAGCTACCTGTCGGGCAACATCACCTTCCTGCTCGACGCGGCGCTCGGTTTCATCAACATCGAGCAGAACCAGATCTTCAAGATCTTCTCGGTGTTCTCGGCCGTGTTCCTGCCGCCCACCCTGATCGCGGGGATCTACGGCATGAACTTCGAGCACATGCCCGAACTGCGCTGGCTGGAGGGCTATCCGATCGCGCTGGGCCTGATGCTGGCGGCGGCGCTGATTCCCTTGATGTGGTTCCGCCGAAAAGGCTGGCTGTGATTTGTTGCACAGCTGAAAAACAAACCGTTCCTTAAATGGAGCGGCGTCATAAGTTGCGGGAACCCTTGATAAAAAGCCTATGTCGCCCCTTCCCGCCACAGCGCCGCAAAGCCTGATCCGCAGGCCCCAGGCCGCCGCCGTCAAGGCCGCGGTCGAGGCGCATGGCCGCTATCTGAAGGGCCTGCCCGCCGGCCGCCGCGCGTCCCTGGCCTATATCGACCTCTCGCACTTCGAGCTCGACGGCGTCGACCTGTCCGAGGCCGACCTGACCGGCGCGCTGCTGGCCGGGGCCTCGCTGCGGGGCGCTGTGTTGGACAGGGCGGTGCTCTACGGCGCCGACCTGCGCGACGCCGACCTGCGCGGCGCCCGCCTGATGCGGGTGGACATGCGCGGGGCCTATCTGCGCGGCGCCAACCTGTCGGGGGCCGACCTGTCGGGCTGCGACCTGCGCGAGGGCCTTACCGCCGTGCAGGACGGAGCCGAGGGCTTCCGCCTGCTGCGCCACGCCGAAGACCGCGCCGGTCTCGACTACGCGATGCTGAAGGGCGCGAGCCTCGCCGGCGCCCAGATGTCCGACGCCTTCGCCCGCGCCGCCGACCTCACCGACGCCGACCTCTCGGGGGCCACCCTGTCGGGCGCGCGGCTGAACAACGCCACCATGAACCGGGTCGACCTGACCGGAGCCGAGATCTTCGGCGCCGACATGTCGGGCGCCCTGCTCAAGCGGGCGGTGATGACCGGGGTCGACGTTTCAGGCGCCAATCTCGAGGACGCCGACATGGCCGGGGTGCTGCGCGCCCCGCCGCCGCTGATCTATGTCGACGACCAGCCCCTGCACGACCTGCTCGACGAGCACGAGCGCTTCTGCACCAGCGGCGGCGCCCAGGGCCGGGCGATCTCGATCCCGCAGGTCGACTTCCGTCCCCTGCGACGCCTCAAGGGCCGCAAGCTGAGCGGCCTGTCGGCCCCCGGCGCGATCTTCTTCGGCATGGACCTGGAGGGCGTCGAGCTGCAAGGCGCCAACCTTGTCGGCGCCGACCTGCGCGGGACCAAGCTGAAGGGCGCCGACCTGCGCGGCGCGCGCCTGGCCGACGCCGACCTCGCCCGCGCCGACCTGACGGGCGCCAAGCTCGGCCCGCTGGTGATCAGCGAGGGCCGCGCCCTGCGCACAGACCTGACCCGCGCCACCCTGCGCGCCGCCAACCTCACCGGCGCCGGCGCCGTCCGCGCCCGCCTGATCGACGCCGACCTGGCCCGCGCCAACCTCGCCGGCTGCGACCTGCGCGGCGCCGAGCTGCCGGAAGGCTTCGTTGCGCCGAAGAGCTAGAGAAGCGCCGGTCTCCACCCGCTGGCGCGAAGCCTGCTCGGCCCTTTCCGACAGGGTCGTCGCCGAGGGCCGTGTCGATCCGAGCTTCGTCGACCAAGCCTTTTCCGCGGAAGAGCTGCGCGAGGCCGCCCTCGACACCGCCGGCTATGTTCACGCCATCGGGGCCGGTGGACGGGCGATCGTCTACGAGGAATACGTGTTGGTCCTGCAACTGTGCCTGAACGTCGCTGTCAGCTGCGGCCTGGATCCGTCGGCCCTGAGCGAGAAAGAGCGCGCCGCCTTGCTGGACAGCCTGGTCGAGATGCTGACGCCCCACCGCAAATGGGTGGCCGAATACCTCGCGACCACCAACTATGCGGCGGTGGCGCACATCTGGCCGTTCGACGCCCTTCGTGCTCGTCTGACCGTCTAGGCCCTCGCGCGCGACAATACCTTTTCCGTCTTTTCTTATTCACCCCGCCCGCTACACCCGACGTCCGCACAGGCAACGGGGACGGGCCATGAGACTTCGGGGACTTCTGACGGCCGTCGCGCTGACCGCTCTTTGCGCCTCGCCCGCCGCCGCCCAGCTGCGCCTGGCCGTAAATCCCGAAACCGCCGCCCTCACGCCCCTGCCCGCCCTGGCCGGCGGCCGTGTCGCGACCGGTCCCGACGGCTGGACCTACCAGTGGCCGAGCGTCCATTTCGAGGCCGCCTTCGAAGGCCAGGCCGTGCTGATCAAGGTCGGCGCCGGCGACCAGATCCTGCACCTGTCCGTCGACGGCGTTCCGGCCGGTCGGCTGGTCAAGCCCGCCCCCGGCCTCTACCGCCTCGACGGTTTGTCTCCCGGCCGCCACCTGGTGCGCGCCGCCGTGGTCGGCGAGATGCAGGCCGGCCCGGCCCGCTTCGGCGGCTTCTTCCTGGAAGGCGGGTCAAAGCCCCTGCCGCTGACCGCGCCCCGCCGCCAGATCGAGTTCATCGGCGACTCCCACAGCGTCGGTTACGGCGACGCCTCCGACAAGCGCGCCTGCACGAGCGACGAGGTGTGGAGCACCACCGACAATTCCATCGCCTTCGGCCCGCTGACCGCCGCGCGCTTCGGAGCCGACCATCAGGTCAACGCCATCTCGGGCCGCGGGATCGTGCGCAACTACGGCGGCATGCCCGGCGACACCCTGCCGCTGGCCTGGCCCAAGGTGCTGCTGGGCGCGGCTCCCGCCTACGCCAACGCCGACTGGGCGCCGCAGGTGGTGGTGATCAATCTCGGCACCAACGACTTCTCGACGCCCCTGAATCCCGGTGAGCGGTGGAAGGACCGCCAGGCCCTGCGCGACGACTATGTCGCCACCTACGCCCGCTTCGCCCAGACGATCCGCGCCCGCCAGCCCCAGGCCTTCCTGATCCTGCTGGCCCCGCCCAGCGCCGAGAACGAGATCGCCGCCCAGGTCGATCGGGTGGCCCAAAACCTCAAGGCCGGCGGCGAGACCCGCCTGGCCGTCATCCCCGTCGGCGAGATGGAGCTGACCGCCTGCGACTGGCACCCTTCGGCCCGGGATCAACAGGGGATCTCGGCCCGCGTGTCGGGCTTCCTCGACCAACGGCCGGAGATCTGGCTGGGGCGGTAACCCAAACCCTCTCTCTTTGAGAGAGGGTTCAGAATGCCCCCCATGACCAAAACTTAACTGGGCTCCCCCGCCCGCGCCTGATCCTCTGCCCGCCGCAACGCGAGGGGATTTCGACATGCGCTGGACGCCGCTGATCTGCGCCGCCGCCCTGCTGGCGCCGGCCATCGCCGTGGCCGCACCAGCCACCGATCCGGCAACTAGGGCCGACGCCGTCATCCGCCGGGCCATGACCGAGCGGCATATCCCCGGGCTGCAGGTCGTGGTGGTCAAGGACGGCCACATCGTCCTCTCCCGCGCCTACGGCGTCGCCGACCTGGCGACCAAGGCGCCGGTCACCGCGGAGACGACCTTCCCCATCAACTCGATCACCAAGGCCTTCACCGGCGTGGCGGCGATGCGCGAGGTGCAGGCCGGGCGGCTGGACCTGGACAAGCCGATCGGCGCCTATGTGCCGGACCTCCCCGAGGCCTGGCGCGGGATCGCCGTGCGCCGACTGCTCAGCCACACCTCCGGCCTGCCCGACTTCGTGCCCCGCCAGAAGGACGGCGCGGTTTCCGAGGCAGACGCCTGGAAGGAGACCCTGGCCGCGCCGGTGCTGTTCCCGCCCGGCGAGCGCTTCCACTACTGTCAGACCAACTACGCCCTGGTGCAGATGGCGATCGACCGCCTGCACGGCCGACCGGTCTCCGAGCCGCTGGGCGGCGAGCAAATCGCCCTCGCGGGCATGACCCGCTCGCGCTACGGCGACAGCCTGGATCCAAGCCCCGGGCGCACCGTCTCCTACGGCTACAAGCGCGAGACGCCCGACCAGCCGGCCGTGCGGCGCGAGGTGTTCTCGCCCCTGGCCCGCGCCGCCGCCGGCCTCGACAGCACCGGCGAGGACATGGGCCGCTGGATGATCGCCCTGATGGACGGCCGCCTGCTGGGCCAGACGGCGAAGACGACCATGTGGACGCCGGTCTCCTACACCGACGGCAAGCCGGGCCAGTGGGGCCTGGGTTGGCTGGTGCTGAAGCGCCCGGACCGCCTGGTCGTGGGCATGACCGGCGGCAGCCGCAACGCCGTCTATCTCTATCCGAACGACAAGGTCGGGGTGGCGATCCTCAGCAACCTGGCCGGCTCGACGCCGGAAGACCTGATCGACGAGATCGCCCAGGGCTTCGTCCCCGGCATGACCCTGACCGGCGTCGCCGCCCTGCGCGCCGAACTGGCCGCCGCCCCGCCGGAGCAGGCCGAGGCCGTCGTCGCCCGCCTGCGCCACGACCCGGCCTTCAGGCCCGACGAGCACGAGCTGAACGACTGGGGCTACCGCCTGCTGGCCTTCGGCAAGGCCCCGACCGCCCTGGTCGTGCTGAAGCTGACCGCAGAGCTCTATCCGCAGAGCGGCAACGCCCAGGACAGTCTGGCCGACGCCTACGAGGCCAACGGCGACAAGGCTGCCGCGATCGTCCACTACCGCCGCTCGCTGGCCCTGGATCCCGGCAACACCAACGCCGTCAAGCGCCTCAAGGCGCTGGAGGCGGCCGGAAGCTGAACCGGGCTTGACCGGTAGGGACAGCGACGACACAACCTGAGATCATGAAGACTCGCACGCTCGTCGCCCTCCTCGCCGCGACCGCCGCCCTCGTCGGCGGCGCGACCCTGGCCGTTTCGGCCGCCCGGGCGCCGGTCGCTCCGCCGGACCTGCACAGCGAACTGGCGGCCTTCCGCGGCGTCTGCATCGCGCCCGCCTCGCACGGCGAAATCCTGCGCAAGGCCCGCGCCACCGGCTGGACCGCGCTGAAGGGCCAGGCCGTGCCAGCCCTGCTGCTCGGCCAGGGCGCGGCCCGCCTGCAGGAGGTCCGCCAGGGTGAGATCGCCGGCCGGCCCGCGCTGATCTACGTCGCCGACCTCGGCGGCACCTCGGAGTGCCGCGTCTATTTCCAGCCCGCCGATCCGGCCGCCACGGTCGAGCGGCTGAAGGGCGAGGTCGTGCTCGGCTCGCCCCTGGGCGCGCCCGATTTCGACGACACGCTGAACTATCCGGAAGGCTGGAAGGCGATCGGCTGGCATCGCAGCGTCGGCGACGGCTGGCGCGCCGTGCACTACAGCTTCGACCCCGACGGCCATGGCCCCAACGCCGGCTGGCAGGCGATCGAGATCACCCGCAAGATCTAGAAAAGCTTCCCATCCTGGGTCCTGGCGTGAACGCCCCCTCTCCCCTTGCGGGAGAGGGTGGCCCGGCGGAGCCGGGTCGGGTGAGGGGTCTCTCAAATCTATCCGCGGCAACGGCGGAGCGGCAGGGTGCGACGCGCAGTTTCTGAGAGACCCCTCATCCGTCATCCTTCGGATGACACCTTCTCCCGCAAGGGGAGAAGGATCCCTAGATTCCCGCCTTGATCGGCGCGAGGTCGGGATAGACCGGCTCGCGCTTGCCGGCTTTCGCCGCGAAGGCCTCGGCCATGTGCGGGCCGGCCAGCATGCCCGACTGCCAGACGGCCAGGTAATCCAGCGTGTCTGCGACCGAATGATCGCGGGCGTAGTTGATGATCACCTTGCTGCCGGTCACCGCCAGCGGGGTCTTGGACGCGATCTCGCGGGCCGTCTCCAGGGCGTGGGCGACCACGGCCTCGTGGCTGTCGAACACGGCGTTGATCAGGCCCAGCTCCAGGGCCTTGGCGGCCGGCAGCTTGCGACCGGTATAGGCCAGCTCCTTGACCCAGCCCTCGGGGATCAGCTTGCACAGGCGCGGGAAGGTGCCGACGTCGGCGGTCATGCCGATGTTGATCTCCTGGATCACGAAGTACGCATCCGACGTCGCGTAGCGGATGTCGCAGGCGGTGGCGAAGTCGACCGCCCCGCCGATGCAGCCGCCCTGGATCGCCATGATCACCGGCATCCGCGCCCGCTCCAGGCACGAAAAGGTCTCCTGCAGCCCCTTCACCTTGTGGCGGAAGGCCTCGGCCGCGACGTGGCGATCGACGGGCTCGCCGCCGGTAATGCCCTCGTCGGCGAACACCGACAGGTCCATGCCGGCGCTGAAGTGCTTGCCGGTCGAGGAGATGACGATCGCCCGCACCCCGCCTCGCCGGTCCAGGTCGTTCACGATTTCGGGCAGCTCGCGCCAGAACGAACGCGTCATGGAGTTGAAGCTTTCCGCCCTTATCAGCTTCAGGTGGGCGACGCCGGCCTCGATCTCTACTGTAAAGCAGCTATAATCGACCGGTGTTCCATTACCCATCGTCGCCTCCCTTATCGTTGTTCACCTGAACGATAGCACGGGCGACGGCGGCGACGTCAAATCCCGCGGGCCGATCCCCCGAGCGCCCGCCCCTCGCAAGGAGCAGACAAAAATGCGCAAGCCCTTCGCCGCCGCCCTCTCGATCGGCGCCGTCCTGGCCTCCGGCCTGGCCGCCCCGCTTCCCGCCCTGGCCCAGAGCAAGCCGCTGGGCGGCCTGTTCTCGTGCGAGGGCACCGGCGGCAAGCAGGAAGGCGGCGCCCTGATCGGGGCCGGCGTCGGCGCCCTGGTCGGCAGCAAGATCTCCAAGAACGAGAAGACCCTGGGCGCCCTGGTCGGCGCGGCCGCCGGCGCGGCGGCGGGCTCCTATATCGGCTGCCGCATGCAGTCGACCGACACCGCCCGCGCCCAGGCCG
Source organism: Caulobacter sp. GW821-FHT10C03 (assembly GCF_059415485.1). NCBI lineage: Bacteria > Pseudomonadati > Pseudomonadota > Alphaproteobacteria > Caulobacterales > Caulobacteraceae > Caulobacter > Caulobacter sp. GW821-FHT10C03. Next base: position 46,507 of record NZ_JBWKNI010000006.1, on the reverse strand, counting down.
CCACCAAGAAGGCCCTGGAGACCGGCCAGGCCCAGGTGTGGAACAACCCGCGCACGGGCGCCTCGGGCCGCATCGACGTGGTCTCGTCCAGCTACGGCCCGCCGGTCGCCGGGGACTCCTTGCGCTTCGAGCGCAACATCCAGCAGCTGCCCAGCTACGACGCCGTCGGCGCCGACTACACCGCCCGCTCGACCGCCAACCTGCGCAGCGGCCCGTCGACCAGCGGAACCGTGGTCGGCAAGCTGTCGACCGGCGAGCGGGTCGAGATCCTGGGCGCCGTCCCGGGCTCCAACTGGCTGCTGGTGGGCCGCAACGGCTACGGGACCGGCTATGTCTCCGCCTCGCTGCTGACCGCCAGCAACTACGGCCCGCCCCCCTCGTGCCGCACCATCGCCGCCTCGGTGTCGACCAGCGGCCAGCGCCCGACCACCGAGCGCTACAGCGCCTGCCGCGACGGCCGCGGCGAGTGGCAGCTGACGCAGGTCTGATGAACCAGCCCCTCCCCCGCAAAGCGGGGGAGGGGGACCACGAAGTGGTGGAGGGGGCGGCGGCGCGCACGGCGCCCACGGTTCTATGGCCCTCGCCCCCTCCGTCACGGCGCTGATAGCGCCGCGCCACCTCCCCCGTTTCACGGGGGAGGAGCAGGCGCCTCGAAACACACCCACGTCCAGGTCACCCCGGCCGCCTGGTTGCCGGCCTGCACCGACGCCGCCTTGGCGCGGTGGAGCAGCCGCAGACCCGCCCCCTCCGCCAGCGTGATCGTCTGCTCCACGTCGATCGGCCACACCGGCCGCGACGGCGCGCCGGGGCCGTGGCGCAGCGACATGACCAGCACGCCGCGCGGCGCCAGCAAGGCCGCCAGCCTGCGCATGGCGATCGCCCGAGCGGCCTCGTCCAGGTGCTGCCAGACCCCGCTCAGCAGCAGGCGGTCGAACGGCCCCGACAGTCGCGCCAGGTCCGGCAAGCGGTCGTCTATCCACGCCAGGTCGGGCCGCAGCGCCCGCCCCGCCTCGCGCAGGGCCGCCGCCGGCTCGACCGCGACCACCGCGTGGCCCATCCCCGCCAGCCAGGCCGCGTCGCGCCCGGTCCCCGCGCCGATGTCGGCGATCCGCGCGGGCGCCGTCGGGATGAACCCGGCCACCGGAGCGTAGAGCTCGGCCGGGTCGATGGTTTCGAACCGCTCGACAAGCACCGCCCCGTCGGCCTCGTAGCCGGCCAGCACCGCGTCGATCACAGGTCGACGACTTCGCACTTCAGGCTGGCGCGGATGCGGTCGGCGACCAGGCGGCGGTGACAGCAGGCCGGGTCGTCCTCGTAGCACAGCAGGGCGATGCGCTTTTCGCCGGCCAGCTGCGTCGCCTGGGCCAGGGCCACCTGGGCCTTGGGCTCCTCCAGATGGGCCAGGAAGATCTCGTGCATCTCGCCCACCCGACCGGCGCGGGCGGCGTCGCGGCCGGCCTTGGGCGTGCCCAGCGGCTGCAGGTGCAGGTAGCCGATGCCCTCGGCCAGCAGGCTGTTTCCCAACAGGGTCTTGGAGAAGCCGGCCTTGCGCGACGAGGCCACGGCCCGCACATCGACCACCAGCTCGACCTGGGCGACTTTCAGGCGCCCGATCATCCCGGCCTGCGTATCGGTCTCATAGCCTATCGTGGCGAGCGGATTCATCGCGGCTCCATTGGACGGCGGGGCTGCCCGCCCCTACCTTAAGGCGCAAGTCGACGAAGAAGGAACCTCGGGCCTATGGACGCCGCCGTCTTCCGCGAACCCAAGCGGCGCCTGATCGCCATCGACAGCCCGGCCGGCGGCGGCGAGATGGCGGCGCTGGACTTTGGCCCGCCCAGCCGCGCCGTCGACGTCGTCTTCGTTCACGCCAACGGCTTCAACGCCCAGACCTACCGCACCCTGCTGGCCCCGCTGTCGGCCGGCCTGCGGGTGTTGGCGGTCGACCAGCGCGGCCATGGCGACAGCCGGCTGAAGGCCGATCCGGAGGGACGCCGCTCGTGGCTCGACCTGCGCGACGACCTGCTGGCCCTGCTCCAGGCCCTGGACCAGGCGCCGGTGGTGCTGGCCGGCCACTCGATGGGCGCCACGGTCAGCCTGCTGGCCGCCGCCCAGGCTCCGGGCAAGGTCTCCAGTCTCGTCCTGCTCGATCCCGTCGTCATGCCGCGCATGCTGGCCCTCTACGCCAAGGCGCCGTGGACCTCGGGGCGGCTGTGGAAGCGCCTGCCGATCGCCCAGGCCGCCACCCGCCGGCGCGAGGTGTTCGACAGCCGCGAGGCCGCCTTCAACGCCTATCGCGGCCGCGGGGCCTTCAAGTCCTGGCCCGAGGCGATGCTGGCCGACTATGTCGGCGGCGGGTTCAGGGACCGGCCCGACGGCAAGGTCGAGCTGGCCTGCACGCCCGCCTGGGAAGCCTCCAACTACGCCGCCCAGGGCCACGATCCCTGGCGCGCCGTGAGCGAGTTCCGCGGTCCGGTGAGGATCCTCAAGGCCGAGCACGGCTCGACCTGCCGCACCGGCGACGGCGCCGCCTTCACCCGTCGCGGCAAGGCCGTGCGCATCGAGACCGTGGTCGGGACCAGCCACTTCCTGCCGATGGAGCGCCCCGACCTGGTGCGCGAGGCGATCTTCGAGGCGGCGACCTGAAGCTTCCTTCTCCCCTTGCGGGAGAAGGTGTCATCCGAAGGATGACGGATGAGGGGTCGCACCAACGGAAAACGCCGCGACGGCCTTTCGGCTGTCGCGGCGTCCGGTGTCTGAGAGACCCCTCACCCGACCCCGCTCCGCGGGGCCACCCTCTCCCGCAAGGGGAGAGGGATCAGGGCGATCACCAGATCTTCACGCGCTCTTCCGGCGCGATGTAGAGCTTGTCGCCGGGTTGCACGTCGTAGGCCTTGTACCAGCCCGGCTGGTTCCGGATCGTGCCGTTGACGCGGTAATAGGCCGGCGAGTGCGGGTCGCTGGCGATCTGCTGCTTGAGCGCGTCGTCGCGGCTCTTCTGGCGCCACACCTGGGCCCAGCCGAGATAGACCCGCTGATCGCCGGTGAAGCCGTCCAGCACCGGGGCCGGCTGACCCTTCAGCGAGGCGTGATAGGCGTCCAGGCCGAAAGACAGGCCGCCCATGTCGCCGATGTTCTCGCCCATGGTCAGGTCGCCGTTGACGTGCACGCCCGGGAAGGGCTCGAACGCCGAGTACTGCTTGCCCAGCTTGGTCTTCTGGACCTCGAACTTGGCGGCGTCCTCGGCCGTCCACCAGTCGCGCAGCACGCCGTCGCCGTCGGACTTGCGGCCCTGGTCGTCGAAGCCGTGGCCGATCTCGTGGCCGATCACCCCGCCGATGCCGCCGTAGTTGACGGCCGGATCGGCGTCCGGATGGAAGAACGGCGCCTGCAGGATGGCGGCCGGGAACACGATCTCGTTGTTGACCGAGTTGTAGTAGGCGTTGACCGTCTGCGGGGTCATGCCCCACTCGGTCTTGTCGACCGGCTGGTTCAGGCGCTCGACGTCATGGCGCCATTCGAAGGCGTTGGCGCGCAGGCTGTTGCCGTAGGCGTCGCCCTCGCGGATCTCCAGCTTGGAATAGTCGCGCCACTTGTCGGGATAGCCGATCTTGACGGTGAACTTGGCCAGCTTGTCCAGCGCCCGTTCCTTGGTCTCCGGACCCATCCAGTCGAGGTTCTCGATCCGGGCCTTGAGCGCCGTGCGCAGGTTGCCGACCAGGTCGACCATCTTGGCCTTGGAGTCCGGCGGGAAGTATTCGGCCACATAGACCTTGCCGACGCTCTCGCCGAGCATGTCGTTGACCTGGGCGACGCCGCGCTTCCAGCGGGGCTTCTGCTCGGGCTGGCCGGCCAGGGTCTTGTTGCGGAACGCGAAGCTGGCGTCGACGAAGCGCTTGGACAGCAGCGGCGCGGCGCCGTCGACGACCTTGAACGTCTGCCAGGCCTTCAGCGTCTCCAGCGGGGTTTCGGCGTAGATCTTGGCGAACTTCGGGAAGGCCGTGTCGGTGGTCACCACGACGCGATTGATCTTCGGCAGTTCGGTGCCGACCAGGAAGCGGTTCCAGTCGTAGCCCGGGGTCAGGGCCTGCAGCTCGGCCCAGGTCTTGGGATTGTAGGTCTTGTCGCGGTTGCGGCGCTCGACGCGCGTCCAGCTGGCCTCGGCCAGCCGCGTCTCGAAGGCGACCACGGCCTTGGCGCTCTCGGTCGCGTTTTCCCAGCCGACGGAGGTCAGCATCTTGGCGACATAGAGCTCGTAGGCGGCCTTCTTGTCGGCGAACTTGGCGTCGAGATAGTAGTCGCGGTCGGGCAGCGACAGGCCGCCCGGGCCGGCGTAGACGGCGTAGCGGGTCGGGTTCTTGGCGTCGGTCGAGACATAGAGGCCCAGGATCGACGAGAAGCCCGTGGTCGCGCTCTTGCCCATCAGGGCGGTGAAGTCGGCCTTGGCCTTGACCTCCCGGACCTGCTTCAGCTCGCCGGCGATCGGCGCGACGTCCAGGGCGTTGATCCGGGCCTCGTCCATGAAGGCCTTGTAGGCGGCGCCGACCTTGACGCTGTCGGCGTCGGTGGTCTTGCCGGCCGCGGCGCCCTCGATGATGGCGCGGGTGCGGGCCTCGGACAGCTCGGCCAGCTTGTCGAAATTGCCGTAGCGGGTGCGGTCGGACGGGATGGTCGTGACCTCGTCCCACTTGCCGTTGGCGTACTTGTAGAAGTCGTCGCCCGGCTTCACCGATGTGTCCATGCCCGAGAGGTCGAAGCCCCACTGGCCGTAGCGCGGCGACTCCAGCGAGACCTCGGCGCCGCCGGCGTCGGAGCCCTGGGGCAGCAGCGACTGCACGGTGCAGGCGTCGTCGACGCAGGCGTGCTCCTCATGGGCCTGGACGGCGTAGGCGGACATCGAAAGGGCGACCGCCGCGGCGGCGCCGAACCAAGCTTTTTTCATCGAAAGGCAGATCCGTTGGAAAACCCGCGGCAATCTGCGCCGGACGCTGAAATTTCCTGCCTTAAAATTCTGTCATGTTTGCCGGAAACCGGGCCGGCGCCCTTTGCCTGGTCAGTGACGGTGCGGGGGAGCGGGCGGGGCCGCAACCATCGGTCGCGGCGCGTTGCGCTGGATCGCCAGACGGGCCTCGACGCGGCGACCGTCGTCGAAGATCAGGGTCAGCGGCAGGCGCCCGCCGGGGGTCAGTTCCGCCCGCAGCCCCATCAGCATGAAGTGCCGGCCGCCGGGACCGAAGACGAGCTTGCCGCCCGCCGGGATCACCACGCCCTCGCCCATGCCCTGCATCGAGGCGACGCCGCCCTGCATCCGGGTCTGGTGGATCATCACCTCGCGGGCCGACGGGCTCTCGGCCCGGACCAGCGTCACCGGCCGCTCGCCGGTGTTGATCAGAACGAGGTAGCCGGCCCCGTTCATCCCCGCCGGCGCCGGCCGCGCCCAGGCCTCGCGCACCGACACCGGCGCGCCGCGCGGCGCGGCCGTCGCGACGATGGGCGCCAGGGCCAGGAGGGCGAGGAACAGAACGAGGCGGCGCATGGGCGGGGTCTCCCTGGAGGGCGCAAGACGCTTACGCCGCCCCGGCGCGCGGGGCGAGCAACTCCCAGTTGCCTTCTCCCCTTGCGGGAGAAGGTGGCGGCCGAAGGCCGACGGATGAGGGGTCTCTCAGACATGAGACTCATCACCCGGCCTGACCGCTTTCACGGCTTTAAGTTCTGAGAGACCCCTCACCCGACCCTGCTCCGCAGGGCCACCCTCTCCCGCAAGGGGAGAGGGATGAGAACGTCCGCTCTGCGAACGAGATCGCCGTTCCCTCTCCGCCTTCCGGCGCGAACCATGCTAGGCGGGGCGACCCCCTCGGGACATCGCCCACGGACCATCGCATGACCGGCCAATTCACCGACGCCGAACGCCGCACCACCCTGGCCGGCCTGATGATCGTCTTCCTGCTCAGCGCGCTGGACCAGACCATCGTCTCCACCGCCATGCCGCGGATCATCTCCGAGCTGCACGGCCTGACGCTCTATTCCTGGGTGACCACCGCCTACCTGCTGAGCTCGACGGTGATGGTGCCGATCTGGGGCAAGCTGGGCGACATCTACGGCCGCAAGCCGGTGCTGGTGGCCGGCATCTCGATCTTCATGATCGGCTCGTGGCTGTCGGGTCTCTCGGGCGAGTTCGGCCCGATCGCCGGCATGAGCGGCATGGTGCAGCTGATCGTCTTCCGCGCCTTGCAAGGGATCGGCGGCGGGGCGCTGTTCACCACCGCCTTCGCCATCATCGCCGACCTCTATCCGCCGCGCGAGCGGGGCAAGTTCGCCGGCATCTTCGGCTCGGTGTTCGGCCTTTCCAGCGTGCTGGGCCCGCTGATCGGCGGTTATTTCACTGATCATGGCACGATCCAGCTGGGCGCCCACGTGATCGCCGGCTGGCGCTGGGTGTTCTACGTCAACCTGCCGCTGTGCCTGCTGTCGCTGTTCATGATCCTGGTGAAGATGCCGGCCCTGCCGCACCAGCGCTCGGGAAACATCGACTTCCTCGGCGCGGCCCTGCTGATCGCCGCCTTCGTGCCGCTGCTGCTGGCCTTGAGCCTGGGCGGCCACGACATCGCCTGGGCCTCGGTCCAGAGCGTGGGCCTGTTCGCCGGCGCGGCCGTGGCCCTCGCCCTGTTCGTCTATGTCGAGAGCCGAGTGTCGAACCCGATCGTTCCGCTGCATCTCTTCAAGAACAAGACCTTCGTCACCGCCAACCTGGCGGCCTTCCTGATCTCCATGGCCTTCATGGGGGTGGCGGTGTTCCTGCCGCTCTACATGCAGCTGGGCCTGGGCGTGGACGCCACGACCTCGGGCCTGGCCATGCTGCCCCTGATGGGCGGGCTGATCGTCGGCTCGTCGGTCTCGGGCCAACTGGTCAGCCGCACGGGCAAGTACAAGCCGTTCATGCTGGCCGGGGCGGTGCTGCTGCTGGTCGGGGTGACCCCGATGACCCACCTGGCCGGGATCAGCCACCTCTACTGGCTGTGCCTGCTGCTGCTGGTGGTCGGCGTGGGCCTCGGACCCAACCAGAGCCTCTTCAACCTGGCCACCCAGAACGCGGTGTCGCCGCGCGACATCGGCGTGGCCACCAGCTCCAACCAGTTCTTCCGCCAGATCGGCTCGACCGTCGGCGTCGCGGTGGCCGGCGCCCTGCTGACCACGCGCCTCGCCAGCTACGGCGGCGGCAAGCTGGATCTCGGCGCCCTGCAGGGCCTGGCCCTGGAGAGCGGCGTGGTCGGCGGCCATCGCGACCCGGCCCTGGGCCAGGCCCTGGCCTACGCCGTCAGCGGCGTGATGCAGGCGGCGCTGCTGGTGATCGTGCTGGGCGTGATCGTGATCTTCTTCGTCCCCGCCCTGCCGCTGAGGTCGCGCATGCCGACGCAGGAGCCGGTGCTGGAGAAGGAATAGAACCGATCCTTCTCCCCTTGCGGGAGAAGGTGGCGGCGAAGCCGACGGATGAGGGGTCGAAAGCCCTGTCCGCCAACTTCTGAGAGACCCCTCACCCGACCTCCTTCGGAGGCCACCCTCTCCCGCAAGGGGAGAGGGATCAGAGAAACGAATACGGGTCGATGTCGATCGTCACCCGCACCGAGTTCGGGATCCTGGCCCGCGCCCGCCACGCCGCCATGAACGCCGGCAGGTCGACATTGCGTCCCGCCCGCACCAGGAACCGCTTGCGCCGACGGCCCCGCACCAGACCCAGCGGTGCGTCGGCGGGGCCGTAGACCTCCACCCCCTCGGCGTTGGGGGTCGCCGCGGCCAGGGCCTGGACATAGGCCTCCAGCGCTTCGGCGTCGGGACCGGAGGCGATCACCGCGGCCAGGCGTCCGAACGGCGGCAGGCCGGCCTCCTCGCGCATGGCCATCTCGGCCTCGACGAAGGCGTCGCGGTCCTGGGCCTTCAGGGCCTGCAGCACCGCGTGCTCGGGCGCGTAGGTCTGCAGATAGGCGCGACCAGGCTTCTCGTGACGGCCGGCGCGGCCCGTCGCCTGGGCGAGAAGCTGGAACGTCCGCTCGCCGGCCCGCAGGTCGCCGCCCCGCAAGCTGAGGTCGGCGTCGATCACCCCCACCAGGGTGAGGTTGGGGAAGTTGTGGCCCTTGGCGGCGGCCTGGGTGGCGACGAGAATGTCGATCTCGCCGGCGACCATCGAGTCCACCAGCGCCCGCGCCCCCGCCGGATCGAACACCGTGTCCGACGAGAACACGGCGATGCGGGCGTCGGGGAACAGGTAGCGCGCCTCTTCCTCGACCCGCTCCACGCCCGGGCCGATCGAGACCAGGCTGTCCTTGGCCCCGCAGTGCGGGCAGGCCTCGGGCTTCTTCATCGAGAAGCCGGTCAGGTGGCAGACCAGGCGGCCGGTATAGCGGTGCTCGACCAGCCAGCTGTCGCTGTCGGGCGACTTCAGCTTCTCGCCGCAGGCCCGGCACAAAACGAGCGGCGCATAGCCCCGGCGATTGAGGAAGAGCAGGCTCTGCTCGCCCTTCTGCAAGGTCAGCGACACGGCCTTGACCAGGGTCGGCGACAGCCACCGGCCGGGCTCGGGCGGATTGGCCCGCATGTCGATCAGGTGCACGTCGGGCAGCTGCGCCGTGCCGTGGCGCGCCCCCAGGCGCAGCCAGCGATAGCGGCCGGACTGGGCGTTCCACAGGCTTTCCAGCGACGGCGTCGCGCTGGCCAGCACCACCAGGGCCTTCTCGATCTTGGCGCGGGCCACGGCCAGGTCGCGCGCCTGATAGATGAAGCCCTCCTCCTGCTTGAACGAGCCGTCGTGCTCCTCGTCGACGACGATCAGCTTGAGGTTCGTGAACGGCAGGAACAGCGCCGAGCGGGCCCCGACCACGATGCGGGCGCGGCCGTCGGCCACGGCCTCCCACGCCCGGCGGCGACGCGGCGGCGAGACGCCCGAGTGCCACTCGATGGGGGCGGCGCCGAACCGCTGCTCGAAGCGGGCCATGACGGCCTGGGTCAGGGCGATCTCGGGCAGCAGCACCAGCACCTGGGCGGCCGGATCGGCGGCCAGGGCGGCGGCGGCGACCTCCAGATAGACCTCGGTCTTGCCCGAGCCGGTGACGCCGTCCAGCAGCGCCGCCTGGAAACCACCGGCCGCCAGCATGTCGGCCATGACGTCGGCCGCGGCCTTCTGACTCGGGTTCAGGGTCTGGGGCGGCAGGGTCAGGTCCGGCTGGGCCACCGAGTCGTCGGCGGCGACCAGCACCGCCTCCAGCGCGCCTTCGTCCACCAGGCCCTTGACCACCCCGGCCGAGACCCCGGCCTGGCGGGCCAGTTCGGCGGCGCTCATCGGGCCATGCTCGGCCGCCGCCAGCACCTTCAGGCGCGCGGGCGTCATGCGGCCGGGCTGGACGCCGGTCAGGGCCACGGCCTTTTCGGGCTTGGCGGCCGGATGGCGCAGGCCGCGCAGGGCCATGGCCAGCGGCCAGCCCGGAACATCCACCGAATAGCGCGCGGCCCATTCCACAAAGGTGATGACGTTGGCCGGCAGGGGCGGGTCGTCCACCCGGTGCAGCACGGGTTTCAGCGGCCGGTTGCCGCCCGCGCCTTCGCGCAATCCAGTCACCACCCCGCGCACGGTGCGCGGACCCAGGGGCACGGCCACGTGGTCGCCGACGGCCAGCGCCAGGCCTTCCGGCTCGGCGTAGTCGAAGGCCTCGGGCAGCGGCATGGGCAGCAGGACGGAGGCGATGCGCGGCATGGGACCCGCCTTCTGCTCCAGAAACGTGGCCGCGTCGAGATGGGGGTTCGGCTCAGCTCATCAAGCCGTCGTTAACCGAAACAGGGCTTCATCGGGTTCGCCTGACGCGTGCGGGCGAACGCAGGGATAGGTGTTCATGAGCGAGTTCAGTCAGGCGCTGGCCCAGCCGCAGATCGATCCGGACCTGGTCCGCGACTTCCTGCGCGACCAGCCGGAGATGCTGCGCGACGACGCCGACCTGCTCAGCGACCTGGGCCTCAAGCTCGATGGCGGCAATGTCGTCGAGTTCGGTCACGTCGCCATCGCCAAGGCCGCCGCCGCCCGCGAACGCGAGGCCCATGCGCGCAAGTTCGTCGAGGCCACCGCGGAGGCCAACATGTCGGCCCAGGCCCAGGTCCACGCCGCCGTCATCGACCTGCTCGACGCCCGCAACCATTCGGATCTGGCCCGCCGGGTCGACGAAATGGCCGCCCTGCGCTTCAGCCTCGCCGCCGGCACCCTGGCCCTGGAAGGCCCCGCCCGGGTGCCCGCCGGCTGGCACGCCCTGGTCGACGGCCAGGTCGACATGATCATGGGCGACCACGGCGTCGCCCGCATGGGCTTCTTCGCGCCGGCGCTGGGCCTGTTCGGCGAGAAGTTCGAAACCATCCGCAGCATGGCCATCGTCCGCATGGCCCTGTGGGAGCCCTCGCGCCAGGCCGTCCTGGCCTTCGGCTCGACCGACCCCGAAGCCTTCACCCCCGACATGGGCTCCGACCTCGTGGCCTTCCTCGCCCGCGTCGTCGAGCGCACGGCCGAGCGTTGGCCGGTTCCCTAAGATCCTCCCCCCCTGGGGGAGGTGGCCCAGAGGGCCGGAGGGGGGGCGGTTTCAGCTTCCGAAAAGCTGACCGGCCTTGCCCCTACTCCCCCCTCCGTCGGCTTCGCCGACACCTCCCCCAGAGGGGGAGGATCCAATGAGCTCCGCCCGCGAAGCCCTGGCCGCCTGGCTCACCCATCTCGCCGACGAGCGCCGCGCCTCGCCGCGCACGGTGCGGGCCTATGGCGACAACGTCCTGGCCTATCTGAACTTCATCGAGCGCCACAACGGCGGCGGCCTGTCGCTCAAGGACCTCGGCGCCGTCTCGGCCGCCGACCTGCGGGCCTATCTGGCCTTCCGACGCTCGGGCGATCATCCGCTGTCGCCGCGCTCGGTCAGCCAGAGCCTGTCGTCGATCCGCGCCTTCCACCGCTTTCTCGACGCGCGCCTGAACACGCCCAACGCCGCCATCGGCCTGGTGCGCGGCCCGCGCATCAAGATCGGCGCCCCGCGTCCGGTCTCGGAAGACCAGGCGCGCGGCCTGCTGACCGAGATCGCCCTCGACCCTGACCGCGAGGAATGGGAGGCCGCCCGCGACGAGGCGGTGCTGACCCTGCTCTGGGGCTGCGGCCTGCGGATCTCCGAGGGCCTGTCCCTGACCCGCGCCGACGCGCCCTTGGCCGAAACGCTGCGCATCACCGGCAAGGGCGGCAAGACCCGGATCGTGCCAGTACTCGACGCCGTGCGCACGGCGGTGGACGCCTATGTCGCCGCCCTGCCCTTCGTGCTCGGCCCCGACGAGCCGCTGTTCCGGGCCAAGCGCGGCGGACCGCTGTCGCCCCGCCACGTGCAGGCGGCCATGCAGCTGCTGCGCGGGCGTCTCGGGCTGTCGGACCGCGCCACGCCCCACGCCCTGCGCCACAGCTTCGCCACCCACCTGCTGGGCGCCGGCGCCGATCTGCGCTCGATCCAGGACCTCCTGGGCCACGCCTCGCTGTCGACGACCCAGCGCTACACCCAGGTGGACGCCGAGGGCCTGCTGGCCGCCTACGGCAAGGCGCATCCAAGACGCTAAGCCCTCTCCCCTTGCGGGAGAGGGTGGCCTCCCGGAGGGAGGTCGGGTGAGGGGTCTCTCAAACCTCGCCACCGCGAAACCGATAGGCCGGGCGGGCGTCTGATTTCTGAGAAACCCCTCATCCGTCGGCTTCGCCGACACCTTCTCCCGCAAGGGGAGAAGGGGCGTCAGGAAAGATCCCTTTCCTCCAGCGCCGCCAGCAGCGCCGCCAGCCGGTCCACCTCGGGCTGCAGGGCCGGGTCCAGGCGGGCGCGGGGCGGGTCGGCTTCGACATAGACGAGGTTCACCGCCTCGTTGGGATCGTCGAGCAGGTCGTACATCTCCCACTCCTGCCCGGCGCGGCCCGACGGATCGAAATAGCGGCTGAGCTTGAAGCGCTGGGTGCGCACCGAGCGCACGTGGTTGGGCTGGCGCACCGAGCCGGGGGCGATGTCCACCGGCGGACGTTTCGGATTGCCCGCCCGCAGCTTCTCCACCGCCACGTCGAACACCGCGAACTCCTTTTCGCACTTGGTGTTGTGCGGGTTGTTCAGCGGCGGCGAGGGGGCGGTGATCTCGTCGTCGGTGATGAACAGCACGCCCTGGCGCTCGCAGCCGTCGGGCTCGATCACCTTGTCGGTCTCGCCCCGGATCAACGGAGCCAGGTTCACGCCCGGCAGCGGCGGAACGGGCTGGGTCTTGGCCAGCACCCCGGCGATGGCGTCACGCTCGGCCTCGTGCACGCCGGCCAGGCCCAGGATGGTCGGCAGGATATCGACGTGGCTGGTCAGGGCGTCCTTGGCCAGCGGAACGCCGTCCGGGGTCTCGATGCTGGCCAGGGCCGGCGGGAAGCGCACGACCACCGGCACGTGCAACGCCTCCTGATAGGCCGTGTGCCACTTCTCGATCATCATGCCGTGGGCGCCGGCGTATTCGCCGTGGTCCGACAGGAAGACGACGATGGTGTTGTCGGCCTGGCCGCTCTCCTCCAGCGCCTTCAGCACCGCGGCGATGTGGACGTCGACCACGCTGTGCAGCCAGCCATAGAGCTGGACGAAGGCCTTCACCCCGCCGCGCGGATCGTCGGTCAGCTGGAACGGGATCGGGCCTTGCAGGGCGATGTCGGCCGCCGCTTCGAGGGCCTGCTGCTCGGACTGGGTGGGCAGGGCTCGGGCGACGTTGAAGCCGGTCTTGGCGTTCAGGGCCAGGCCCATCTTCCAGGCGTAGTCGGCCTGGCACGAGGGCTTGCTCGACAGGTCCTCGTTCCAGGTCGGCGGCACGTGCCCGCACTCCTGCGGAAAGCCGCCGGGATTGAGCGGGATGGTCGCCGTGCCGGCGGTCGGGGCCGGGGTGCTCTGGCCCTGCAGGGGCACGGTCAGCGGGTTGAAGATCCCCTGCACGCCGCTGCCGTCGGGCGTGGGCAGGGCCTGGCCGATCACCGCCGGATAGGTGGCGATGTCGTGCGGGTTGGTGAAGGAGGCGACCGCGAACCACGGCTTCAGGTCGGCCGGATCGGGACCGGAGGCGTAGGGGTCGATCGATTGCGCCGTCGCCACCGCCCGGTCGTAGTTCACCGCCAGGGCCTGGCGGCGGATGAAGGCGCAGGCGGAGTCGGTGAAGCCGGCGTCGCGATAGAGGCCCAGATTGTTGATCGCCGCGCCGTGCGGCTCGGGCCAGCTCTTTTCCCAGTCGTCGAAGCCGAAGGCCTCCAGCGAGTGGTCCGGCGGATCGCTGACGTGCCACTTGCCGAAATAGTGGGTGGTGTAGCCGGCCTGGCGCATCCAGGCGCCCAGGGTGGGGATCCCGTCGGCCGCCAGCCACGGGAAGTTGGGCGAATCGCCGCTCTTGAACAGGCCGTCGGTCTGGGTGACGCCGGTCCGCGTCCCATACTGGCCGGTATAGATCACCGTCCGGCTGGGCGTGCAGGCGCTGGCCGCCACCGTGTGGTTGGCCAGCAGCACGGCGTTGTCGCGCAGCGCCAGCAGGCCCGGGAAATGCTCGGCGTAGCTGTTGCGCGGCTCCAGGGGCTGGAAGCCCAGCACCGCCTTCAGGTCCTCGTCCAGCCCATGCAGGGGGCCGTAGGAGAAGCGTGGAAAGCGGTACTGGTCGCAGGTGATCAGCAGGATGTTGGGCCGCTTGGCCATGGTCGCCTCCCCAGGTCCGGGCGCGTTCGCCCTGGACCGGAAGCTGACGCTAAAATTGCAACGGAACTGTGCTCGCCTTCACACTTGGTCGGCCGCCCGACCGACGATCTGCGACAAGCGGTCGCGGGAGATAAGGAAAATCCCCGGCTTAACCACGCTTTTACCGCGCACCCCGCTTGGTGAAATCCAAAGATGAAACACCTCCGGCCGCGCTGCGGCGTTCGGAGGAACGCTGAAAGCGGGACCGCCTGATGAAACTCGACGATCTGAAGATCGCCACCAAGGTGATGCTGCCGGCCATCGTGCTGGCGCTCGTCGCCGTCGCCTGCGTGGGCGTGGGCGTGTGGCAGCAGAAGAAGCTGGAAACCGCCGTCGTACGGATCGTCGAACAGCGCGCCCCGGCCGAACTCGAGATGGCCCGCTTCAACCGTCGCGTCTCCGGCATCGGCTACGCCGCCTACCGCACGGTCGCCAACAGCGGCTCGTCGGAAGCCGCCGGCCAGGCCTCGAAGGAAATCGACGACAACTTCAAGAGCGGCAACGAGCGCCTCGACAAGGTCGCCAAGGCCGACCCCGAGACCGCCAAGGACGTGGCCGGTTTCCGCGCCCGCTTCAAGAAGGTCTACGACAGCGGCCGCCAGGGCGCTGATCTGGGCCTGCAGGACGCCAACGAAGCCGCGATCATGGTCATGGCCGTGATCGATCCGGACATCACCGCCCTGACCAAGGACGTCTCGGCCTGGACCGACAAGCATTCGGCCGAGACCCAGGCCACCGTCGAGAAGGCCCGCAAGGACGGCGCGACTGGCGTCGCCATCACCATGCTGTTCGGCCTGATCTCGGCCGCCGCCGCCCTGATGTTCGCCGTCTGGATCGGCCGCAGCAAGATCGCCCGCCCGCTGATCAACCTGTCCAAGACCATGGAAGTCCTGGCTCAGGGCAGCGTCGACGTGAACGTGGTCGGCGCCGAGCGCCGCGACGAAGTCGGCGCCATGGCCCGCTCGGTCCAGGTGTTCAAGGACAACGCCCTGGCCCTGCGCACCGCCGAGGCCGCCCAGCAGCGCGCCGCCGCCGAGACCGAGACCGAGCGTCGCAAGAACGAGCAGGTCCGCGAAGCCGCCGCCAAGGAGCAGGCCTTCGTCATGGAAGCCATCGCCACCGGCCTGAACCGTCTGGCCGAAGGCGACCTGACCTACCGCGTCGACGCCGACTTCCCGGCCGACTACAAGCGCCTGCAATCGGACTTCAACGGCGCCATCGCCCAGATGGAAGACGCGATGCGCACCATCGTCCATGCCGCCAACGGCATCGGCGCCGGCAGCGACGAGATCGCCTCGGCCGCCGACGACCTGTCGCGCCGCAGCGAGCAGCAGGCCGCCAGCCTGGAAGAGACCGCCGCCGCCCTCGACGAGATCACCGCCACCGTCCGCCGCAGCTCGGCCGGCGCCCAGGAAGCCGCCCGCGTGGTCGGCTCGACCCGCGCCGACGCCGAACGCTCCAGCGTCGTGGTCAAGGGCGCCGTCGACGCCATGCAGCAGATCGAGAAGTCGTCGAGCGAGATCAGCCAGATCATCGGCGTGATCGACGAGATCGCCTTCCAGACCAACCTTCTGGCCCTGAACGCGGGCGTCGAAGCCGCTCGCGCCGGCGACGCCGGCAAGGGCTTCGCGGTCGTGGCGCAAGAAGTGCGGGCCCTGGCCCAGCGCTCGGCCGAAGCGGCCAAGGAGATCAAGACCCTGATCTCGACCTCGTCGCAGCAGGTCAATCAAGGCGTGTCGATGGTCGGCCAGACCGGCGAGGCCCTGCAGGCCATCGTCTCCAAGGTCGGCGAGATCGACGCCCTGGTCGGCGAGATCGCGGCCTCGGGCCAGGAGCAGGCCACCGGCCTCAACCAGGTCAACGCCGCCGTCAACCAGATGGACCAGACCGTCCAGCAGAACGCCGCCATGGTCGAGCAGTCGACCGCGGCCAGCCACTCGCTCAAGGGCGAAGCCAACGGCCTGATGCAGATGATCTCGCGCTTCCGCGTCGCCGGCGCCGAGGCCACCCGCGTCTCGGCCAGCGGCGGCCAGACCCGCCGCAGCGCTCCGCCGCCGATCTCGCGTCCGGCCGCCCGGCCCGCCCCCAAGGCCCCCGTGTCGCTGGCCGGCGCCGACAGCCGCCCGGGCGTCAACCCGGTCCGCTCGGCCCAGGCCAAGCTCGCCGCCTTCGCCTCGTCGGCCCCGGCCGCCAGCAGCGACGACTGGGAAGAATTCTGATCCCGATCTAGTGCGCGTACCGCCCCGCGTATCGGGGGCGTATCCTCCTCATGACTACCAGCCCCGCCGGCCCGTCCGGCGGGGTTTTTTATTCCTCCTCCGCTTGCGGTGGAGGGGGCGGCGGCGCGTAACAAAAGCCCTTCTCCCCTTGCGGGAAAAGGTGGCGGCCGAAGGCCGTCGGATGAGGGGTCTCTCAGAAATCAAACACCGCGACAGCCCATCCGCCGCCGTGGCGGACAGGGCTTTCAACCCCTCACCCGACCTCGCTCCGCGAGGCCACCCTCTCCCGCAAGGGGAGAGGGATCCCTTCTTCCGGTTCACCACCATCGGCCCGGATTCGACCAGGCGTCTCAATCTGAGCCTCCCCCCGCCGATCCTGTTGCGCGGCCAAAACGGTCGCGCAATTTAAGATTGATTGTCCGGCCGCCACACGCCGGACGCACCGCGCCATCCACTGGGGGAACCGCAAATGTCTACCGGAACGACAACCGACAACCTTTTCGCCGATATCGCCACCGTCCCCTACGTCCTGAACGACACCTGGAACGGCAACACCGCGATCGGGGTCTGGCAGTCCACGATCTCCGTCACCGGCAAGGCGGTGTCGGTCCAGCCGACGGGTCAGACCGACATCTACGACTACTTTTTGATCGAGCTGGTCGGCCAGAGCTCGCTGACCGTCAACAAGGGCAACCGCCCGCCCGTCGGCTACGGTCTCACGATCGACTTCAACACGCCCAACGAGCCGCCGCCGCCCGTGGAACTCATCCTCAGTTCGCCCGACACGACGGTGACGACGACGACCTACAGCGACTCGCTCAGCTACAGCTTCAACGGAAGCATCGGCTTCTCGCCGTCGGGGCCCAGCGTCTCGATCGGCAGCAGCCAGACGATTTCCAACACGACCACCAGTTCGATCGCGAGCCTGGAGGTCCTCAACCTTTCGGGCGTGAGCGGCAGCGTCGCCGGCTCCTGGCAATACATCATCGCGGCGAAGTCGCTGGAGGCGGAGGGCGCGACACCCCTGCTGGGCCAGGTGCTGGTGCGCCGCCCCCATTCGGCGGCTCCGTTCCTGATCAACGTCGAGGTCGCCGTCTACTTCAGCAACAAGCACCTGCCCACGGGCCTGAACTGGAACGGCGTCAGCCAATTCATCGAGAGCTTCAGCGGCGGCCATCTCCCGCCGCTGGCCAAGGGCAACGCCCGCATCGCCATGCAACACACCCGCACGCTCGAGGCCCCGCCGCTGCCGCTTTCGGTCGCCGCCGAGGCCCTCGCCTGAAAAAGAAAAAGCCCCGCCGTCTCCGGCGGGGCTTTCCGATCTTCGGGCGATGCGTGGCCTGTTAGGCCTGCCCAAGTCTTAGGCTTGCATCGTCCAGCCTTCGACGCCCATGGCCGCCTGGCGCAGGGCTTCCGAGCGGGTCGGGTGCGGGTGGCAGGTGCGGGCGACGTCTTCCGACGAACCGCCGAACTCCATGGCCACGCAGATCTCGGCGATCATGTCGCCGACGTTGGGACCCACGGCATGGGCGCCCAGGATGCGGTCGGTCTTGGCGTCGGCCAGCACCTTCACGAAGCCGTCGGTCTCGTGGTTGATCTTGGCGCGGCTGTTGGCCAGGAACGGGAACTTGCCGACCTTGTAGGCGACGCCCGCGGCCTTCAGCTCGTCTTCCGTCTTACCGACGGTGGCGACTTCCGGCTTGGTGTAGATGACGCCCGGGATGATGTCGTAGTTCACGTGGCCGGCCTTGCCCGCGATCAGCTCGATGCAGGCCACGGCCTCGTCCTCGGCCTTGTGGGCCAGCATCGGACCCGAGGTCACGTCGCCAATCACCCAGATGCCGTCGACGCCGGTCTTGTAGTGGTCGTTGGCGATGATCCCGCGCTTGTCGGGGGTGATGCCCACGGTTTCCAGGCCCAACCCTTGCGTGAACGGGCGACGGCCGATGGCCACCAGCACGTAGTCGGCCTGCAGGGTCTCGGCGGGACCGCCGGCGACCGGCTCGAGGGTCAGTTCGGCCTGCTTGCCCTTGTCGGCCGCGCCGGTGACCTTGGCGCCCAGCTTGAACTTGAAGCCCTGCTTGGTGAGGATCTTCTGGAAGGCGGTCGCCACTTCGGTGTCGGTGCCCGGGACGATGCGGTCCAGGTACTCGACGACGGTGACTTCCGCGCCCAGGCGACGCCACACCGAACCCAGTTCCAGGCCGATGACGCCGGCGCCGACCACGATCAGGCTCTTGGGCACGGTCGGCAGCGACAGGGCGCCCGTCGAGTCGACGATGCGGCCGGCGTTGTCGATGGTCACGCCCGGCAGCGGGGTGGGCTCCGAGCCCGTGGCGATGACGATGTTCTTGGTTTCCAGGACGCGTTCCGAACCGTCCTCGGCCTTCACGACGACCTTGCCGGGCCCGTCGATGCGGCCCCAGCCCTTCACGTACTCGACCTTGTTCTTCTTCATGATGAACTCGACGCCCTTGGTCAGGGCTTCGACGCTCTCGGCCTTCTGGGCCATCATCTGGTCGAGGTTCAGCTTCGGCTTCACTTCGATGCCGAGCTTGGCGAACTCGCCGCCGGCGGCGGCTTCATAGTATTCCGAGGCGTGCAGCAGAGCCTTGGAGGGCATGCAGCCGACGTTCAGGCAGGTGCCGCCCAGCTTGCCGCGACCTTCGACGATCGCGGTCTTCAGGCCCAGCTGACCAGCGCGGGTCGCCGCGTTGTAGCCGCCGGGACCGCCCCCGATGATGACGACGTCGTATTGGGCCATGGGATCTTCGCCTTGGAGCAACGCGCCGGACCGGCGCCGGACAAAATATAGGGTCGGCAAGACGCGTTGGCAGGCCTTGCCGAGGCGGGGCTACTCCTAGTGCGGCGGGGGACAAAACGGAACCCGTTTTTCGTGCTTAGTCGTGATCGGATAAGGGAAATCCGGCTCGCCCGCCCAAGCCGTGCTCGCGTTTGAGGCGAACCCGGGCAGGGTCTTCGCCGGGCACGATCTTGCCGCGAGCCCACTTTTAAGCGGCGTCCTTGCCGACAGCTTGGCCTTGCTCTAGCCATTTCGTCCTCACCCGAGCGCGCCTGAAGAAACTCGGCCCGCTCCAGGCTCCGGAACACAGAGGCGACATTGCTCAGCACTTGGAAGTCGTGGACCGCCGGCGCGGCCCTCGCGATCGGAATGATGGCCGCCGGAACCCTGCCGGGCGCGGCCCTGGCCGACGAGGCCAAACCCGCCGAAAAGGCTCCCGCCGTCGAACTGCCCGCCTTCCCGGCCGACAAGTCGGTCAAGCAGACCACCGTCCTGGCCGGCAAGACCATCGCCTACACCGCCACCGTCGGCTCGCTGCCGGTGCGTGACGAGAAGGGCAAGAAGATCGCCGAGGTGGTGTTCACCGCCTACACCCTGGACGGCCCGCGCGATCCCAACCGCCCGGTGACCTTCGCCTTCAACGGCGGCCCCGGCGCGGCCTCGGTCTATCTGAACTTCGCCCTGGGCCCCAAGCGCGTGCAGTTCGGCGCCGAGGGCGACAGCCCGTCGGCCCCCACCCGCCTGCAGGACAACCCGGCCAGCTGGCTGGACTTCACCGATCTCGTCTTCATCGACGCCGTCGGCACCGGCTTCTCGCGCAGCCTGACGACGCCAGAAGAGACCAAGAAGCGCTTCTACGGCGTCAAGCAGGACATCGACTACCTGTCGCGCGTGGTCTTCGACTGGCTGGTCAAGAACGAGCGCCTGCCCTCGCCCAAGTACATCGTCGGCGAAAGCTATGGCGGCTTCCGCGGCCCGCGCCTGACCTACACCCTGCAGACCGACTACGGCGTCGGGATCAACGGCCTGGTCCTGGTCTCGCCGCTGCTGTCGAGCGCCGGCCGCACCGCCCAGGAGATCTCGCCCCTGCCGGCCATGTGGACCCTGCCGTCGATCGCCGCCGCCAAGCTGGAGCGTGACGGCAAGCTGACCCCGGCCGCCATCAAGGACGTCGAGGACTACACGCGCGGCGAATACATGGTCGACCTGATGAAGGGCAGCGACCCGGCCGCCCTGGATCGCCTGACCACCAAGGTCTCGGCCATGACCGGCCTTGATCCCACCTATGTGCGTCGCGCCGGCGGGCGGCTGGAGACCCAGTCGTTCCTGCGCGAGGTGTTCCGCCAGACGGGCCGCCTGGGCAGCCGCTACGACAGCAACGTCACCTCGCTGGACCCCTTCCCGTTCGCCCCCGAGCAGGAGACCAACGACCCGATCCTCGACTCGATCATCGCCCCAACCACCAGCGCCATCGTCGACTTCACCACCCGCACCGTCGGCTGGAAGGTCGAGAGCCGCTACGAGGCGCTGTCGGGCGACGTCAACCAGGCCTGGGATCGTGGCCGCGGCCCCGACACCGAGTCCGTCACCGACCTGCGCAAGTCGGTCTCGGTGGACCCCAAGCTGAAGGTGCTGATCGTCCACGGCTACAACGACCTGTCGTGCCCGTTCTTCGCCTCGCGCCTGGTGGTCGACGCCATGCCGGCCGCCGCCAACGGCCGGGTGACCCTGTCCAACTACCCCGGCGGCCACATGTTCTACAGCCGCCCCGACAGCGGGGCTGCCTTCCGCGCCGACGTCAGGAAGCTGTACGGCGCCAACTGAGGCGTTTCTTCCTCTGGAAGACGATCTGGCGGCCGCTCCGAAAGGGGCGGCCGTCTTCGTTTTTCCGCCGCCGAGAAATACCTCGACCGTCCCCTTGCGACGATCGGACGCGGATACCCAACTGTGGGGTCGCTCGCCCCTCCCCCAAGGCGAGAGGCTGGCGCTGCGTCGAAACATTGTCGCCCCGCTGACGAGAAGAGACCCCGAAAAAGCCTATCTATCAACATAGACAACGCTGTCGACGCCGCTCCGACAGGACTTGCTTGATCCAGATCAAGCAGGTGGAACGAACACTGGATGTAAAGAGTTTTCTTAACCCGAGTTAACGATAAAGCTCTGCGCTTAGGCGTATCTTAAAGCTGCAGAGCTTAGCTTTCCATCCGTCGAGATCTTCGGATCACGGCGGCGACGACGGACTGTCCTGACGGATTTACAGGCCGCCGTTCTCAACAGGCTCGCGACGCGACCCCGTCGCGCCTTGAACGGAGATTGCCCATGGCGACGACGCCGCAGAATTCTCGCAAGACGGCCATCCCGGCCGGCTTCATCGACGCCTTCGCCGACGCCGCCGACGACCTGCGCATCACGCCCATCGTGCTGCAGCCCAAGGGCCGCGCCGGCGCCGCGCCCCAACCCACAAAGAAGGCCGCGCACCAGAAGTAGGGCCGCGCGCGGCCCTCGTCCGCTCGCCCCCCGCCTATCTGCCAGCCTATTTGCCAGCCTATTTGAAGGCCAGCACGGGTTCGGCGGCTTCGACCGGAGCGACTTCCACGGCCTTGCCCGCCTTGGCCTTTGCCGGCTGCAGGACGATCGGCTTCAGCTTGAACAGGTCGGCGTCGGCGCTGAAGGCGTCGATCATGCCTTCAGGCATGGCGGGGCGGGCCGTGGCCCTGGGCGTGTGGGTCATGACAGAGCCTGTATCAGATGTTGGCGGAGCCTGGGATCACTGGGGTTCCAGTAGGCGTCCCAGATATAGGAAACGAGCATGGCCTTGCCGATCGACGCGCCTCGCCCGTCTCTCAGGGCGGCCACGGTCAGCATCAGATCGTCATCCTTCGCGGACTCGATGACCTCCACGACGGCGTCTCGATAGTCGGCGTCGACCTCGCCTTTCGCGATGCAGACGTCCAGGCGCTTGACCAGCTCGCGGCGATGCAGGTCCGGATCGACCGCCCGCGCGCCCGCCGCCGCCCAGGTGTAGCCGCCGTTGTCCATTCCGGCCGTGGTCGTGACGCCCACGACCTTCAGGTCGGCATAGACGTGGGCCAGGGCGCGCATCAGCCGCCAGGCATGGCCGCCCTGACGATACTTCTCGTTGATCCAGAACACGCCCTGATGGGCGCACAGTCCTTCGGGCGTCCGTACGAACGTCTGGTAGAACTGCACCTGATCAGGGACGTCGATCGACAGGCTGACCGCGCCGGCCGCCTCGCCGCGCCACTTGGCGACGAACTCGATCTTGTCGGGGACCCCTGAGCAGATCATGGCCGTGAGCTGACGTAGCTCCTCCTCGGTGGCCGCGATGCCGATCGCGGCGATGGTCGGGAAGTCCGCCTCCACGACGAAGACGCAGGTAGAAGGCTCACGCGGCCAGGGCCAAGCCATGGTTAACGCACGCGTACTGAAACAGGAAGCGCCAACGTTATCCGGCGGTTACGCCTCTTCCGAGGGCTGTGATCCGCCCAGCGATTGTTCGCCTTCGCCTCGGCGGCCGCCCTGTTTTTCGTCACTTCGGCCCGCCCCCGCGCACTTTTGCTCAACCCTAAGATAAGCCGCTCGGATTTTGCAAGTGCGAATTCGGCGGCGCGTCACCATCCGGAGTCGGAGGAAAAACCGCCCTACCGCGCCAGCCGCCCGTCGCTCAGGGCCGCCGGTTCGAAGCGGAAAATCACTTCCGGATCAGGCTCGGGCACGCCCTTGAGGATCTTCTTGCCGGCCGCCCCGGCGGGCGCTGCGGTGTGCAGCAGCCAGCGGATGACGTTCAGGCGAGCGGCCTTCTTGTGGTCGGCCTTCACGCACACCCAGGGGGCGGTCTCGGTGTGGGTGCGCACCAGCATGTCGTCGCGGGCGGCGGTGTAGTCGTCCCACTTCTCCTGGGCGACGGCGTCCAGCGAACTGGTCTTGAAGGCCTTCAGCGGATCGTCGCGACGGGCCTTCAGGCGCTCGGCTTGCGTCTCCTTGTCGATATCCAGCCAGAACTTCGAGAACCGCATGCCGCTCTCGACCAGCATGGTCTCGAAGGCCGGCACGTCGCGCAGGAACTGGGCCTGCTGCTCGGGCGTGGAGAAGGCCATCACCTTCTCGACCCCGGCGCGGTTGTACCAGGAGCGGTTGAAGATCACCGCCTCGCCGCAGGCCGGCAGCCATTCCACATAGCGCTGGAAATACCACTCGCTGCGTTGGCGCTCGGTCGGCGCGGGCAGGGCCACGACCGTCGTCTGGCGGCGGTGCAGGTGCTCGGTGATGCGGGCGATCGTGCCGTCCTTGCCGGCGGCGTCGCGCCCCTCGAAGATCGCCAGCAGCTTCCAGCCCTTGTCGATGGCGTGCCTCTGGAGGGCGATCAGCGCGATCTGCAGGTCGCGCAGCTCTTCGTCGTAGTCGCGGGACTTGGTCATTTGTGGAGCCTACCCCCAGAAAGGAAACCTGCGCTAGAAGGAGCGCATGATCCGCCTCTTCGTGCCCCAGCCGCTGTCCAAGGACGCCGGAATCGCTCCGACCCATGAGCAGTCGCGCTATCTCGTCTCGGTCATGCGCCTGTCGGTCGGCGACGAGATCCTGGTGTTCAACGGGACCGACGGCGAGTGGCGCGCCAGTCTGGTCGACGCCGGCAAGCGCGGCTGCCTGCTGAAGGCCGAGGAACAGACCCGGGAGCAGGTCGTCACGCCCGACCTCGATCTGGTCGTGGCCATGGTCAAGCGCGGCCGGGTCGAGACCATCGTCGAGAAGGCCGCCGAACTGGGCGCCCGCCGCGTGCGGCTGACCATCACCCGCCGCACCAATGTCGACTACATGAAGCTGGGCCGCCTGGACGCCATCGCCATGGAGGCCGCCGAGCAGACCGGCCGCCTCGACGTGCCGGCGATCCTGGATCCCGAGAAGCTCGACAAGATCCTCGACGGCTGGGACGAGACCCGCCGCCTGGTGTTCTGCGACGAGGGCGGCGATGCGAAACCGGCCATCGAGGCCCTGGCCGGCACGGCCGCGCCCGCCGCCATCCTGATCGGCCCCGAAGGCGGCTTCGCCCCCGAGGAGCGCGAACGCCTGCGGTCGCTGCCGTTCGTCGTGCCGGTGTCGCTGGGTCCACGCATCCTGCGGGCGGATACGGCCGCGATCAGCGCCATGACGCTGTGGCAGGCCGCGGCGGGGGATTGGCGCTAAATCCCCTCTCCCCTTGCGGGAGAGGGTGGCCCGCGAAGCGGGTCGGGTGAGGGGTCGAACACCCTGTCCGCTTCGACAGCGGAACGACTGGATGAGGTGGATAGGTCTGAGAGACCCCTCATCCGACGGCCTTCGGCCGCCACCTTCTCCCGCAGGGGGAGAAGGACTCTGGGTCCGAGACCGAACGGTAACGCTAATTGTAGCGGACCCTCTTGAGGTCGGCTAAGACGGCTCCCAACTGCGCTCCACGCGTTTCGTGGCGGTCGGGGGGAACGGGCCCCTCCCCTCCTGTAGCGTTCGATTTTAGGGGAGACGGCGATGGCCGACACCGCCAGCCTGGATCAGCGCCCGCTGACCCTCGAAGACCTGACCGCCTATTTCGCCAAGGGCAATAAGCCGAAGTCGGCCTTCCGCGTCGGCGCCGAGCACGAGAAGTTCGGCTTCTATCTGGGTTCGCACACGCCCGTGCCCTACGAGGGCGATAAGGGCGTTCACGCCCTGCTGGTCGGCCTGCAGCGCTTTGGCTGGAAGCCGGTGATGGAAGGCGATGTGATCATCGGCCTCGAGCGCAACGGCGCCAATGTCAGCCTGGAGCCGGGCGGCCAGTTCGAGCTGTCGGGCGCGCCGCTGCTGACCATGCACGACATCTGCGAGGAGACCGGCGGCCACCTCGACGAGGTCAAGACCGTCGCCGACGAGCTGGGCCTGGGCTTCTTAGGGGTAGGCTTCTCGCCGCAGTGGAAGCGCGAAGAGGTGCCGATCATGCCCAAGGGCCGGTACGTCATCATGCGCAACTACATGCCCAAGGTCGGGGGCCTGGGCCTCGACATGATGCTGCGCACCTGCACCGTGCAGGCCAATCTCGACTTCGAAAGCGAAGCCGACATGGTCGCCAAGTTCCGCATGAGCCTGGCCCTGCAGCCGATCGCCACGGCCCTGTTCGCCAATTCTCCGTTCACGGAAGGCAAGCCGAACGGCTTCCTGTCGGCTCGCGCCAACGTCTGGACCGACACCGATCCCAACCGCACGGGCCTGCTGGACTTCGTGTTCCAGGACGGCTTCGGCTTCGAGCGCTACGCCAAGTACCTGCTCGACGTGCCGATGTATTTCGCCAAGCGCGGCGACCGCTATATCGACCTGGCCGGCCGCAGCTTCCGCGACTTCATCGACGGCAAGATCGACGAGGTCGGCGGCGAGCGGGCCACGATCAAGGACTGGGCCGACCACGCCACCACCGCCTTCCCCGAAGTGCGCCTGAAGACCTATCTGGAAATGCGCGGCGCCGACGCCGGCCCCTGGAGCCGTCTATGCGCCCTGCCCGCCTTGTGGACCGGCGTGTTCTACGATGACGCAGCCCTCGCGGCGGCCTGGGACCTGGCCAAGGACTGGACGGTGGAGGACCGCGAAGGCCTGCGCCGCGACGTGCCGACCCTGGGCCTGAAGGCCAAGGTCGCCGGCCGCACCGTGCAGGACGTCGCCAAGGACTTCGTCGCCATCGCCAAGCAGGGCCTCAAGGCCCGCGCCCAGCTGAACGGCGGCTTCCTCGACGAGACGATCTATCTGGGCGAACTGGAAGAGATCGCCGACAGCGGGATCACCCCCGCCGAACGCCTGCTGGAGAAGTTCCACGGCGAATGGCAGGGCGACATCGGCCGGCTGTTCACCGACGGGGCTTACTGAAAGCCGGGGAAGACCCCCTCCGGCCCTCCGGGCCACCTCCCCCAAAGGGGGAGGATCTAGGAGCGCCGAGCCTTCAAGATGCTCCCCCTCTGGGGGAGCTGTCGCGGAGCGACTGAGGGGGCCGGCGCCAGCCGGTCAGCGCAACATCCCCCAGGCGATCGCCGCCTGGCCGCCGATGTAGAGGAACCACACGGCCCACGCCGTGAGCCTCGCCGAGCCAAAAAGCTTGGCCCCCTTGAAGAGGTCGAAGGCCAGGATCGCGTCCGAAGCCATGAACGCCACGGCGCCCGCCGTGGCCGGCCAGCGCGTTGTCGGCAGGGCGGCGGCCGAGACCACCATGGCCAGGATCGCCGCCACATAGGCCAGCACCGCCGGCCGCAGCGGTCCCAGCGATCCCCAAAGCCGCCGCAGCATCACGGCCCCGACCAGGGCTGCGACCGGCGCGATGACGAAGAAGGCCTGGCTGGGCGTCGTGCGCTCGCGCCAGAACACGATGACATAGACCACGTGCCCCGCCAGGAACGCCGCCAGGCCGTAGGGCAGCCAGCGCTTGGGATCGCCGGCCAGGAACACGTCGCCCAGGGCGCACAGGGTCAGGGCCACGGCCAGCAGCACCGTGCCGCCTTCCAGATAGGCCAGCACCGCCAGGGCGCTGGTCGCCGCCGCCTTGACCACGGTGCGCACGAACGACGGCGGCCGCTGCACCAGCACGAAGCCATAGGCCAGGGCGCAGACCCCGCAGATCGCCCACAGCTGCGTGTCAGTCATCCGACGACAGCTTGGTGAGGAAGGCCTGGGCGGCGTCCTTGTGGCGGGGCTTGAGGTTCTTGCCGACGATGGCCAGCACGGCGGCGATCACGGCCGCATCGTCGGTGAAGCCGATGGCCGGCAGCAGGTCGGGAATGGCGTCGGTCGGCAGCACGAAATAGGCCAGGGCCGCGAACATCATGCCCTTGGCCGCGGCCGGGGTTTCCGGGTCGCGGGCGCACCACCACACCGACAGAGCGTCGGCGGCGAACGGCACCTTGGCGGCCACGCGGCGCATCTTCGGCCAGAAGCCGCGCGCCACCCGCTGCTCGTTGACCCGCACCGTGGCCGGCACGAGCGCCTTCCTGGGATCCAGCACGTCGTCGGGCGTGACGCCGCCGTTGACGTCGGGGGATGGTTTGGCGTCGGCGCTCATGGGGTTAAACCGCTCCTCAACACAACGATTAAACGCAACCCCAGGGGAAACGTCCATGAAACTCGACAACACCGTCGCCGCCGTCGTCACCGGGGGCGCCTCGGGCCTCGGCGAAGCCACCGCTCGCGCCCTGGCCGCCCAGGGGGTGAAGGTCGCCATCTTCGACATGAACGAGGCCCGCGGCGAGGAGGTCGCCAAGGAGATCGGCGGCGTCTACTGCAAGGTCAACGTCACCAGCGACGCCGACGTCGACGCCGGCTTCGAAAAGGCCCGCGCCGCCCACGGCCAGGAGCGGATCCTGGTCAACTGCGCCGGCGTCGGCAACGCCGCCAAGACCGCCAGCCGCGACAAGGCTACCGGCGAGACCAAGCACTTCCCGCTCGATATCTTCGACCGGGTGATCCAGATCAATCTGGTCGGCACGTTCCGCTGCATCGCCAAGTCGGCCAAGGGCATGCTCGATCTCGAGCCCCTGGAGGACGGCGAGCGCGGCGCCATCGTCAACACCGCCAGCGTCGCCGGCGAGGACGGCCAGATCGGCCAAGCCGCCTATTCGGCCTCCAAGGGCGGCGTCATCGGCATGACCCTGCCGATCGCCCGCGACCTGATGAACGACGGCATCCGCGTCAACACCATCCTGCCGGGCATCTTCAACACCCCGCTGATGAACGCCGCCCCCGACAACGTCAAAGCCGCCCTGGCCGCCTCGGTGCCCTTCCCCAAGCGCCTGGGCAACCCTGCCGAATACGCCCAGCTGGCCCTGACCATGATCACCTGCGGCTACTTCAACGGCGAAGACGTCCGCCTCGACGGCGGAATCCGCATGGCCCCGCGCTGATCCGGTTCCCTCTCCCCTTGCGGGAGAGGGTGGCCCCACGGAGTGGGGTCGGGTGAGGGGTCGCACATACAGAAACGCCGCGACAGCTGTTCAGCCGTCGCGGCGTCTTGCGTTTGAGAGACCCCTCATCCGTCGGCTTCGCCGACACCTTCTCCCGCAAGGGGAGAAGGATCAGGATCCAGATCCTCCCCCTCTGGGGGAGCATCTAAGGCCAGGGCTACTTCTTCACCCAGCCGCCGCCGAGCGGCTTCCAGTACTGCCCCGGCGCCAGGCGGGCGTAGAGCTGCTTGGCGGTGGCCTGGCCGGCGGCGTCGGCGGTGACGCCGGTCTTGGCGGCGGTGTCCTTGTAGACGGCCGCGCGGCCGGTGTTGATCTCGGCCACGGCGGCGCGCAGGTCGGCGTCGCCGCCCGACACGATGCCCAGGAAGCCGTCGGCCTGCTCGCCGATCGTGCCGGCGGCCTTGCCGGCGTCCACGGCGGCCTTGGCGGCGGCCGACTGGGCCAGAACGGGCGCGGCGACCGCGCCCATGGCGGCCGCGATGGCCAGGACCGTCATCGTCTTGCGGATCATGGCGGTTCCTCCTCTTAGAACAGGTTCGGGTTCTGCTGGATCAGCGTCTGGACTTCCTTGTCCAGCCGCACCCGCACATCGGCGTCCAGCTTGGCGTAGATGTTGATCGGATCGACCTTGACGCGGACGGTCGGGGTGCAGGCCGCAAGGCCTCCCGCCGCCAGCAGGGTCGCGATCAGGACGCGCTTGTGCATGGCTTAGTCTCCAGTTCGGGGTTCACGTTGCGCGGTCACGGCTGAACCGGCGCTGAACGGCCCAAGTCTTTCATTCCTTGGAATGAAAGACGGTTTCTTTGCAATCGAGCGCGTTAGCCGGCGAAACCGCATACACTTTCGCCTAACGCGCTCGGTCTTCGGTTTCCTCGGCGAAACGACGGCCCCAGGCGGCCAGAAGCTCGTCGAAATTGAGCGAGGTGTCGAGCGTCAGGTCCACCGGCGTCTTGGCCGGCAGGGGGATCCGCCGCTGGAAGGCCTTGCCGCGGATCAGCTCCAGGATCCCGACCTTGGCCTTCTCGGCGACCTTCGGATCGTGCTCGCCCTTGATGTGGAACAGCAGCGACAGGCGGCCGTTCGGCGTCGAATTGACCCCGGCCTCCATGGTGTCGAACGCCAGGTTCTCCATGGCCTGGTAGGCGAAGTCCTGGATGGCGTTGACCGGCTGTTGGGCGACGGTCGCGTTGTTGGGATTGCCCGGGCTGTCGTTCTCGGCCTGGCTGGCGGTCTGGTTGGCCTCGACGCCGGTCAGGGCCTCGCGGGCGATCGAGATGCGGCCGGGCTTGATGGCGCTCAGCTTGCCGTCCAGCAGCTTGAAGCCCTTGTCGCTGAACTGGAACGGCAGGCGGCCCGAGACCACCGCGTCCAGCTTGACCTTGTCGGCCAGGGTCGAGCCGGCGGTCAGCTCGCCAAGGTCCAGGCCGTCGATGACGATGACGCCGGTGATCGCCTTGCCGTCCAGCGGCACGTCGATCGGCTCGATCGAGATCTTGCCCTTGGCCGCCGTCAGCGACGCCTCCGACACCTTCAGCGAGGTGGCGCCCAGGGTGAAGACCGCGCCCACCGCCTCCAGCGGCACGATGGAGTCGATGCGGGTGATCGCCAGCTTCTGGTCCGGCGCGCTGGTCAGCGGCGCCAGGCTGTCGAATTTCACGTCGCCGTTCAGGGTGGCCACGAAGCCCAGCGGACTGGCGCGGAAGTCCAGCCCCTGGGTCGAGACCTCGCCGCTGCTGGTCACGCCCTTGTCGGTCCAGTCGAAGCGGCCCTTGAAGCTGGCCTTGCCCTCGGCCTCGCTGGCGAAGGCGGCCATCGGGCTGACCGCCACCGGCTGCAGGCCCTGCTGCTTGCTGAAGACGATGTTCGAGGCGTCGATGAGCGCCGAGCCGCGGCCGCTCTCGACGCCATGACGGATGTCGATGCGGCCCAGGGCGAAGCCGCTGGCCGTGCCGAAATCGACGCCGCCGCTCCACACGCCCGAGGCCAGGGCCAGCCGTCCCGTCGCCTTGACCGGCTCGAACCGCTTGGCCGAGGCCGCGTCGACCAGCCGGCCTTGGGTCAGCCGCACCTCGGCCCGGTCGAAGCCCTGCCCGCCGCCGACGAAGGTTCCGGCCACGTCTTCGGCTTTCGCCTCTGCGGCGGTGATCGTTCCGCGTCCGTTGGCGAACCGCGCCTGGGCCTCCCAGCGGCCGCCGGCCACCCGCACCAGGGGCGCCGCGACCGGGCAGACGTCCAGGGCGATGTCCTGGATCGGCCGCTCGCCGGCCTCGCCCGCCGCGATGGCGGCCACGGTCACCGGCGTGCAACCGGCCAGGCGCACGTCCAGCACCCCGCCGGCGAAGCGGGCCTGGCCCTTGGCGTCGAGCTTGATCCCCTCGGCCGGCGGCACGTCGAGCGTGCCGGCCAGGGTCACGGGCGAGGCGAAGCCGCCTGCGTCGGCGCGCCAGTCGCTGGCCGTCAGGGTCAGTTCGGGCAGGCCGCCGCCCGCCAGCGCCAGGGTCGCCGAACCGCGCGAGACGCCGCCGGCGCTTTCCACAAGTCGGCCGCCGCCTGCGGTCAGGGTCGCCTTGGCGCCGCTGGCCGAGGCCAGGGTCACCGGCTTGCCGGCGAAGGCCGAAACCTTGCCGCCGCCGATCTCCAGCCGCAGGTCGGGCGCGTCGAGTTCGAAATCGCCCAGGGCCTTGCGTGCGGCGCCGGCGTAGGCGGGATTGGGCAGGCCGGCGGTCAGGCGCTCGGCGTCGGGCGCCGACACCGCGCCGTCCGCCCCCGCCCGCCCGGCCAGGCTCAGGTTCAGCCCCTCGCCGGCCCGGAAGCGGCCCTTGGCGTCGAGCACCAGCGCCGAAAGACCCAGGCCGTCGCGCGCCGCGCGGCCGACGCCGGCCGCCACGGTCACCGCGCCCGTCAGGCCGATCGCCCCGCCCTTCGGCGCCGAGAACGCCAGGTTCGTCGACTTGACGTCCACCGACGCCCGGCTGAGCGCCGCGCCGCCGGCCAGGGCCTGGTCGGCCGCGCCGCGCAGCCGCGCCGGACCGATGGCCCGCAGACCGGCCTGATCGAAGTCCACCCGCATGGCGTCGCTGTCGATCTCGGCGGCGAAGCTGCGGGCCTCGACGCCGGGGGCGACCAGCCGGCCGGCCCGGGCCTGGCCCGACACCCGCGCGGCCGCGCCGCCCTTCTTGAAGTCGCCGGCCACTAGGCCCGCCAGGGTCAGGCGGGTCTCGACGTAGGCCAGACTGGTCTCGCCGGCCCGCAGGCCTTGCGCCTTGATCGACAGCTTGACGTCGGCCGGACCGGTCGCGGCCAGGCGCTTGAGATCGGGATAGGCGACGTCGGCCTCGAGGCGGGCGTCGGCCTCTTCCAGGTCGATCTGTTCGGCGTCCAGGCCCTCGACGTCGGCGCGGGCGTCGACGGTGAGGCGATCGCCGCGCTTGCGGGCGCGCAGGGCCGCCCCGCGCAGTTCGACCTGCAGATTGTCGGTGGCGTAGCGCATGGCCGCCACCGCCGCGTCCAGCCGCAGCAGCTGGCCGTCGTCGAGGCTGGCGTCGCCGGTCAGGCGGGCCACGCCGCCGGGGGTGTCGAGCGTCACCCGGGCGTCCTCGACCAGAACCGCCGGCCCGCCCTGCTTTTCCTCGCCGGGTGACTTCAGCGCCTCGTCGATCAGCGGCTGGAGCTTGCCGAAGGTCAGCTTTTGCCCGTCGTAGCGGGCGCGCAGGCGCGGGCTGGTGATGCGCACGGCCCGGGTGTCGATGGCGAACGGCCCGCCCGACCACGGCGCGGTCAGGTCGTAGGCCAC
This sequence comes from Caulobacter sp. GW821-FHT10C03, assembly GCF_059415485.1. Lineage (NCBI taxonomy): Bacteria > Pseudomonadati > Pseudomonadota > Alphaproteobacteria > Caulobacterales > Caulobacteraceae > Caulobacter > Caulobacter sp. GW821-FHT10C03. The sequence goes on along the minus strand of NZ_JBWKNI010000006.1, from coordinate 14,954 downwards.
CTCGATCCGCTTTGCCGAGAAATAGGGGTCGTTGGCGGGGCCGAGGCGAATGGAGCCGGCGAAGCCGCTGGCGTCCAGGCTCTCGACCGAGATCAGGCCCTCGATGCCGCGCTCGGCCAGCCACGCTTCCGCCAGCGCGCGGCTGATCTCGCGCCGGCCGGAATAGGCGGAAAAGCCCAGGGCGATGAACGCCATCATCGCGAACGACACGGCCTCCAGCCCGGCGTCGGCCAGGGCGGCCTTGTCGAGGCGGAGACCCCGCTTGGGTTTCGCGGTCTTCGGTGCGGAATCGGGGTCGGCGTGGGGCTCGGCCATCGGCCGCACCATGCCGCAAGCCGTGGCGTTTGTGAGGCCCCCGTTGCGGAAAAGTCGAGAAAGCGCCGGTATTGAAACAGGGAGAGGGACGCGCGGCCTTCGCTCGGCCACCCCCTTCTTCCCGTCATTCCCACCCCGGAGCCGTTATCGACACTCGCCCATTAGCGAACGCATCGAGAGGCCGCTATGAGTGGCTACGGCACTACCGAATAGAGTGAATTGAAAGGACGACGACATGGCTTTGCTCGACGCGCTCAAGGCTGACCAACTCGCGGCGCGCAAGGTGAGCGACCGCCTGAAGGCCGACCTGCTCACCACGCTGATCGGCGAAGCTACGCAGATCACGACCGAGGAATTCAAGCGCGGCGTGACGGAAGTCACCGACGAAAAGGTCGTCGCCACCGTCGCGAAGTTCCTGAAGAACACGAAGCTGACGCTGGAAAACCTCGCGGCCGAACGCGCGCGCCTGATCGAGGCGGCCGGCGATGTGTCGAGGGTGGACGAGCGGATCAAGGCGGCCGAAACCGAACTGGCGATCCTGTCCTCCTATGGCCCCAAGCAGATGACGGAAGCGGAACTGCGCGCGGCCATCGACGACTTCCGCACCCAGAACCCCGACACCAACGTCGGCGCGATCATGGCCCACCTGAAGACCAACTTCGGCGGCCAGTACGACGGCAAGGCGGCCAGCGTCCTGGCCAGGGGTTAGTTGGCCAGGGCTTAGACTGAGGGGCGCCCTCGCCGCCTCCAGGCGCTGAGCCGTTCCAGCCTCCGCGATGGGTCGCGAACTGAAGTTGGAACGGCCGCACCCGCGGCTGGCGGAGGGTTTCCCGCCGCAAGGGCGGGTGTCGACCGAAACAGACACTTACTCGCGACAGCGATTTGAGTGTCCGAGGCAGGCGGTGGGAATGACTTCGGTTCACGCCCCTTCTGCGACCTTGCAGGTGAAATTCTAGTTCAGGGAATGTGTATCGGTAGCAGAGTTAGGCCCGCACGTTGGAGCGCTGCCATTACTGCTTGGGCGGCGCCAGCGCTACAGGTGACTATCGCCTCACTATTCGGCTGTTCGGGAAATCGAAGGACCGTTTCTGGCGTTGCATGAACGCCCCTATTGGCGCCGCGCGAGAACCCCAACGGCACGATATTGGGGGCAATCCAAATCCAATCTGGTGGATCACCATCCCGGAGTTTTGCGCTCCTGGTGGGATAGCCGTGCGCAAAATCATCGGGGGCGCCGAATGCCACGCCCAAGTGATGTTCAAGAATGGTCGTGGTCTCGTCGGTGCTGGTTTGCGATAGGCCCACCACGACTTGGTCACCGAAGTCGCGCTCCAGCAGCCCTAAGAAAGCTCCAAAGCTCCCGGCGATCTGGTCTTCCGTTTCGGTTTCAAGATCAACATATGCGACCGACGGCTCGGCGCGAGGACCGGCTGAGCGGAAATCGAAGCATAAGTACCAATGACCATCTCCGTCGAACGGAATGAGCGCATTGGAGTTGGCGGGCAGCCAGATCTCGTCGGCGTACTCCGCCATTTGGTGTTTGAGCGAGCCGTCCAATACGGTCGGAAACTTCGAGCCAATGCCCCAGATTTGGCTTTGCACCGAGTCCGGCAGCGTCACTTCGGTATAGCCGCCATTCTGCACCCGAAGCAGCGCTACATATGTGGGAGGCAGCTTCACCCCTAGCTGTCGTTCCGCAGCCTCGACGGCCTCATCCGTCAGTGGTGGATGAACATACTCCAGGAAGGCCGGAACCGACCAAATTCGCGCAGATGAAGCCGCCATCGATCTCACCGCCTTTGCCCCAAGCGGCTTGGCATATGTCGACTACCACCCGAGCGCAACTTCCCGGTTTCGACCCTGAACGGACCTAAAGCGTCTTCAACTTAGGGAAGCGGCGCCGCAGATAGGTTGCCACCGCGTCAGCAAACTCAGCATCCGCCACGCGTTCAATCGACCCACGGCTGACAAAGGGACCATACAGGGTCACAGTTTTGGGTTCATCCAAGTAAGCTCGGGCGCGGCAATACCGCCCGTCCTTCTCGAAGTGATATTCCAGGAAGTTGTAGCGCTGTTCGAGAACCTTGCGCTTATCGTCAGCCCATATCTCGTCAATGCTGTGATCAATGCCGACAGGGCGGATTGGATCAATCTCGTCACGCTCTAGGATCATTGCGCCCCTCCTAGTTCCCTCGTAGCAGACGACCCGTCTACTTCCGCAAACCACCCATAGCCGACACCAAACCCGTCCGCTTGGGCGCGCGTTGTCGGTAGCGGTGGATGTCCCCGGTTCCAGGGCGGGAACGACGGGAGACTGTGCAGGCGGCTAGATCGCCCGGAACCCCAGCACCTGCTGCATGTCGTAGATCCCCGGCGGCTTGCCCTGCACCCACACGGCCGCGGCCACCGCGCCGCGCGCGAACAGACCCCGGTCGATGGCCGAGTGGGCGATGGTCAGGCTTTCGCTCTCGCCGGCGAAGATCACGCTGTGCTCGCCGATGATGCCGCCGCCGCGCACCACGGAGAAGCCGATGTTGCCTTCCGTGCGCGCGCCGGTGACGCCGTCGCGGGCGCGGTCCTCCACTTCGGAGAGCACCACGCCGCGCCCCTCGGCGGCGGCCTGGCCCAGCATCAGGGCGGTGCCCGACGGGGCGTCGATCTTGCGCTTGTGGTGGGCCTCGAAGACCTCGATGTCCCAGTCGGCGGCCGGCAGGGCGGCGGCGGCCTGGCGCACCAGCCCCATCAGCATGTTGACGCCCAGCGAGTAGTTGCCCGAGCGCACGATGGCGACGCTCTGCGCGGCCTTTTCCAGCCGCGCGTCCTGCTCGGGCGTGAAGCCGGTCGAGCCGATCACCAGGGCGATGCCGCCGCCGGCGGCGGCGACCGTCTCGGCCAGGGCCACCGAAGCCTCGGGGATGGTGAAGTCGATGATCGCCTGGGCCTGGGCCAAGGCGCTCTCCAGCGCCACAAGGCCTTCGCCCTCGACGCCCGGACGGTCGAAGCGGGCCACGGCCACGGCGTCGGACCGGCCCTCCAGCGTGGCGGCCACGGCCTTGCCCATGCGGCCCAGGGCTCCGGCGACGGCGATCCTGACGGGGGGGGCGGACATGGGCTTTCTCTCCACGAAACGAGCCCGCGCCTCGTCGCCCAGCCCCTCGGTCGGGTCAACGGATTTATCCGGTGGTCTCTCCGCCGGCTTACGCCGGGGCAGTGTCCCACATGCCGCAAACCCAATCCCAACAAGCGTTTGTAGCGATACCATCGATGATTGCGCGGTTGTCGCGCCGGGACGCCGTCGCTAGGCTGGTCCGTGCATAAGGGCGCGTCGCATCGTTCGGCGGGTCCATTTCAACTGGCTACGCAGGACAGGAAACGCCGCCATGAGCGACGCGGAACGCAAGACCTTCACCGACGCGGAGGCCCTGGCCTTCCACCGCTATCCCCAGCCGGGAAAGCTGGCGGTGACCCCCACCAAGCCGATGGCGACCCAGCGCGACCTCAGCCTGGCCTATTCGCCCGGCGTGGCCGTGCCCGTGCACGCGATCGCCGCCGATCCCGACATGGCCTACGAGTACACCTCCAAGGGCAACCTGGTGGCGGTGATCTCCAACGGCACGGCGATCCTGGGCCTCGGCGACCTGGGGGCCCTGGCCTCCAAGCCGGTGATGGAGGGCAAGAGCGTGCTCTTCAAGCGCTTCGCCGACGTCGACAGCATCGACATCGAGGTCTCCACCAAGGACGCCGACGAGATCATCACCGTCGTCAAGAACATCGGCGTCACCTTCGGCGGCATCAATCTGGAAGACATCAAAAGCCCCGAGTGCTTCCGCATCGAGACCGAGCTGCAGGAGCTGCTCGACATCCCGGTGTTCCACGACGACCAGCACGGCACCGCCATCATCTGCGCCGCCGGCCTGATCAACGCCTGCCACATCACCGGCAAGAACCTGGCCGACATCAAGGTGGTGCTGAACGGCCCGGGCGCGGCCGGCATCGCCTCGATGGACCTGATCAAGGCCATGGGCGTGCGCCCCGAGAACGTCATCGCCTGCGACAGCAAGGGCGTGCTCTATCGCGGCCGCACCGAGGGCATGAACCAGTGGAAGAGCGCCCACGCGGTCGACACCGACAAGCGCACCCTGGAGGAAGCCGTGGCCGGCGCGGACGTGCTGCTCGGCCTGTCGGCCAAGGGCGCCTTCACCCCGGAGATGATCGCCAGCATGGCGCCCAATCCGGTGATCTTCGCCATGGCCAACCCGGATCCTGAGATCACCCCGGAAGAAGTCCACCGCGTGCGCAAGGACGCGATCATGGGCACCGGCCGCAGCGACTATCCCAACCAGGTCAACAACGTCCTGGGCTTCCCCTACATCTTCCGCGGCGCTCTCGACGTGCGGGCCCGCCGCGTGAACCATGAGATGAAGATCGCCTGCGCCCAGGCGCTGGCGATGCTGGCCCGCGAGGACGTGCCGGACGAAGTCGCCGCCGCCTATCACGGCCGCCAGCTGAAGTTCGGCCCCGACTACATCATCCCCTCGGCCTTCGACCCGCGCCTGATCTGGTACGTGCCGCCGTTCGTGGCCCAGGCGGCCATGGACACGGGCGTGGCCCGCAAGCCGATCGCCGACATGGACGGCTATCGCCAGAGCCTGGCCCAGCGCCTCGACCCCACCGCCGGCTTCCTGCAGAAGATCGCCGGCTCGGTCATGGCCCGGCCCAAGCGCATCGTCTTCGCAGAAGGCGAAGAGCCGTCCGTCATCCGCGCCGCCTACGCCTTCCAGGCCGGCGGCTACGGCAAGGCCATCCTCTGCGGCCGCGAGAACCTGGTGCACGAGAACATGCGCCTGGTGGGCCTGGATCCCGAGACCTCGGGCCTGGAGATCCACAACGCCCGCCTGTCCGACCGCAACCCGGACTATGTCGACGCCCTCTACGCCCGCCTCCAGCGCCAGGGCTTCCTCAAGCGCGACGTCCAGCGTCTGATCAACCAGGACCGCAACAGCTTCGCGGCCTCGATGGTCAGCATGGGCGAGGCCGACGGCATGGTCACCGGCGTCACCCGCAGCTTCGACCAGGCCCTGGACGAGGTGCTGCGCGTCGTCGATCCCGCCCCCGGCGGCCGGATCATGGGCATGTCGGTCGTGCTGGCCAAGGGCCGCACCATCTTCGTGGCCGACACCAACGTCACCGAGCTGCCCGACGCCGACGAGCTGGTCGAGATCGCCTGCGAGGCCGCCCGCGCCGTCTCCAATCTCGGCTTCAAGCCGCGCGTGGCCTTCATGAGCTACTCGACCTTCGGCAACCCGATGGGCGAGCGCTCCGACAAGGTGCGCGAGGCCGTCGCCGCCCTCGACGAGATGGGCGTCGACTTCGAGTACGAGGGCGAAATGCCCCCCGAACTCGCCCTCGACCCCGAAAAGCGCCTCGCCTACCCGTTCATGCGCCTGACCGACAGCGCCAACATCCTGATCATGCCGGCCATCCACGCCGCCTCGATCTCGACCAAGCTCGTCCAGTCGCTGGGCGGCGCGACGGTGATCGGGCCGGTGCTGCTGGGGCTGTCGAAGTCGGTGCAGATCTGCCCGCTCGGCGCTTCGGTGTCGAAGATCCTGAACATGGCGATGATGGCGGCGTACGATCAGCCGGTGGAGGCGGGGGAGTAGGCTTGATGGACGTTAGATTTTAGCGCAGTTTGGAAGTTGGACTGCTGGGGCGATTGGACTTTGGACGTCCGGCCCCAGCAGCTCCGCTCCAGCCGATTGCTCGGCTTAATCACCCCTTTTGGAAGGGGGTGATATTTCTAGGAAATCGCCATCGCGCTTACGACCGCCGCGATTTTTCGCGCCTCGGCTTCGGTAAGATCAAATGGCATTCCCTGAATAAAAATTGTCAAATCCGCGCGAAGGGGGATCGGCAGGATAGTGCTAGAGGCCATTGGCGCACCGACTGGTTTCGGCGCTTCCGCCCGCTGCTCCGCGACTTTGGGGCGCGAGGGCGCAATAGGCTCTTTTTGGCTACGAGCAATTTTCTCCCGCCCCTGCACAGACGGACGAAATGCTAGCGGGTTATCAAGATAAGTCGAAAAATCAGAAATAGCGGATTTTAGCCTGCTCCTATAGGTAGCAAGGCTATCCGGCGTGTAGTTTCTTCCGTGAAGACGCTGAAATCTGCTTACGACGTCATCAATATCGATCGACGTAACGTCCTGCCCTTCCTCATCAGACAAAATGCCTAAGATCTTTGAGGCAGCAGCTTTTCGCGAGGCAACGGTCGCTCCAGCCATCATCCCCTTCTCAGCTAAATAGCTGAGAAAGTCCGCTAGCGCCTCTCTCGACCGGGTACCGTCCATCGGAACACCTCCACGCGAGAGACATAACAAAGCTAATGAGTCGTCGCAACAGTTTTTGACACAGACAACTAGGCAACCCACTAAGAGCCGTTATAGATGGATGATTGCAAGTTCAACTAATTGATTTACATAGTAAAAATTACCGCTTCGAATTTCCATCTAAAAGAGAACCAATTTAGCCCGCAGTCGTCATTCGACGAAACGATCCGAGTTCGCCTCGCAATCGGGCGTCAAAGGCCCGCGAAGCAGACACCGTTCCGAGCTTTCCCACATCGACTGGTCGGGCGGCTGGCTGCAACGACGTCAATACATGCATCTTCGAAAAGTTTTTTCCTTATATAACAGTATTTTATGAGGATTTTTGGGCATACCTCCTCATGGATGAAGAGCCTCCAATTATAACTTTAGGGTGCACCCCACCGTCACATGCGGACAGGCCAACTCAAAGGTCGACCTTCGCCTGAAGGCGACCGGAAAATAAAGCATCGCTAAAGAGAAGCACCGAGACAGACGGCGAAAGATCCGACGCGGCCCATTTAGACGGCGCTAGCACCGTGCACACGATATTCTAGCGATCCGGGCCCGTGCGACGACGGCCAGGCGATCGCCGGGGTCGGCGAGACGTGGGCGCTCTATCTGTCGCGTACGCCGGACGGCGGCTTCACGGTCAGCCAGTCCTATCCGCTGGACCTGGCCCGCCGGATCGACCCACGCTTCCAGAAACCCTAGGCGATCGCGACCCGGCTCGCCCCACTCACCACCGCCCTCGCCGCCGCCACCGTCAGCGCGTCCTCAATCAGCCCCGTCGGCGTCTGGCCCCACCGCTTCAGGGCCGCCATCCGCAGGTCGAAGGTGACGTAGGCGGCGACGATGGCCGCGGTGGCGCCGAGGAGGCCGCCGGCGAGGGCGCGGTTGCGGGGGGCCAGGGCCGCGCCGGCTATGCCGGCGGTGACCACGCGGGCCAGCAGGCCGGCCGGGACGATGCGGTCGGGGGCCGAGTGGAGCTTGTCGTCCCAGAGCTCGGCGGCCGCCGGGGCCTTGGTCCCGGCGCTGACCAGCGGATGGCCCAGCCACTTCGGCGTGCCGTTGTCGGCGGGCAGAGCACCCTTGGCGGCCGCGTCGCTGACGGCGGCGAACGGGGTCAGGGCGCGGGCGCCGGCCGCGAGGCCGATCAGGAATGAGGCGAGCATGGCGGGTGTCTCCAGGCGGGGGATCTGGAAAGCAACACGCCGGGCGGGGGCTTCGATCCGGTCCGCCCCTCCCTTCCGTCAAATCCCCGCGTCCTGCCTTTCAGAAAAAGCCTGGGTCCCCGCTTTCGCGGGGATTTTACGGGTTGGGGGCCTGCGGGCGGGATTGATGCGTGAGATCGCCCGCCCGTTCCCTCTCCCCTTGCGGGAGAGGGTGGCCCTGCGGAGCAGGGTCGGGTGAGGGGTCTCCCGGAACTCTAAGCCGCGTGCGGCGGTCAGGCCGGGCGAAGCGTCTCCCATCTGAGAGACCCCTCATCCGTCGACTTCGTCGCCACCTTCTCCCGCAAGGGGAGAAGGAGCCCCCTTTCCCCCCACGCGCGAACGGGGTCATGATGCGCGCTCTCGCCGTCCGTAGCCGGAGCCGCCGCCCGCCCGATGATCGCGCAGGACTCGCCCAGCCTGACCACGGCGCTGAAGCATGCGCCGCTGGGCATCGCCATCTTCGACCGGTCGATGCGCTATCTGGCCCATTCGGCCCAGTACCTGACCGACCAGGGCCTGCCGGCCGACCTGCCGCTGCTGGGCCGCGTGCACTACGAGGTGTTTCCCGAGATCCCCCGCCACTGGCGCGACCTGCACGCGCGGGTGATCGCCGAAGGGGTCGAGCTGCGCGAGGACGCCGGCGACCGCTATGTCGACCGCAACGGCCGGGTCGAGTGGATCCGCTGGTCGATGGCCCCCTGGCGCACCGAGGACGGGGCGATCGGCGGGCTGGTGCTCTATACCGAGGTGGCCACCGCCGCCGTCGAGGCGCGCCTGCGGCTGGAGGCGGCCGAGGCCCGCTACAAGGCCCTGTTCGAGCAGGCGGCCATGGGCGTGGCGCGGATCGCGCCGGGCGGGACCTTCCTGGAGGTCAACGACCGCTTCTGCGCCATCACCCGCCACGACCGCGACCACCTGCTGGCCGGCGACGCCGCCGAGCTGATCGAGCCGGAGGACCTGCCGGACGCCCAGCGCCACGTCCGCTCGCTGCTGGCCGGCCGCACCGACACCTATCACGCCGAGCGCCGCCTGCGGGCCGGCGACGGGTCGAGCCTGTGGATCCGCCTCAACGTCTCGCGCGTGCAGCCGCCCGGCCAGCGGCCCTATCTGGTGGCCATCATCGCCGACATCACCACCCGCAAGCGGATCGAGGTCGAGCAGGAGCGCCACCAGGGCCAGCTGCGCCTGCTGATCAACGAGCTGAACCACCGCGTGAAGAACACCCTGGCCACCGTCCAGTCGATGGCCGCCCAGACCCTGCGCAACGAGCCCGATCCGATCACCGCCTTCGAGAAGTTCGAATCCCGCCTGCTGGGCCTGTCGCTGGCCCACGACGTGCTGACCCGCGAGAGCTGGCACGGGGCCGAGCTGCGCGAGGTGGCGCAAAGAGCATTGGCCCCGTTCACGGCCGCCGCCGGCCGGGTGAGCGTCGAGGGGCCGGCCTGCTTCCTGCCGCCGGGCGGGGCGCTGACCATGTCGCTGATCTTCCACGAGCTGGCCACCAACGCCCTGAAGTACGGGGCGCTTTCCACGTCTGAAGGGGCCACGTCCGAAGGCGCGGTGGCGGTCGCCTGGAGCTTCGACGCCGAGGCCCGCGCCCTGTGCCTGACCTGGACCGAGACCGGCGGCCCGTCGGTGACCGCCCCGCCCGCCCGGCGCGGCTTCGGCTCGCGGCTGATCGAGCGCAGCCTGCGCGGCGAACTGCGCGGCCAGGCGCGGATGGACTGGCGGCCACAGGGCTTGGTCTGCCGGCTGGAGGCCCAGGTCCCCCTGCCCAACCCGCCCTCGCCGGAGCTGGGGGTCGTGGCGAGTTTGGACGAGAGGCGGTAGGCGCCCTGCGTGGCCCTCGCCCCCATCGGGTCGCGCCGCCGGCGCGGCCCGCCCGAGGGCATGCTTCGACAGGCTCAGGGTGAGGACCAATTCCAAGCCCAGGGCCGCAACAAAACCTCATCCTGAGCCTGTCGAAGGACGAGGTTTTCGCCCCGAACTCCGCTAGGAACCTCACGGGCCGAGTTTTGGAGTCTCTATCTATGCAGCTGTCCGACCAGATCGTCCTCGTCACCGGCGCCGGCCGGGGCCTGGGGGCCGAGATCGCCCGCGCCTTCGCCCGCCACGGCGCCCGCGTCGTGATCAACTACCGCGCCAGCAAGGACGCCGCCGAGGCCCTGGCGGCCGAACTGGGCGGTCCCGAGCGCGCCATCGCCGTCCAGGCCGACGTCGCCGACCGCCCCGCCGTCGAGGCGATGTTCGCCGCCGCCAAGCAGGCCTTCGGCTCGCACGTCACCACCGTGATCAACAACGCCCTGGACTACAGCTTCAACGGCGACGCCCGCGCGCATCTCGCCAGCATCGCCTGGGAAGACTTCGAGAAGCAGAACACGACGGTGCTCAAGGGCGCGCTGAACGTCATCCAGGTCGCCGCGCCCGACATGGCCGACGCCGGTTTCGGCCGCGTGATCAACGTCGGCACCAACCTCTTCCAGAACCCGGTCGTGCCCTATCACGACTACACGGCGGTCAAGGCCGCCCTGCTGTCGCTGACCCGCACGGCCTGCGGCGACCTCGGCCCGGCCGGCATCACCGTCAACATGGTCTCCGGCGGCCTGCTGCGCGTCACCGGCGCCAGCGCCGCCACGCCCGAGCCGGTCTTCGACCTGATCGCCGGCATGACCCCGCTGCGCTCGGTCACCACCCCGGCCGAATTCGCCGACGCGGTGCTCTTCTTCGCCAGCCCGTGGGCGCGGGCGGTGACGGGGCAGAACCTGGTGGTCGACGGGGGTTTGGTGCGGGATTGATTTGGGATCCCTCTCCCCCTGCGGGAGAGGGTGGCCCGCGCAGCGGGTCGGGTGAGGGGTCTCTCAGACCTCGACCGCCGCGCGACCCCTCATCCGTCGCCTTCGGCGCCACCTTCTCCCGCAAGGGGAGAAGGATTTTGGGGTGCGACGCCCTGCCCTCTTGAGCAACTCAGCCCCCGGGCGGACGGTTCTTCGGTGACGCTTACCCGTTGTCGGAGTGCTTTCGATGACCACCCGCGCGTTCGAGCTGCAGATGCTGGGTTACGGCCTGACCACGGCCCAGATCTGCTACCACCTGCCCGACCATCCGCACCTGCTGCAGCTCTATGTCTGGCAGGAGTACGACCTGGCCCCGCGCTTCCCGACCCTGAAGAGCTTCCTCGACTTCTGGAGCCGCGAGCTGGACGGCGTGCTGCATTCGGTGAAGGTGGCCCACAACCGGATGATCGGTCCCACCGAGTGGAGGGCGGTCAACGGGGTCTTCACCCTGCAGTGACGCCGGGCCGGTTGGGCGGCGGGGGTTGCGCTGAGGCCTTCCCCACCGTAACTCCCCCGCCATGACCACCAAGGCCAAGATCTGCGGGCTCTCGACGGCGGAGACGGTGAAGGCCGCCTTCGACGGCGGCGCGGCCTATCTGGGCTTCGTCTTCTTCGCCAAGAGCCCCCGCAACATCACGCCCGAAGCCGCCGAGCGGCTGGTCGCGCCGGTGCGCGGCCGGGGCGTGCAGACCGTGGCCGTCACCGTCGATCCCGACGACGCCCTGGTCGACCGGCTGATGGCGACCATGCGCCCCGACCTGATCCAGGTGCACGGCAAGGAGACGCCCAGCCGCGTGCGCGAGATCGCGCAGCGCAGCGGCGCCGGGGTGATCAAGGCCTTCTCCGTTTCCTCGTCGGCCGATGTCGACCAGGCCCGCGCGTTCGAGACCGTCGCCGAGCAGTTCCTGTTCGACGCCAGGCCCGTGGAAGGATCCGCCCTGCCCGGCGGGACCGGCGCAAGGTTCGACTGGAGCCTGCTGGAAGGCCGGCGATTTTCTCGCCCGCATTTCCTGGCCGGCGGCCTCGATCAGTGGAACGTGGCGCAGGCGGTCAAGGCCTCGGGGGCCCCGCTGGTGGACGTTTCCTCTGGCGTGGAACGCGGTCCGGGCCTAAAGGACCCGGCTCTGATCGCGGCGTTCCTCGACGCCGTCAAACGCGCCTAAAAGCCCGGAAGACGATCTTGAACGCTCCTACCGCGACTCCTGAACGGCCTAACGACTGGTCCGCCTATCCCGACGCCAAGGGGCGCTTCGGCGACTACGGCGGTCTCTATGTGGCCGAGACCCTGATGCCGCTCGTGCTCGAGCTGGACCGGGCCTACACCGAGGCCAAGAACGATCCGGCGTTCCAGAAGGAGCTGCGCGGCTACCTGACCCACTATGTGGGCCGGCCCAGCCCGCTCTATTTCGCCGAGCGGCTGAGCAAGCATCTCGGCGGCGCCAAGATCTACTTCAAGCGCGAAGAGCTGAACCACACCGGCGCGCACAAGATCAACAACTGCATGGGCCAGATCCTGCTGGCCCAGCGCATGGGCAAGACCCGGATCATCGCCGAGACCGGCGCCGGCCAGCACGGCGTGGCCTCGGCCACCGTGACGGCCCGCTTCGGCCTGCCCTGCGTGGTCTATATGGGCGCCGTCGACGTCGCCCGTCAGAAGCCCAACGTCTTCCGCATGAACCTGCTCGGCGCCGAAGTGCGCCCGGTGACCTCGGGGGCGGCGACCCTCAAGGACGCCATGAACGAGGCCATGCGCGACTGGGTCACCAACGTGGCCGACACCTATTACATGATCGGCACCGCCGCCGGCCCGCACCCCTATCCGGCCATGGTCCGCGACTTCCAGGCGGTGATCGGAAACGAGACCCGCGAGCAGATCCAGGAACTGGAAGGCCGCCTGCCCGACGCCGTCGTCGCCTGCGTGGGCGGCGGTTCGAACGCCATCGGCATGTTCCACCCGTTCCTGGCCGACGAGAGCGTCAAGATCTACGGCGTGGAAGCCTCGGGTCACGGCCTGGACACCGACAAGCACGCGGCCTCGCTGACCGGCGGCCGCCCGGGCGTTCTGCACGGCAACAAGACCTACCTGCTGCAGGACGACGACGGCCAGATCCTCGACGCCCACTCGATCAGCGCCGGCCTCGACTATCCGGGCATCGGTCCGGAGCACTCGTTCCTGCACGACATCGGCCGCGCCCAGTACCTGACCTGCACCGACGACGAGGCCCTGAAGGCCTTCCAGCTGTGCGCCGAGCTCGAGGGCATCATCCCGGCCCTGGAAAGCGCCCACGCCCTGGCCAAGCTGCCGCAGCTGGCCAAGGAAATCGGCGAAGGCGGCGTCATCGTGCTGTGCCTGTCGGGCCGCGGCGACAAGGACATCTTCACCGTGGCCGACGCCCTGGGGCGCACGATCTGATGGGCGATCTGATGAGCTATCGCGACGGCACCCGCCTCGAGCGCGCCTTCCAGCGGGAAAACGACCACCGGGCCCTGTTCGTCGCCTACATCATGGCCGGCGACCCGGACCTGGAGACCTCGTTCGAGCTGCTGACGGGCCTGGCCGAACACGCCGACGTCATCGAGCTGGGCATGCCCTTCTCGGACCCGATGGCCGAGGGCCCGACCATCCAGCTGGCCTCGCAGCGCTCGCTGGCCGCCGGCACCAAGATGCGCGACGTGCTCGGCATCGTCCGCCGCTTCCGCGAGACCAACACGGTCACGCCGATCGTGCTGATGGGCTATCTGAACCCGGTGCTGTCCTACGGCTTCGAGGCCTTCGCCAATGACGCCTCGGACGCCGGCGCCGACGGCGTGATCATCGTCGACTGCCCGCCGGAAGAGGCCGACGCCCTGACCGACGCGCTCGAAGCGGCGAAGATGAATCTGATCCGCCTGGCGACGCCGACGACCGACGACGCGCGCCTGCCGGCCGTGGTCAAGCGCACCTCGGGCTTCATCTATTACGTCTCCGTCGCGGGCGTGACCGGCGTGCTGGAAGCCGACGCCGACGCCGTGCGCGGCCCGGTCGAGCGCCTGCGCGCCGCCTCGGGCCTGCCGGTGGCGGTCGGTTTCGGCATCAAGACCCCCGAGCGCGCCGCCGAGGTGGCCCGCGTGGCCGACGGCGTCGTCGTCGGCTCGGCGCTGGTCGATGAAATCGCGTCGGCGGCGAAGCTGAACGAAAACGTGACCCAAAAGGTTCTTTCCAAGGCGTCGGAGCTGGCTAAGGCTGTGCGATCGGCGCGAGTCGGAACGGCATGAGGCTTTAAGGCTATGGCTATGGCTGAACCCCAAGGCCCCAAGAAGGGCGACAAGGCCAAGACCTCGACCGACCGTCGCGGCGGCTGGCTGTCTCGGATCGCGCCCGGCGTGCGCGGCGCCTTCGCCAAGCGCGAAACGCCAGAGAACCTGTGGGTCAAGTGCCCCGACACGGGCGAGATGATCTATCGCTCCGACCTGGAGGCGGCCCTGTGGGTCACCCCGGCCGGACGCCACATGCGCATCGGTCCCGAGGCGCGCTTCAAGTTCACCTTCGACGACGGCGAGTACGAGTCGCTGCCGACTCCGTCGGTCGTCGAAGACCCGCTGAAGTTCTCGGACGGCAAGCCCTACAAGGATCGCCTGGCCGCCGCTCGCAAGAGCACCGGCGAACAGGACGCCATGGCCATCGGCTACGGCAAGGTCGGCGGCGTCGACGCCGTGGTCCTGGTCCAGGATTTCGCCTTCATGGGCGGCTCGCTCGGCATGGCCGCCGGTGAAGGCTTCATCGCCGCCGCCAAGGCCGCCCTGGCTCGCGAAGTCCCGCTGATCGCCTTCACCGCCGCCGGCGGCGCGCGCATGCAGGAAGGCGCCCTGTCGCTGATGCAGATGGCCCGCACCACCCTGGCCATCAACGAGCTGAACGACGCGGCCCTGCCCTATGTCGTGGTCCTCACCGACCCGACCACCGGCGGCGTCACCGCCTCCTACGCCATGCTGGGCGACGTGCACCTGGCCGAGCCGGGCGCCCTGATCGGCTTCGCAGGGCCCCGCGTCATCGAGCAGACCATCCGCGAGACCCTGCCGCCGGGCTTCCAGCGCTCGGAATACCTCGTCGAGAAGGGCATGGTCGACCGCGTCACCGCCCGCAAGGACCTGCCCGAAACCCTGGGTTCGATCCTCGGCACCCTGATGCTGGGCCGTCGCAAGGCGGCCTGAACCTGAAGATGCTCCCCCTCTGGGGGAGCTGTCGGC